>CANQQY010000032.1 GCA_947626105.1 uncultured Clostridia bacterium | reverse complement strand
GCACGATTCTGAATAGCGTCAACATTATTTTAGGACTCGCCCCACCCCCCTACCCCCCTCCCACGGAGGGGGCATGAGATGAACGACTACGAAGGGGACATGAGAGTCGTAAAACACACAAAAAACAACCTTCCTCTCGGAAGGTTGTTTTTGTACGCTGTGACGCGTTGGGGTTTTGTTAGAGTCTTGCGGCGATGTTTACGCCTCTGCTTCAAAGTAAACAATGATCGAGCTGATATAAGCACGCTTGGCCGAGCCGATCGTCACAGATGTTGAAGGCGAAGAAAGTACCCATTCCTGAGATTTGATTGTAGTACTCATAGTAGTACCATCGTTCGATTTCTGGGTATCGTTTACCGTAAGCGCGCCTTCGCTAGTGCTATGCCCTTTCCATTCAATAACCACTTTGGTAACATTTTCGGAGAAATTGAGCGTCACTTTTCCGTTACCTTTGCTTTTACCTAATTTAAGGGTATATTTACCATTGGAAGAATCGCCGTTATAAACGCTGTTATCGGTTCCATCAATTGAACAGTTGGTGAAGTTTGCAAGCAAACTCTGTCCCGCAATTGCGCCTTCAAGATACGTCTTGAGCTCTTCATTAGTTTGCATAGCTGTTGTGCTGGGCGCATTATCTGTGATGAGCGCAAAGTTAAAAGTCAATTTGGGAGCATACTTATCCACGGATACGGCCACCTGCTTGGTCTTCTGTTCGCCATTTCCGCAGGTTGCAGTCAAAGTAAGCTCGAAGTTTGCAACCTCCGCCTTGGGAAGTTCTTTGACGTCAAGTTTTGTGTCGTCTTTGATGGGATAGGTCTCATTACCGGAAACCCATGCAAAGTGAACATCGCTGTACATGGAAGTAGGAAGCACATAATCGCCCGCTTCCTTCACGTTGATCGAATCGGGGACAAAGGAGAGCGCGTCAACGATCTTCGCGCTTTCATTTACCGTAGTATCGTCGGACAGCGTCACTTTGATCGAATAGATGTACGCACGTTCGGAAGAAGTAATCGTAACAATTGTTGTCGAATCGGTAAGAGAGAATGTAAGATCACTGCTTGAACCGATAGAAAGGCTCTTCTCTTCGGAACCATTCACGGAAATCGTTTTTGCGGTACCGGACGTAGCGAAATCTTGCGCTTTCAACGTAACGCTCGTTACGACCTTATTGAATACAAGCTTTATTTGGCCGCCGTTCCCGCTCGATCCCATTTTCAGGATCGACGTGTTACCTTTCGCGCCGCCAGCGCCCGTGCCCTCATAAACAGCTGCAACGGTGAGATAAATAAGTTCTTCGGAGTTATTGCTTGCTGTATCAAAGAGTTCCTTGGCCGCTTCATCGCTCAAAAGGGTGCCGCCTGTTGCCGTGCAAGCCGTTTCCAAATCAAATATCACTTCGCTTCCCGACGGGGTGACGGGACCGGACTCTTTTGCCGAAATGATGATCGTGACTTGTTTGGTGGTGGTGTATTCCTCGCCGCATTTTGCGGTGAGTGTGAGCGTTAATCTCGTTTCCACGTCGGGAAGAGAATCGCCCACTTTCAACACGCCGTTCTCAACGGGATATGTATCGGCATGCTCTGCATCCACCGCCCACGAGAACGTCACTTCGCCCACCGTGGAGGTAGGAAGATTGTAATCCCCTGCCGCCGTAACGGTATACTCGTCGGAAACCTCTTTCAAGGCGTTTTCCACTTTCTGCTGTGCGGTCTCGGGTTCGGAAGTCTGTTTTGCGCAGATGATCTTCACTTCGTCAATATAAACGGCATAGTTGCCATTTTGGGTGACACGGATATAGACATAATCTGTGCCGCTGGCGGTAACCTCTGCTTTTTGGCCGACGACTGCGGAAACAGTGACGGATTGCGCGCTTGTGAAATCTTTGTTGTTGGAAAGTTCGATTTTAAGATTATCCGTAGAGGCCTGTTGCTTGGATGCCCATGTAATCTCAACTTTCGAAATGGAAAGCGTGAAAGCGTCTGTATTCCAGAAGCTCGACGGCTTGGTCTTTCTCATCTGGATCAAGCCATAGTTTCCGACATCTGTCCAGCTGAACATATAGCAATCTACGGGATTGCTGCCGGAAGCGGAATACGCATTGGGACTCTGTCCTGCAAGCAATTGGCCGACGGTTACACTGATTTCTTCGGAATCTGTGATCGTTTGCTTTACAACAACCGTGAAATCTTTCGTCGCAGTCTTTTCATGAACAGACGCCGTTGCTCTGATCACAACTTCCTGGCGGGCATCCGTACGGGTGACGGTCGCCTTATTTTCCTGAATCTTGATCCCCTCTCCGCTTTGAACTGCATAGGTGACGCCTTCTACCACGGGCAGATCGAAATCTTTGTCGACAACTGCGGGAAGCGATACGGTGAGAAGCAATAACTTCGCTTCGTCCGTCTTTGCCTCGCTGTTGATCTGAACGAGCCAAGCATACTGCATTTCGATCGTGCCGTTATAGTTGGTCATAACGCCATAGACGACGATCGTGTCCCCTTCGGTGAAGAGTGTGCTGGGTGTTTGAAGAACCGTAGTGCCATCCTCGTTCAGCAATCTGTAAACGAGGAGTTCATTACCTTGTTCATCTACAATGTAGATTTCGGAATTATAATCGTCCTTGATAGACTTGACGATACCGATTGCGAAATACTTCTCGGTCGTGGTCTTGCCGCTCTCGGAGACAAGAGCTTTGAGTTCCGTGATCTCCGTCGTGGTGAAATCGGTTTCAACGAGCGTGTGCCCTCCGCACTTGTCGGCGCAGACGGGATCCTCGCAAGCATTATCGGTGCACTTGCCGCAGATCTCGCAGACGTGTCCGCAGACGTGCGTCGGCTCATCGCCGCCACCGCCACCTTCGCCGCCGACCGTGCCGACAACCGCTTTGTAGTTCTCTGCTACATACTTTTCATAATCGCAACCGCCGACCGTGTCGAACGTTCTGTCGCTTCTCGTGCCGAGGAACCACTTCGTATTATTTTCGTCCGTCCATGTGAAGATCTTATTCGTTTCATCCCATTCCCAGTGCATGTTCGACGTCTGTGCCGAAAGAAGAACGGGATTTGCATGCGTTTTGTCGGAGGAGAGTTTCAATTCGAGATATTTCCCGCCGACGAGGATCAACCAGCCGGCGCCGTCTGCACGCAGTTCGACCTTCGCAGCCTGCGAAAGCTCGGTCGTGGTCGTCAAATAGTAACCTTGACCATCCAAAGAACCGGTGAGATAGTGCTCTTTGCCGTCCGCGATCTTCATCGACATATAATAGTTGCTGCCTGCTTGGGGAGCGGTAATGGCCGTGAAGTCGCCCGTGGTTTCTCCGCCGGGGCCGGGTTCGGGAGCTTCGCTACCGCTGTAAGTTCCGATCTTGCCGATATATTCGTTATCTTTGTCGAGATAGGAAACAAACGCCGCATTGAAGGTCGTATAGTCACCGTATGTTCCCATGAAGAAGGTATCTGTGCCAACCGTCATCGTGAACACAGCGTGAGATTCATCCCATACCCAAACTTGACCTGCGGTCTGGGCGTCCGCGAGCACGATATTGTTGTATCCGTCAACCTTTTGGATTTCAAGATACTTGCCATTGGTTTGGAGCGTCCAGCCGTTGCCGGAAGCGGCAACGGTCACTTTTGCAGCCGCACTAATATCGGTGGTCGTTCCGAGGAAGTGCCCCGCCATAGCGCCCGTGGAGTAATACCATGTGCCGTTGATGTCCATCGCAAGGTAGTAATCGCTGCCTGCGGCGGGCGCGGAAATGGGAGTAAAGCCTTCCGTAGTGGAGCCTCCGGGCGTGATCGTAACAGTGACGTCCTTGGTCTGTGCAGGTTCGCTGCCGCAGGTCGCGGTCACGGTGAACACGACTTGCTTTTCTTCCGCGGGAAGCGTCGTAACCGTGATCTTTCCTTCTGCATAGGAAGAACCTTCGGGAAGCGAATTGCCGTCTTTCAACGCCCAGCTGAACGTAACGGCTGGAACGGTAGACGCGGGAAGCGTTGTAACACCCGTAGACGAAACGGTGAGCGTCTCGGGAACGGCTGCCAATGCGTTTTTGATCTGCTGATCGTCCGTGGGCGGAGTGTAAGAGGAAGCAGTAACGCTCGTGTCGCCGTTAAAGGTTATTTCGGGGGTGTTCCCCTTGTAATTTTGAAGGAAGCCGACGACGGTGATCTTTGCGCCGAGCTGGAGATTCCCTTCCGTCAATACATCGTTGGGAACCATTCTGAAAATCTGGATAGCGTCCTCGGAATCCTTTGTGCTCGCTGCGGAATCCGCGATATAGACGTTGTTCCAGTTCGAGAAATCACTGTTCCACGAGCCGATATTCACGACATAACCGGTCACATAGACGGCACGGGGCGCGCCGCTCTTGCTGTAATATCCGTCATCGTCGACAAGATTCGTTACAGTGAGAGCTTCAACTGCCGTATAAGGATGTGCCGCGGTACCGTCGTTCGTAAGCGTAGGCGCGGGAAGAAGGGTGATCGTAACGTCCTTGGTATCCTGCTCTTCTTCCAATTTGAGCGTGGCGGTAAGGGTCGCTTGGGCGCTCCCGGAGTCAGGAAGAGAGGTGACGTTGAGCTTATTTTCGGAAACGTTCACGTAGTCGGAGCTACCGGACAGCGCCCACGAGACCGACACGCCGTTTTCTTCGGTGGGAAGAGCGATCGTATCAAGCTCGAAGTAGTTCTGCTGTGAAAGTTTGAGCGTCGATTTCGCCGACTTGACTTTATCCGCAGCCGATGCGCCGCCTGCCTTACCTTCGACGTCGATGGAATCCATTCTGATCTGCGCGGTGCAGGTGAATTCGACAACGTCAGTGGCCGACCCGAGCTCGAAGGAGACGAGATCCTCCGTTTCCCCATCTGTAACCTCGATCTTTGCGTCGGGATATGCGGCTAAAAGGCTCTTCTGCAACTCTTCGGAATAATTAGAGTCGTCGTAGCCGGGATGGGTGTGGAAATCAACATGAAGGATGCCCGGGAACTCGATCTGAACGACAGAGCCCTTGTAGAAGCGTCCATAGTAAGACGAATTGATGTCCGAGCCGCTCCCCTTTAAGTTCGTGACCGTAACGCCGTTTTGCTCATATACTTGCTTCGCGGCTTCGGTACTCGTACGGGTATCCATGCTGAATGCAAGCGATTTGGTAACGGTTTCCTCCGTTCTCTCTTCGCCCTTGGGGATCTTTTTCAGGAATTCGATGGATTCCGTCGCCTCGCCGACGGTGACCGAGGCTTTTAACGTATACTCGATCTCGACCGTCGCCTTCTTGATGCCGATCGTCACATAATTGCCCACGAGTTCGCCGACCGTCACATAATTTTCGTAGCCTTCGAAGGTGGAACTTACCGACCAATCGTAGGTGTAAGTCTTTCCGCCGACTTTCGTCTGGCCGAGCACTTGATAGTCCGCCCCGGTAGTTTGAACTTCGGTCGAACCATAGAGCCCCTTGACTGTGTTGATCGCACGCTTTGCGATTTCCGAATCGGTCAACGTTTCGCCGCCGTCATCCACGGTACCGCCGGGACCGGGAACGGGATCGGGTTCCGTTGTGTCGTCGCCGCACGCTACAAAGCCGAACGCCATTGTCACAGCCATTGCGGCGGTAGCAAGCCCGATTAGCCATCTGTTTTTCATACCTTTTCTCCTTTTAAGATATTTATTTTATGTTGTTACATAAAACCGAATTTGATTCCCGCCCGCACGGAGTTTTCCGAACAAGGCGGATAGAACAGTACGCATGACAGGGCTCCCCCGTATGGAGGAGCCGCTTATTTCATGCAGTCAAACATTCAATGTTCGCGAATTTATGGACTGCCACCTGATAACTTACTTTGCCGTTCTTGTCGGTGAATTTATCGACGATGCCCTTGACTGTGATGTAGCCGCCGACGGTGAAATCCGCCTCGGTCACGGGCGATTTGTCGTCTTTCTTCAAAACCTGCGTGCGGACGGTGATTTCCGTACCGTCGTCCGCGACGCAATAGATCGAGATCGCGCCGTCGCTATCGCCGCCGTTGTTCGTCGTGTACATCCGCGTGATCTTCAAATGCTCCACGGTGACGGAAGTAGACATGATCGCCTCGCGCGAGTCGATGGAGAAGGTTTTGAGCGTTTCTTCGCCGAGCTCTTCATCATAAACTTCAAACTGCGCGGAAATATTGCCCGTCCCGTTGACGATGGTTTTCGCATCGGTGACTTTGAAGGGGATCTCGACGGTTTCCTCATCGAGAAGGAACGTATTCGTCTCGGCGTCGGGTTCAAATCTGTCGTAATCGACGTCGGAGATCTGGTAAGTACCCTGGAACTCGGTCACTTTGCCGCGCACGCTGACGCGGTTGCCGACTGTGAGAATATCGAGGATCTTGCCCGTATTGTAGCCGTAGAACACGGAGAATCCGTAGGAAGTTCCGACTTCTTCATCGTAATCCTCAATGTAAGCCGAATTGCTGAAACGGGCAACGACCGTCCCCTCTACGCGTACCGCGCGGCCTTCATAGTCCTGCGCATGGAAGCGAAGTTCGCGGAGCGTGATGTTGGCGGCTTCGCCTTCGAAGAAGTTTACGTCTACCGTGCTTGCGGGTGAGAACACGTGTTCCTGCCTGTTCTGCGCCTGGATGAGCGCGAGATTCGCTTCCTTTTCATAGCGGGAATCGACGATCGCGGAGCCCTTTCCGTAGCCTTCCTGCAACAGTTCGATATTGAGATTGCGGTAATCGTCCGCGCCCGCCGGCTTATACCAGATCCAAAGGAGATATCTTTCGCCCGTGGAGTCGATATTCCATTTGTCGTCATCCGATTCGACAATGATGGATTCCGCGCTTTCAAGCTGCGTCTTTGTGAAGATGGAAGCCGTTTTCCCCCACTTCTCGATCGTACCCGTGGATTCGGGCGTGTTGACCGCAAGATAGCGCGCCTTGATATAATTCTGCGTGGCGGCGAAATCGGAGACGTTGCTCAAAGGGTCGAAGTGGGTCGTGTCGCCGTCGATAAAGAGGCGGACTTTGACCTCCTGCTTCTTCGTTGACGGGTCGTCCAGATCGAGATGAACCTGACCTGCATAATCCACTTTTTCGGGGGTAGGATTTGTGTTACCCTCGTCCCCGTTTTTATCCCCGCTGTCCGAGGAATCGCACCCTGCGAATAACGGGAGAGCGAACACCGCGGCGCAAACGGACGAAATCAGGATCTTAAAGATTTTCTTCATACTATCCTTCCTTTTCGGATTATTTCCCGATCATCAGCTGTAATACTCGCACTTCTCCATCGCCTTCCTGAATTCTGCGTCGAGCGTATCGGGACGTTCGAATACAGCCGCCATCAGCTGGCCGACCTGCTCGCGCGCCGTGGAAGAACCGAAGAATGCGGGAGAGACAAAGTAATCCGTCGAATGCTGCATACCGACGTCAACGGCAAGCGCCTTCAATGCGCTCGACGCCTCGGTATCGTTGAGGAATTCGTCATAGATCGCATTCGTCCGCATGACTTCGGGTTTGAGAACGGGCATATAGCCGGATTCCGCGGAGAAACGAGCCTGGAATTCGACATTCGTCGTGAAGTACTTCACGAACAGCCAGCTTGCAAGCACTTTTTGAGGATCGTTGTTCCTGAAAATGCAGACGGAGGGTCCCTGCGAAATGACCTTCGCATGATAATTTTCGTCATATCCTTCGTGATCGGAAGAATACGGTTTGAGCTGGGGAATGGGAGCGATCCCGACTTTGAAGGGCGCAGTCTCGCCGCTGGTGTCCATCTGATACCCCGTACCGCCCGTGGAACCGATGCACATGATGCTCTTCTCGGACGTAAAGAGTTCGGAGGTATAAGCGTTACTGTTCAGGATCTGCGTTGTGAAGTACCCCTTCTGACGCCACTCGGCAAAGCGCTGCACGAATGCGCGGTTCGTCTCATTGTCGAAAAGGAACTTTTCGCCCGTCGAAGAAGTATAGCCCGAACCGTACTGTTCGCACATGGTGATGAACCAGTTTGCTTCGGAGTCGTATGTGAAAGGAATGAGGGAATCGTTGATCTTCTTGACTGCCTCACAGAAATCTTCGAGCTCATCCCACGTTTCGGGAACCTCGAGCGAATGCTGTTCCAAAAAGTCGGCATTATAGAAGATGACTTCGGTCGATTTGCTCCAAGGAAGCGTATACGTCTTGGAGCCGTCCTCGAACTTGTTGCCCTCGTTATAGAAAGCATCAATGAAAGAGTCCTTTTGCTCCTGCGTAAGTCCGAGAGGAACTTCCTCATAGACGTAATTATCGCCGTCCTTCACCTGGTTCCCCTTCTCGTCGAGCTTCACCTGTTTTACGGTATAATTCTCGTATCTTCCGCCGGGAAGGAAGTCGTCCAAGGTCTGTGCCGCCTGCCATTGGATGTACTCCGCAACATGGTCGGGATAGCAATAAGCAACATCGGGATTGGAATTATCCCCGAGCTCCGTAACGATCTGGGTTTTGATCTCGTCCCAGCCGCCCGGCGACCTGTTCGTAACGGTGATGTTCGGATAGAGCTTGTTGAACTCGGGGATCATCTTATCGAGGATCCCTTTGAGCTTTGCGCCCATGGTATGATAGAACGTGATCTCGACAGGCTGCGTTACGTCGAAGCCCGAATCCGGCATTTCGAATTCCTGTTGGACCTCACCGCCGCATCCCGCAAGGCTGAACCCGACCGTACACGTCAGGGCGCCCGCCAATAAAACAGCACCAATTTTTTTCTTCATACGAATCTCCTTATATTTTTTTGATTTTTTCCGATTTGATGACTACACCCCCTCACCGCCTGCGGCGGAGCTCCCCTCAAGGGGGCGCCGAGAGGATGTCCGCCCGCGGAGCTCTTTCAGGACGCCGAGAGGACGTCCGCCCGCGAAGGTCTTTTAGGGGCGCCGAGGGATATCAACCCTTGATCCCGCTGCGCGATACGCCGCGCATGATATATTTGCGGAAGAAGATGAATACGATGAGGAGCGGGAGAGTCACAAGCACGACCGCCGCCATTTGCAAAGGATAATTAATGAGTTCGTTTGTCTTGAATGCGGCGCCGCGTAGCCCGACGGTGACTAGCTTGAACGCCTCTCCCGCAACGAGATTCGGCCACACATAGGAGTTCCATGCCCCCATCATCTTTAAGATCGTAATGGAAATGAGCGTGGGCGCGGAGAGCGGGATCATCACCTTCCAAAGGTACTTCAAATCGCTCGTCCCGTCCACCTTTGCGGCGAGATACAATTCGTTGGGAATCTGCATGAAGTTTTGCCGCAATAGATAGATATAGAATACGCTCACGAGGAAAGGAACGACGAGCGCCAAAAACGCACGGAACGATTCGCCCGTTGTGACCTGTTCCGCCGCGCTGTGGCTTACCCAACCGAGCCCCGACGAACCGACCGTAACATAGTTTGTGATCGTGAAGAGTTCGCCCGGGATCATCATCGTCGCGAGCATGAGGGCGAAAAGAACATTCTTCCCTTTGAATTCCAGCCTTGCGAACGCATAGGCGGAGAGCACCGTGACGATGAGAGACAAGATCGTCGATACGACGCCGACAAGGACGGTATTCAGGAAGAGCGTGCCGAGATTGAGCTGGTCTGCGACCCCTTCTATCACAATGCCGTTCTCGTGGACGTCGACGAACAGACCTTTATAGTTTTGCCATATGAATTGCCGCGGCCAAAGCGAAGGATTGTATGCGTTATATTCCGCTTGCGTCTTGACCGACGAGATGAGCATCCAATAGAACGGGAACAGGACGACGACCGCCATGACGGTGAGGAAAGTATACAATCCGATCTGGACAAGAACCTTTTTCACGGTCTGCCGCTTTGCGGTCGCGGCGATCTCGTCTTTCCCGCCAAGGACTTCGCCTTCCGGTTTCTTTTCCGCTTCGGAGGAAGCGTCGTTTTCATTCAGTTTCTTTATTTCGTCCGACATGTCCGTCCCTCCTTAGTAATGCACCTTTTTCTTGCTGACATAGAGGTTGATCAGGGTAACGGCGAAGATGATCGCAAACAGAATGATTGCCGCCGCGCTCGCGCGCCCTTGGAACCCGCTGACGTTTTGAATGATATATCCGACCATGGTATTCCATTTACCCTGCTGGGTGTTGGGTCCCATCGTGTCGCCGAAAATACCGATAATGCTGTTATATTCCTTAAATCCGCCGATAAAGCCCGTAATGACGACATATGCGATCATCGGGGAAAGGAGCGGCACGGTGACGCGCCAGAAGATGCGCCATCTCGACGCGCCGTCCACTTTCGCGGCGTCATAGTACTGCTTATCCACATTTTGTAATCCGCCGAGAAGCACAAGGATCTTGAACGGAAGCGCATTCCATACGATGAAAACGACGAGGACGAAAAAGTTTGCGCCCCAACCTGACGTCTGGTTTACCCAGTCAATACGGGTGCCGCCGAATGCTTCGATGATCGTGTTGATGATCCCGATCGACATCGGTTCTCTTCCGGGCATGACGCCGATCATGCTGAACATCGCCATAAAGACCATACCGATCGCGATCGAATTGGTGACGTAAGGCAGGAAAAAGATCGTCTGGAAGAACTTTTTGAGCGGTTTAATGGAGTTGAGCGCGACCGCGATGAGAAGCGCCAGCATCGTGGAGATGGGAACCGTGACCACTGTGAGCAGCAGCGTATTGCCCAGACAGGTCGTGAATTCACTGTAACCGATGACGCTCGTGAAATTCGCGAATCCAAAGGAAAACGGCTGCCCGAGCCTTTCGCCCGCGGAGTTATACCCCTCCAAAAATCCCATTCTGAGCGTATTGATGATCGGCCATACCGTGAATACGCCGAGGACGACGAGCGCAGGCAAAAGATACAGCCACGCTTTCCATTGGTTTTTCTTTTTGTTCATGCTCAGCCCTCCTTATCCGTCTGTTCGCCTTCGGGGGCGTTCTCCTTAGCGGACTCCGCTTGCGGTTCTTCTACGCTTTCGGAGGGTTCTTCTGCACTTTCAGGGGTTTCCTCTGCGGTCTCCGGTTGTTCGTCCTTCGGCTTCTTGAACTTTTCTTTGATCTTCGCCAAAAATCCTTTCTTGACCGGGACGGAGACCTCCTCCTTCGCCGCATCGTCCGCTTCGCGCGGAAGAGGCCCTTCGTGCGTGACGTAGTTCTGCCCCTCTTCCGCCATTTGGGCGACCATCGCCTCGTGCGCCGCCATCTGTTCCCCGAAATAAACGCGCTGTTCCGTCTCCTTGTTGAAGAGGAAAACCTTGTGAGGTTTCAGGTTGAATTTCACGGATTCGCCCGAGATCTTGCCCATTTCGTCCGCCGAAATGATGGAGCGGACCACGGGATTGAGCGAATTTGCGTTGGTGGACACGACGGAAACGTCCCTGCCCATGACGTCGATGCCCGAAATCGCACAGCTAAGTCCCCCGTTTTCGTCCAAAAGGAAACCCTCGGGACGAACGCCGACATAGACGTCCTGATCTTCGACGCCGGGCACGGAAAGGACTTCTTCCTCCCCGATATAGAGAGCGCCGCCGCGGACGGAGCCCGTAAACACGTTGATGGGCGGCGTGCCGAGGAATTTCGCGACGAAAAGATTCGCGGGATCGTCGTACACCCACTGCGGTTTGCCCGTCTGCATGATAACGCCAAGTTTCATGACGACGATGAAGTCGGAAATGGACATCGCCTCTTCCTGGTCGTGCGTGACGAAAATGGTCGTGATCTGCGTATCCCGCTGGATCCTTCTGATCTCCTCGCGGGTTTGAAGCCTCAAACGGGCGTCAAGATTAGAAAGAGGCTCGTCCAAGAGGAGAACACGCGGCATTTTGACTAGCGCCCGTGCGATCGCAACGCGCTGTTGTTGCCCGCCCGAAAGTTCGGACGGCTTACGGTCCATATACTCGTCGATCTGGACAAGCTTTGCGACTTCATAAGCCCGCGTCAGCATTTCCTCCTTGGAGAGCCTGTTTTCACCTTTCAAGTTCTGCAAAGGAAACAGAATATTTTGTTGTACAGTCATATGCGGATAGAGCGCATAATTCTGGAATACGAGACCGATGCCTCTGTTTTCGGGGGCAAGCGCGGTCACGTCGTCGTCGCCGAAGAAAATCTTTCCGTTTGACGGAGCTTGCAACCCGCTGATCATGTACAGCGTGGTGCTCTTTCCGCAACCGGAGGGACCGAGGAGACCGATCAATTTACCGTCGGGGATCTCAAGATTGAAATCGTTTACGGCAACGACTTCGGCGCTCTTGTCCTTCTTGTTACGACTTGGGAAGATCTTTGTGAGATGCTGCAATACAACTTTCATAAATATATTCCTTTTCTGCTGTGATTTTGTTGTACGGTATTCCAAGCCGCCGTCAGCTTTCCGCGCGTTCGGCGATCTCTTTTTGCAGTTGTGCTTTTTTCTCGTTCAATTCTTCTTCCGATGCAAAGATCATCTGTAATTTCATATCGGCTGCCGCCGTAACGGCAATGACGTCGTGGATCGGCGTCCTGTTCTTCGTCGCAAAGAACAAAATGATATTCAAAAGGAAAATCGCCGCGAACAGGATCACCGTCACGATCCCTCCCCCGCCTAAGAAAAACATAAAGACAAGGAGAATGGGAAACATCGTTTCGATGGCATATTTGCCGAGGATCGTTCTGCCAAAGAGCGCAACGTTAGCGATCCTGACGCAATTCGGGCGGACAAGACAAATAGAAAAGACCTTTTTCCCCACAGTTTGCCCGTTTTTCAGACAAACAGGTACAATAAATTCTAAAATAAGGAAAGACAATGCGAGCCCGACGGATATCATCATAAAAAGGAGCGTATAGACGTATTCGTATTGATGGTTCGTCTTGTCGATCGAAGGAAGCTCCGTATAGCGGATAAAAGCATCCGCAAACGCGGGGCGTGCACTGCTTGACGCGAGAAGCGTTTCTTTGACGTCGCCAAGCGTTACGGCCGCGCCGTCCTTTGAGATGGAAATACTATCGTTCTCCGTTTTCGTGTAGGTAAAGCCGTAATATTCGGCAACGCCCTTGATGAGATCGCCGGTAACGTCTTCCAGCCCAGCCTCTGCGCCGTCCTTTGTGATGGTATAGTCATCATCCCCGGTCTCCGTATAGACGTACCCGTACGCCTCCGCTACGGCGGGGATCTCCTCTTTTCGGAAACTCTTCCACTCGTTATAATACTGTGTCGCAAGTCCTTGCGCTTGGGAAAAACCGCAGATGAGTGAGATGATCCACATGAGACCCGTCGTCAGAACCGCAAGAAGGATCGCATCCAAGAGCCATGCGGAAGCTCTTCTTACGATCCCGATCCTGCGAAGATCGAACATCGCATAGTTTCCGCTGTTTTTAACTTCGCCTTGCTTTTCCATCTTCCACACCGCATTATACCATAGATTTGGAAAAGAAGCAAGTGCGGGACGAAAATAATTCCGTGAAATTTTTGATTTCACAAAAATACAGGATTTTTGTATTTATTCATTCAAATATTTTGAAGAACAAGCGGGGTCTCCGTGCGCGGAAAGCCGTTATGACGCAGATCCGCCCGTTTCCGCCGGGTAAAAGACGTACCGAAGGCTCACGTTGCTCCCGCTTTCTGACACATACGACACGAGGATCTCGCTGAGTGCGTCGAAGAAGGTCGCCGTGAGTTTCATCTCCGTACAGGAGATTTGCGTACCCAAAAAGGCGGACGGATCCTTGACGTCGGCTTTCAGATAGACTTCGTTGAGATCGGCGTTTTCGAAATATTCCGCCTTGAAAGTAAACCCGAGCGCTGCGGCGGACGGCGTAATTCCGACGTCGTCGCCCGTGACGGAAAAGATCTCTCCGTCCAGAATGACGGTTTTCCCCGAGAGCGTTGTTTTCAAATCGGGCAAGACGCTTTCCGTCCCGTCGAACTCGGCAAAGCGTTCGACCGTATAGTCGATCGTCACGCAATCTCCCGAGTAGCCGATCTCGTAGACGCTTGTAAGAGCCAGATCTTCGCCGAACGTATCCGTCACCGTCAATACGACGCGGGAATACTCCATTGCCGCCATTTCGTTGAGCGCCGCGTATTCATCTTTCACGACCGTTTGATCGTCGGGAACGTCGTCCCCGTTTTGGGTTCCGCCCGTAAGATCGCATGCGGAGAGGCAAATTGCCGCAAAACATACCGTCGCAAGAATCAAAACCGATTTTTTCATCGTTTTTACCTCCGTTTATCCGTCCGAATCAGCCGTCCGCGGATCCGCCGTGCAGGACGGCACGATCCGCCTGTTCCGCATCGGCGTTATATCCATGCACCGATTCGTTATACAGAGCGATCTCCGCAAGAAGAACTTCCAGATCCTCCTCCGCAAGCGTCCTTTCGGACTCGGACAGCGCCTGATAGGCTTGGATCGCCTTGTTGATCGAAGCGAACCGTTCGGAAAGCGAACCATCCGTCACGATCGAAGCGACCGCAGAATGGAACGCTTCGAGATTTTTGCCATCTTCCTGCGTGCCGCCCCCGCCGATCGTCCTCTCGTGTCCGCAGACGTCGCAGGTCGTGTCGTTCTCGTCCGAATATTCGTGCGGCTCCCGCTTTTGCACGTCTCCGCACTCCGTGCAGACATAGATGTGATCGTCATCGTCGAACGATTGATATTCGTAATGATGGACGTGTTCACTGCCGCCACCTCCGTCTCCGCCGTATTCGACAACGATGCTATCGAGATAGGCCGCGCCGCTATCCATATAAACGAGGGCAAAATAACTATCGCTCCCCTCTACCGTCCACGTTACGCCCTCCTCCGTGACTGTCTGCGTGCCGCACTCATGCTCTCCCGAAGGATTGCCCGACATTTCATCGTAGGGCGAGGCGGATGTGTAGAGCGCCCATTCTTTGCTGTCCTTCCCCTCCTGCATCTTCACCGTGACCGATTTGATCGCCCCGGGAACGGGTGTGGTCGTTGCGAGATAATGCTCGGTTTTGGAGGAATTGAACTGCATTGCGTCCGCATTTGCGCCGTAGATGTAGGCGACGCCCTCTACGCCGCCCGCCGACCACGGCTGGAAGTCATAAGACGCCGAAGGTGAAGCAAATGTAGAACGGGTGATCGTGAACGAGCCTTCCTCTCCGCCGACCGACGCTTTTGTGACATGGATCGTCGCCGTCGCCTTGACGGAAGGTTTTACCGCGCTCGTCGCTGTGATCGTCGCCGTGCCCTCATTTCTTGCCGTAACAACGCCGTCCGCAACAGAGGCGACCGTCGCATCCGAACTCGACCATGTGACCGCTTTGCTCGCATTCGCGGGCGTCGCCGTGACGGTGAGCGCCCTGCTCTGCCCGACGGGGATCGAAACCGTAGCGGGCGTAAGGGTGAGCGCCGTCAGTTCCGACGGATCAGGCGTAATTGTGCCGTCCCCCCAGATCGCCTCCGCATATTCGGGATGATCGATGAAAGGATTGCGGTTGCCCTGTATTTCGTAGACGGCCTCGTTGCGGGTGATCTCGCTCTGGTCGACGGGATCGGATTCGTTCCACTCCAAAAGAAGGCTGATCGCCGCGCTTTCGCTGGTCGGCGCCATGATGTCGGTGAATTTCAAATTTCCGAAGTAAGAGCTTCTTCCGCTCCCGTTCGTCGATCCATAGACATTTCTGAATGTATTATAATGTGTATAGACATACATGACGATGCGCGCAACGTCGCCCTTCACCTCGTCCTTGGGCATGAATTTGCCGCCGCTCGTGTATCCCGCGAGAGCGATCTGCTTGTTGCTCGCGTCCCTATACCACACCTCGTTGCCGCCGCTGAATTCGGCGTACTTGTTGTTGCCGCGCGCGCTGTTTACTCTGCTCTCCGTCGGGCGGATATGATGAAGGTCGCCTCCCCCGCCGCTTGTGCCCCAAAGACCGCTTGAATGGCTTTGGCACCAAACGTGCTCCCTGTTCCAAGTTCCGACAGCGCCGCTCTGCCATGAAGAGGACAGATTTGCCCGCGCATAGAACTCCATGAGCGCGCCGCCCGTACCGGGATCGGTTTTCTTGACATACGTCGGGTTTTTGCAATCGTCGTACGACGTATACTTCGTGTGCGTCGTCGTAATGAGGTCGTGGACTTGACCGAGGAGCTCATTCCCCTCCGTCGCCGTAATTTGGCTATAATAGGATCCCGTATAGGCGGTCTCCATGACCGCCGTGGCTTCCGCAACGGATGGTTCCGCCGCGGGGACGCTCACGGATACGAGCCCGAAGAGCATCACGACCGAAAGAACGAACGCTGAAAACTTGTTGAAAACCTTTTGCATATCCTTCGCTCCGTAAATCTTGTTTTAGAACGTTTTTTTATTTATGGCTGTTTTAGGGAAGAACGGCTCTCTTGCTCCCTGATCCGTTTGAGCCAGCATCTTCTGCACATGGCCACATACCGCTCGTTTCCGCCGATGCAGATCTGGGAACCTTCCGTGACGATATTCCCCTCCCCGTCGATGCGGGCGTTCACGGTCGCCTTTGCGCCGCAGGTACACACCGACTTGATCTCGCTGATGGATCCCGCGATCTCAAAGAGCCGCTTGCTCCCGGGGAACAAATGCGTTGTAAAGTCCGTGGAGAGCCCGAAGCAAAGCACGGGGACGTCTTTCTCGATCACAAGATCCGCAAGTTCGTCCACCTGCTCGGGGGATAAAAACTGGCACTCGTCCACAATGATGACGTTGCAATCAGAATAGTTGTCGGTGTAAAGATCGTAGAGGTTCTCGTCCTGCCTGACGGCGATCGCGTCCTGTTTGAGCCCGATCCTCGATTTTACCATCGTTGCGCCGTCCCTCGTATCGATCGCGGGTTTGAGAAGAAGAACTTTCATGTTCCGTTCTTCGTAATTGAATTTTGTGATGAGTGCCTGCGCCGTTTTGGAGCACCCCATCGCCCCGAACTTAAAATATAACTTTGCCATATCCGTAAGATCCGATTGAATTTTGCCGTACCGATCGGTGCGGCGTTCATTCCACGACGTCGTAAATAAGCGGTTCTTCTTCGGGAACTTCGTCCTTGACGACGGTTGCCGCAAGAAGTTTTTTCGCGGCGGCGGGGAAGAGCGCCTCGTCGTTTGCGTAGAGCGTTGCGATCTCCTCTCCCTGTTCGACGCGGTCTCCCGTTTTCTTTCTCAAAATGATCCCCGCGCTGTAATCAATGGCGTCCTCCGCGGTATTGCGCCCCGCGCCGAGCGCAAGGCTCGCAAGCCCGTACGCCTCGGTATCGACCGCGCAGATATATCCGCGCTCCGTGCTCCTGACCGCATACGAAAACTTTGCCCGTTGGAATTTCGCGGGATCGGCGATCAAGTTTGCGTCGCCCCCCTGTGCGGCGACCGTCTCCATGAGTTTTTTAAGCGCGCTTCCGTCAAGGATCGCCTCTTTTGCCAGTGCGATACATTTCGCGGGCGTTCCTTTCCCCGCAAGCGAGAGCATATAGCCCGCAAGCGTCAGACACACCTCGGTAAGATCCTCGGGTCCCCTTCCGTTCAGCGTTTCGACCGCCTCGATTACTTCGAGAGAATTCCCGATCGCGTTTCCGAGCGGTCTGTCCATATTCGTGATGAGGGCGACCATCTTTTTGCCCGCGTTTTTGCCGATATCGACCATGAGACGGGCAAGTTCCCTGCTCTTTTCAACGGTTTTCATGAAGGAGCCGCTGCCCGTTTTCACGTCGAGGACGATACAGTCGTCGTCTGCGGCGAGCTTTTTCCCCATGATACTCGCGGCGATGAGCGGCATACTGTCTACCGTTGCCGTCACATCCCGCAGTGCGTACAGCTTTTTGTCCGCAGGGGCAAATTGCCGCGACTGCCCGACGATCGAAAGCCCGACGTCGTTGACCTGTTTGATAAATTCTTCCTCGGAAAGCGTCGTGCGGAACCCTTCGATCGCTTCTAACTTATCGACGGTGCCGCCCGTGTGCCCGAGACCTCTGCCGCTCATCTTCGCGACTTTTACGCCGAGCGACGCCACGATGGGCGCGACAACGAGACTCGTCTTGTCCCCCACGCCGCCCGTAGAGTGCTTATCGGCGCGGATCCCGCCGATCGCGGAGAAATCCAGCCGTTCCCCGGAATCGCGCACGGCGAAGGTAAGATCGCAGGTCTCCCGCACCGTCATGCCGCGGAAATAAATCGCCATGCAAAGCGCGGAGATCTGATAATCAGGGATGGAACCGTCCGTCACGCCGCCGATAAAGTATTTGATCTCCTCTGTCGAAAGCTCTCCGCCATCCCGCTTCTTTTTGATGATGTCGTACATTCTCATGATGCTTCCCCCTGACGTTTTAAGCCCATCCGCCGCCCTTGATGAACTCGGCGAGAAGGTCTCTTGCATACGTCCCTTCGCCGAGGCGGGCGACTTCCGTGATACGGTTGCTGCGATAGCTCGATGTATAGGAATCGACAATAATATAGTAGTATTTATTGCTTTCGATCTCGGAGGACGAGATCGTCGTATAAATCGTGTAAGGATGCTCCTCGTCGTTCCGGCGGTTCAGAAAACTTGTAAGATCGGATCCGCGGATCTTGCCGAGGACGATCTCGTTGTCGAAAGGAAGCACGGCGGCAATGTCGGCGTACGTCACATTGCCGGCATAAATATTATAGGGGTTGCGCGCGTTGAGGAATCCGCCGCCGCAGACGATCCCCCCCGCACTTGCGACGTCGTCGCGGTTTCCCCACACCTCGACGCCTTTCTCAAAGTACAGTTCGGCGACTTTACTTATAATATCCGAGGAATAACGTCTCGTCCGGTTGTAGCCGAGGACGTCGTAGGGATCCCCGTCGGGGAAATACTTTTCGAAGAGCTCTTCCACAATGGGATCGTCGTCGAGACTGCTGTTTGCATAAGTATCGCTCGAAATATGCTTGGGCTCGACCGTGTATTCATGGGTGACAGTGTTGAAAGAGACGTCCGCGCAGCTCAAAAACTTGTTTTCACTCGCGCCTTGCAGGTGATATACGCCGTATTCGTCTTTCAAGATATACCGCTGGTGAGTGTGCCCCTCGAATACCAGATCGACATAGCCGTTCGAAAGGCTCGAATCGTACCATCCCATATCCGAATTCGTGACGGAATTGACGCCGTAGGAGGAAAAATCCGAGCCGCCGTCGTGGATGGAATAGACGATGAAGCCGCATCCCTCTTCTTCCCTGAGTCTCGTCGCTTCCGCCTTGACGAGCGCGGTGAGCCTGCTCCCCGTTGCAAAGGAGAGTCCCTCGGTGAATTCGCCGGAAATAGAGCTTAGGCAATCGCCGATCGCGCCGATGATACCGATCTTTACGCCGCCCCGCTCGACGACCGTCGAGGCTCTGCAATAATCGACAGGCGCGCCGTTATAGGTCACGTTGATCGCAAGGAAGGGGAAATCTGCGAGCTCGCTGTTGGGCGTAAGAACGCTGCTCCCCCAATCGAACTCATGGTTGCCGAGCGTCATCGCGCAAAAACCGACGTCGTTCATCCATTCCGTCATGAGCTTCCCCCGATTGTCGGAGGATTCCACCGTCCCCTGCCACATGTCCCCCGAAGAAAGCAGAATTTCTTCGCGGGCGGGGTCGGCATAGAGATTTTTGAGATAAGTGGAAAATTCGTCCACGCCCGGCTGGGTGCTTGTATCCTTAAATTTCCCGTGCAGATCGTTGACGGCATAGAAAGAGAGCTCTTCAATGACGCTTTCCTTACAAATATCGCAAATCCCGTCCGAATTGACGTCGCTGTGGTCGTGATCCTGCACGCTCCCGGCGTGATAGGTCATCGGAGCAGAGAAATCGCTGTCGAGATACCCCTCTTCTACGCTGACGGCTTTCACGCGGATGGCTTGCCCGTCCGAAAGCTGCACACTGCATTCTTCCGTAAAATGCTCTTCGCCGCCGTCAATCGTATAAACGTAGTAGTTCGCATGCGGATCCGCACTCCAGACGGCAAGCCCGTCGGCGCCCACGGCGACCGTCGGCGGAGATAGTTTCGACGGATTCCCGCCCTTATGATAGGTCTTGGGTTCGGAATACGGGCTGTCTTGGTACTCCTCCGATCCGCTGACGGCTTTCACGCGGATGGTCTGCCCGTCCGAAAGACGGACGGAGCGCTCTTCCGTCTGTGTCGCTTCCCCGTCGTCGATCGTATAGAGATAATGGGAAGCATTCCCGATTTCGTCCCATGTCGCAACGCCCTCCGCGTCGATGACGACTTCGGGCGGACGGAGAGCCTTTTTACTTCCGCCGATGCTGAAATCGCACCCGGTGAGCGCTGCGCAGAACAGGAGCGCCGCTATAAGGAAAGAGAGAATCTTTTTCGGATATCTTTTCATACGATTATAGATCTTCGGACGTAAACGTGTACGGCAGAAGCATTTCGAGCGTAAACGCTTTGTAGTGTTCTTCGTTTCCCAATAAAATTTTGAAATCCTTCGGGCAGAATTCCGCGATCACCTGTCTGCAAATGCCGCAGGGGGCGCAAAAATCGGAAGTCTCTCCCTCCTTCCCGCCGACGATCGCGAGAGCCGCAAACTCCCGCTCTCCTTCGCTCACGGCTTTGAAGATCGCCGTCCGCTCCGCACAGTTGCCCGCGGGATAAGAGGCGTTTTCGATGTTGCACCCCGTATACAGCTTTCCGCTCTTTGTGAGGAGCGCCGCCCCCACGCTAAAGTGCGAATAGGGCGAATAAGAATATTCCCGCGCCTTTTGCGCCGCTTTCATCAGTTCAAGATCGGTCATTTCCGCACCGCCTTCCAAAAACTTTCCCCGCTCGTCGTCCCCTGCGGAACGCCGAAAAATTCGAGCACGGTCGCGGAAATATCCGAAAAGCTCGAACGGATCCCGAGATCAACTCCGCTCTTGATCCCCCTTCCGCAGATGAGCATCGGGGTATACTCGCGCGAATGGTCCGTAGAGGGCGTCGAGGGATCGCAGCCGTGGTCGGCTGTGATGAGGAGCACGTCGTCCTCCCGCATTTCTTTGAGAAAACCGCCCAAAAAACCGTCAAATTCGGTCGCCGCCGCGGCGTAACCCGCCACGTCGTTCCTGTGACCGTATTTCATATCGAAATCGACGAGATTGACAAAGCAAAGCCCTTGGAAATCGCGCTTCAACAGCTCTCCCGTCACCTGCATGCCGTGGGTATTGGACGTCGTGCGGTTGCTTTCGGAGATCCCCTTCCCCGCAAATATATCATAGATCTTGCCGACGGAGATCGTATCGTATCCCGCTCTCTGCAACAGATCCAGCATGGTATCGGCGGGCGGGGCGAGCGAGAAATCATGGCGGTTCGCCGTCCGCGTATAGGGATATTCCCCCGTGAAGGGACGGGCGATGACCCTCCCCACGCTGTATTTCCCGACAAGCATCTTGCGGGCGGTCTCGCAGTATTCATAGAGTTTTGCGACGGGAACGACGTCCTCGTGCGCGGCGATCTGAAAGACGCTGTCCGCCGAGGTATAGACGATGAGCGCGCCCGTTTCGACATGTTCCCGTCCGTAATCCTTGATGACTTCCGTCCCCGAATAAGGCTTGTTGCACAGCACTCTCCGTCCCGTTTTTTCCTCAAATTCATGGATGACTTCGGGCGGGAAGCCGTCGGGGAAGGTGGGCAGAGGGTCGGGCGAGACGATCCCGCCGATCTCCCAATGTCCGATCGTGGTATCCTTTCCCATGGAGCGTTCCGCCATTTTCGCAAAGCATGCCTTCGGTGCGGATACGCCCCCGCCGACGCCGTCGATATTGAAAAGTCCAAGCTCTTTGAGATTCGGGCAGTTGAAATTCGGGTGGTTGCGGATCGCTCCGAGCGTGTCGCTCCCCTCGTCATGCCACAAAGAGGCGTCTGGAAGCTCCCCCACGCCGAAGCTGTCGAGCACGATCAAAAAGAATCTTTTTGCCATATTCGCTCCAAATTACGCCAACTCCAAGGCGATCTTCATCATGGCGGTAAAGGATGTTTCCCGCTCCTCCGCCGTCGTATTTTCTTCGGGATAGATGAAACTGTCGCTCACGGTGCAGATGCACAGCGCCTTCTTTCCCGCGCGGGCGGCGTTGCAGTAGAGCGCCGCGCTCTCCATTTCCACCCCGAGGACGCCCATCTTCGCCCACTGCATGCCGCTGTTCATATCGTCATAGAACATATCCGAGGAGAAGATGTTGCCGACCTTATAGTTGACGCCCGCCTGCTTGCACAGCTCCGCGGCCCTCACGAGGAGCCCGAAATCGGCGATCGGGCAGAACGTCCCGGGCAAATTATACTGTTTTGCATAGTTTCCGTTGGTGCATGCGCCCTGCGCGAGGATAATATCGCGCGCGTGAAGGTCTTTGTCGAAGGAGCCGCAGGAGCCGATGCGGATGATGGCTTCCACTCCGTAAAAGTTGAAGAGCTCATACGAATAGATGCCGATCGCGGGCTGCCCCATTCCCGACGCCATCACCGAGACGCGCTTTCCGTGATAGGTTCCCGTGTAACCGTTGACCCCGCGGACGTTGTTGACGAGAACGGGATTCTCTAAGAAGTGTTCCGCAATAAATTTTGCGCGGAGCGGATCGCCCGGCATGAGAACGGTGGGCGCAAAGTCGCCGTATTTCGCGGCGATATGGGGCGTAGGAATATTTTTATGTTCACTCATAATAAGCCCTCCTCTTTTACGATCTTGACGATACGGGAAGTCCCCAGCCTGTCTGCGCCGAGGGAGACAAAGTTTTCGGCATCCGCAATGGAGCCGATCCCCCCCGCCGCTTTGATCTTTACGTTTTTCCCGACGTGCTTCTTGAAGAGAGCGACGTCCGCGAAAGTCGCGCCCGCTTTGGAAAATCCCGTGGAAGTTTTGATGAAATCGGCGTTTGCCGCCGTGACGATCTCGCACATCTTGATCTTCTCATCCTCTGTAAGAAGGCAGGTCTCGATAATGACTTTTAAGATCTTCCCGCCGCAAGCCTGTTTGATCGCTCCGATCTCTTCCGCGATCTTTTCATACCGCTTTGCTTTGAGGTCGCCGATGTTGATGACCATATCAATCTCATCCGCGCCGCATTTTACCGCCTCCGCCGTTTCAAAGACCTTGACTTCCTTTGTGTTGTATCCGTTGGGAAAGCCGATCACAGTGCAGATCGCGATCTTGTCGCCGGCGTATTGTTTTGCCTCCGCGACATAGCAGGGCGGAATGCAGACGGAAGCGGTGTGATATTTGATCCCGTCGTCGATGAGAGATTTGATATCTCCCCACGTCGCCGTCACAGAAAGCTGCGTATGATCGCATTTCCCCAAAATTTCTTGAATATCCATTCAATTTCCCCTTTCCATACTTCTTTCCGATACCTATTATAATAGAAAAAATCCGATTTGTCAATGGATATGAGAAAAACAGAGGCTCCCTCCCGCCGTCTTATTTTTTGGAGCGAAGCCCGCTTTACTTGCTTCCCGTGAACAGGCGCTTATCCTTGCCCCCCTCGATGGCGCCAACGGCGTGCTTTATGGGTCTCGACTACGCTCGATATTGACAACGGGCACTCGTGCCGCACCAAAAAACAGGCACCCTAACAAGGTGCCTGTTTTTTGGTGCACCGAGACAATTATAATCCGAACACGAAAGCTCGTCAAGGCTGACCGTTTGCGTTCCGTTTTTATAGTTGAAAATGAAAGTTAC
>CANQQY010000031.1 GCA_947626105.1 uncultured Clostridia bacterium | reverse complement strand
CACCCTACGGGAGCCTTCATGTCGTGATAAGCGTATTCGAGCCGCAACTTAATATCCCATACGCGTTACATTCCTCGCTCGTATTTATTTTTGAGCATGCGCCCCAAGGCGCAGACGAAAAAATAAATTCAACGAAACTATACTCTTGCGACGCCTGTCTTTCTTGCCGCTTCCGCGACGGCTTGCGCAACCGCCGCATGCGCCTTCGGATCGTATGCGTAGGGCAAAATGTAGTCGGCGGTCAGCTCTTCCTCTTTGACGCAAGAGGCGATCGCACGGGAAGCGGCGATCATCATCTCGTAATTGATATCGCTTGCGCGCACGTCCAAGGCCCCGCGGAACAGCCCCGGAAAGACGAGCACGTTGTTGATCTGGTTGGGCTTTTCGGACGAGCCCGTGCCGACGACGGCCGCCCCTGCCCCGATCGCGTCCTCGCGGGAGATCTCGGGCACGGGGTTGGCGCAGGCGAACACGATCGCCCCTTCCGCCATCGAGCGCACCATGTCCTTTGTCACGCAGTTGGGACCCGAGACTCCGATAAAGACGTCCGCGCCCCGCATCGCGTCTGCAAGAGAGCCGTTGATCCTTCTCGGGTTTGTGATCTTTGCCATTTCCCTCTGGGCATCGCTCATCGCCGTCGTGTCCGTCAAAATCCCCGCCCGATCGCAGAGGACGATCTCCTTCACGCCGAGCCGCAACAGGAATTTTGCGATCGAAATGCCCGCCGCCCCCGCGCCGTTGATCACGACGGAAAGCGCTGCGATCTCTTTCCCCACAAGCCTCGCGGCATTGAGGAGCGCGGCGGAGACGACGACCGCCGTCCCGTGTTGGTCGTCATGAAAGACGGGAATGTCGAGATCTTCTTTGAGCCGCCGTTCGATTTCGAAACAGCGGGGCGCGGAAATATCTTCGAGGTTGATCCCCCCGAAGGAACCAGCAAGGAGTTCGATCGTACGGACGATCTCATCGGTATCTTTGGAGCGGATACACAGGGGGATCGCGTCCACGTTTCCGAACGCCTTAAAGAGCGCGCATTTCCCCTCCATGACGGGCATGCCCGCCTCGGGACCGATGTCGCCGAGTCCTAAAATCGCAGTGCCGTCCGTGATGACGGGCACCGTGTTCCAACGCCTTGTGAGCGTGAAGCTCTTTTCGGGATCCCGCTGAATGGCGAGGCAGGGCTCCGCGACCCCGGGCGTATAGGCAAGGGAGAGTTTTTCCCTCGTATCCACCTCCACACGGGGAATGACCTCGATCTTCCCTCTCCATTCGGCATGTTTTTTGAGCGATTCTTCTCTGTAATTCATGGAATTCTCCTTTTGCTCATTATACCGCATTTTCTCCGCCTGCGTCAAGTCTTTGCGCGATGAAGGGGAATCAGGTGGGCATGATCCCCCCACCACCGCCTGCGGCGGAGCCTCCCACCAAAAAAGGGGCAGGTCTTGCGCCGTTCTAATACAAAAAAGAGAGGCGAACCTCTCTCTTTTGTGTGTGGATATATTTGGGGTAAAGGAGAGTACCCCGTCTACGATCTTAATCCTGCAAAGCGCCGTTCACATAGGTCAAATCTGTGCCGTCGCTGCAATGAACCGTAATGGTTCCCTTCGTTTTTTTCACGAAATCGGATTCCCTTGTCAGCAGATCCTTCCACTGCGTCTCCGTACCGCCGAAATGAATGGTCGTGAGCTGCGAACAGCCTGCGAGGGCGTCCTGATGAAGCCACAGCATGTTGCTTCCGTCCCCCTTGATCGTCAATTCCGTAAGTCCGGATCCGTTAAATGCGTTTTGGAATACCTCATAAACGGTCTCGGGAAGCGCAATGCTCGTAAGGCTTTGGCAGTTTCCGAACGCATACGGAGCGATTTCATCAAGAAGGCTTCCCTCGGCAAAAGTCACCGTATCAAGTTTCGGACAAGAAGCAAACGCATACGATCCGATCGTCATAACGCCGCTGCCGATCGTGACTTCTTGAAGGTTGTCGCACTGCCAGAATGCGTAACTCCCGATGATCGAAACGCCGTCGGGGATGACGATTTCGGTGAGGTTATTACAATTATAGAATGCGTATCCGTCGAGCAGGGTCAAGCCCGAAGGAAGTTTCACATCGGTGAAAGCGCAATTCTCAAATGCACCGTAACTGATTTCGGTCACAGTTTCGGGAATGACGATCTTCGCAAGATCGGGACATTCGGCAAAGACAAACGCGCCGACACGGGTCACATCACCCGGAATAGTAAACGATGTAACAGGGCTGCTATGGGATACCCAAACGAGCTTGACGACGTCCGTATTGTCGTTTTCATGTCCTGTGATGTACTTCACGCTTTCCGCATCGGTTTTCAGCGCATAGTTTTCATTGCCCTCGGCGACCGTAACGTCTCCGTTGAACTTATAGAAGGCTCCCTCTTCGATTTTCTTTACGCTTGCAGGGATATTGACCGATTTCAGCGCTTTGCAGCCATTGAACGTCCCATAACCGATCTCCGTCAAGGTATCGGGGAGCGTGACGGTTTGCAGAACGCCGCAATCCTGGAACACCAATCTTCCCATTGTCTTTAACCCGCTGTGGAGGTTCACTGTTGTAAGCGCTTCGCAGCCGACGAACGCACCGCCGCCGATCGAGACAACGCTTGCGGGGACATCGACTTCTGTCATCGTCTTGCATTGACTGAATGCGGAGTTTGCGATCACCTGCGTGTTATCGGGGATCACATAGTTCGTTTCGGTAAACTTTTCCGGATCCGCTTTGAACAGATATTGCTTTGTGCGACCTTGGACATAGAGCACGCCGTCCGTCCAATTATCTTCCGTATTATAATAGAGCGTACCCTCCAAGACGTCGTCGCTTCCGATCGTGGTGATGGTATCGGGAAGCGTGATCGTTTCGAGCGCAGTGCAATCTTTGAACGCCGTGCTGCCGATGAAGGTCGTGCCGTCGGGAACTTCGATCGCTGCAAGCGTGGAGCAACCTTCGAAGGCGGAACCTTCGATCGCTCTGAACGCGCCGCCCGACGGAAGCGTGATTTCCGTCAGCGAGGTGCAGTTTGAAAACGCGCCCTGCATCACTTTGAGCAGCTTTTGATTTTGGGAAAGATCGACGCTGCTCAGTTTCGTGTTGCCGAATGCATAGTTACCGATCGAGTAAAGCTCTTCATCCTTGGAGAAATCGATCGTTTGCAGTCCGGTGTATTGGAACGCATAGTCGCCGATCGTCGTAACGGAGGAGGGGAAAGCGACTTCGGTGAGCTTCGTGCCGTTGAAAGCCGCCGTCCCGATCTCCGTCAGGCCCTCGGGAAGGGCGACTTCCGTAATGCCGCTGCTCGCAAACGCACCCTCGCCGATCCGATCAAGCCCCTCGGAAAGGGTAACGCTTGTCAGATGCGTACAGCCATAGAATGCCATATCGCCGATCTCTTCCACGCCGCTTTCAAGCGCGACGGATGTCAGCTCTTGATTGCCGCGGAACGCATTCTCCCCGATCTTCACGTGCTTGCCGTTCAGCGTCCCGGGAACATTGAGCTCTGTCGTGCCCTCGGCAGCTCCCGTAACCGTGACAGTGCCGTCGTCATCGACTTCGAGATAAGATTCACCGTCTGCCCCGGAAAACTCTTTCAGCGAGCCCGTCACGACCGTGGTCTCCAAGACCCATTCGCCGTTTTCATAGTGATAAATTTGATAATTTGAGGTCTGTGCCTCCATATCGATGTAGGAGCGGTAATAGAAGTCGCCTTCGAAAACGTCCGCAAGTCCCGCCTCATCGGGTTCGCTCATTCCCTTGAACCACGTCGTACCATGACCTTTGATCGAGCCGAGCTTATTCCAAGCGAGCTCTCCGCCTGTCTTTTCGGTGAGCTGCCAAACGGTGAAATCCTTTGTGTTCAGGTAGAAATCGCCGTTTCGGGCGTCCGCAAGGGTGGGATCGTCTTTTTCGGGATCCTTTTCGCCGGAGAACCATACGACGCCGTCGCGGCCGGGCGTCCCCTTGAGGGTCAGGACGATGCTCCAAAGAGTATCTCCCTTTTGATAAAGCACGCCGTTCTTGGTGTCGAGATAGAGATCTCCCGTCTCACCCGCCGAGGCGTCGGGCGCTTCCGCCCCGCTATACAGCGTTGTGGGCTGCCATGTCCCGTCCGCAGTCTTGGCGTATGCCGTCAGTGTTTCGGTATTGAGATAATGATCTCCGTTTTCGCCGAGTTCCGCCGCGGGCGCCGTCACGCCGTAGTACCACGTTCCGTTTGCATTTTCGCCGACGTCCGCAGTCTCATTGCTTCCGCACGCGCCCAATACGCTTACCGAAAACAGGAGAGCCAGCAGACACGCAAGGATCGCAAGAAGCGAACGATGTTTTGCCTTGTTCATGTTCTTCCTCCCAAGATTTTTGTTTTCCACCGACAGACCTTATCCACACAAAAATAAGGAATCTATTAGCAGAATTTCACATCCTCTATTTTACCCCCCCCGGTTTTTGATTGTCAAGAGTTTTTATGAAAAAAATCACGCGCGCGCGTGATTTTTTTAGAAAATCGGGAAAAAGTTATTAACATGGGGAAAAGAGCGGTTCGCGGATTTGCCAATAGCGGCGATGCGCGATCATTCCGTCAACGTTCCGTTGGAATATTTCAAATTCCCGTCGCTGCATTTTACGGTGATACTTTTTACGTTTTCGAAAACATTCTTGTCAGCAGTCAATTCCTTCCACTTCTCGGCGGTATTTCTGAAACGGAATCCGCCTGTACTATTGACCGTACAGCCCTTGAACGCACCCTGCCCGATTTCGGCAAGATTGCTGTTGTTCTTTGTGGAATCGTAACGGGTGTGCGGCGTGCCGATACAGACCTCATAAAGTTTAGTGCAACCCGAGAATGCCTCGGCGCCGATCGTCGTCACATCGTCTCCGATGTAGGCCGTGACAAAATAATCCGAACTTGCAAAGGCCTTGTCGAAGGCGTGTGCACCGATCGTCTTGATCCCGCCCGCGATCGTAAAATCATAGTAATAGTTTGTTCCAAGCTTGGTTTCCGCAAACGCATATTCTCCGATCGCAGTCGCCGTATTGCCGAACTTTACATCGGCAATGTTTTTGTTCTGATAAAACGCATAGTTGTAGATTTCGTACTCCTCGCCGTCGTCGGGGAGCGTAAGTGTGACCCGCTCGCCTTCCCCCACAAAATTGACGAGGTACTTCTTCCCTTCCTTCGTCGTATAGAATTTATAGTCGCCGTCCGTCGTAATGCGGGACTCGGTGGCGTCCTCTTCCGTGCGGATCTCGGCGGCGTAGTAACCGACGCTACCCATTTCTGCCCCCTCTGCCTTGGTCTGAACGTTAAGGGAAGAGGAATGATTGATGACTTCGACGAGTCTGTAACAATATTCGAAGGCGTTCGTTCCGACGGTCGTGACCGAGGAGCCGAGCTCGACGGAGAGAAGGTTTTCGCAATCATAGAACACGCCGCCCGGGTCATTGCCACCCCCATCGCCCTTGATTTCCGTAAGACCGTTGCCGATCTTCACGCTCTCGAGCTTGGTGCAGTCCGCAAACGCCAAATAACCAATTTCATTGACGGAATCGGGGATCACGACGCTCTTCAACGACGCACCTCTGAATGCTTCTTTGTCGATCGTCATAAGACCCTCGGGGAGAGAAACGCTTTCCAGCCCGCTGTTATAGAATGCGTTATCGCCAATAAACGTTACACTCGCGGGAACTGTGATCTCCTTTAAGTTCTTGCAACCGTAGAACGAATAACGGTTGATCTTCGTGAGCGTCGAGGGCAGAGTGACGGAAGTGAGATTTGTGCAATCACGGAAAGCGCCCCATTTGACGGGAGATCCGCCCGGGTCGACAAGTTCGGTAAAGCCCTCTTCGAACACGACGGACTCGATCTCGGTATTGCCTTGGAACGTACCGGGTGCGAACTTGACCTCTTTCCCCCCGATTTCGTGCGGCACGACGACCTCTTTCACGCCCGCGGGCGCGCCCTTGATGGTGTAATTTCCGTCCGTATCCTCATGGAACTCGCTTGCAGAAAACACATTCTCGAGGCCGCAATATTTGCATAGATCGTCCTCTCCGAAGTCATGCCCGACGCCGAGGAAGGTGCAGGGGGATTGGTCGATGACCTGCTTCCACCAGCCGCCGTCACCGTCCGCCTGGTAGACATAGATCTTGTAGCCGTTGTATGTACCGCCGTCCGTTTTCTTATAGGAAGGCAGAGAGCGCATATAGAGATCGCCAGCTTTTGCGGAAACGCCCGCGTCCTCGGGAGCTACGTTCCCATAAAACCAAAGATTCCCGTCCTCGCCTTTCGGTCCCTCTGCGCCGGTCGGGCCTTGCGCACCCGTGGGACCTTGTGCTCCCGCAGGGCCGACCGCGCCCTGTGCGCCCGTCAGGCCGCCGAGGTTCGTCCAAACGCCTTCTTGGAGCTGCCAAACGGTGAATTC
>CANQQY010000030.1 GCA_947626105.1 uncultured Clostridia bacterium | reverse complement strand
CACGTTCCGTTTGCATTTTCGCCGACGTCCGCAGTCTCATTGCTTCCGCACGCGCCCAATACGCTTACCGAAAACAGAAGAGCCAGCAGACACGCAAGAATCGCAAGAAGCGAACGATGTTTTGCCTTGTTCATGTTCTTCCTCCAAAGATTTTTGTTTTCCACCGACAGACCTTATCCACACAAAAATAAGGAATCTATTAGTAGAATTTCACACTTTCTATTTTACCCCCCCCGGTTTTTTGTCAAGTGATTTTTGATATAAAAATAGGTTATATCTGAAATTTTTTTCGGAAATCGCAAGAAAAAGTTATCGACAGGGGGAAGTCCCCGCGTCCCCCCTCGCTGCCCCTTTTAGGGGAAGTGGCGAACATCGTGAGCCAAAGGGGTTTCGGAAACCCCTCAGTCACGCAAGAACGCGTGACAGCTCCCCCTCGAGGGGGAGCCGAGAAATAAGGTAGACATGATCCCCCCCACCACCGCCTACGGCGGAGCCTCCCCCCCAAAAAAAAGGGGAGGCCTTGGGTACCCCCTCGCTGCCCCTTTTAGGGGAAGTGGCGAACATCGTGAGCCAAAGGGGTTTCGGAAACCCCTCTGTCACTCGCAAGCTCGTGACATCTCCCCTATGAGGGGCGACAAGATGCCCACCCACCCCTCGAGGGGTGGGCAAGGCGCAGACGAAAAAACAAATCGAGCGAAAAAAACTTCCCGCGCCGAAAACGGCGCGGGAAGTTTCCCCCCGTATGACAAACGCTTCCGCGTTTAGTCTGCTGAAATTTTCAAAACGGTGAGAGAGTACGGCTTAAACTCATAGCCGAGACTCTGCCCCGCCCATGCGATCGTCGACGAAACGGGCTTCAATGTCTCATCATTCAACTTGTTGAGCGTCTTATAATTGTCGCTGTAAAGCTCCGTAACGTTTGCAAAGCCCTTGCTTGTCGCTTCCGTGATGTCGATGTTGATCTTGACGGGCGCGCCAGAGACGTTGACGACCTTCACGATGAGATCGCCGTCCGCGGCTTTGCTCGCCACGAAATAGATTTTTTCGAACGTCTTGCTCCCGGTGGGTTCTCCGGGGAACTCGAAGGTGCTTTCCGAAGTCCAATTAAGCTTTGTCTTATAGAGATAATCCGCGCCTGTATTCTGCATGAACATCTGCTGGACGTAATAATTTGCCGTGCGGACGATCGTCTTGTTCGTATAATACATCATATCGACGGCCCACTGGTTGACGCCGTTGTTTCCGCCCGTTGTCGCATTCGGTGAGCGGTTTGCGGCGCCGAACATGGGCGCATAGGCCGCAAGTTTGATGATATTCCCGTGGCGTTCGTAGCTCGTCATCATCGCCGCCTCGCTGAGCGCGGTAATGAGCGAATTGGGGTAGAGCGGATAGCCCGTCACGGCAGCTTCGCCGTCGTTTGCGGAATATTCGCCCACAAAGACCTCGTAGCCGTCCCCGTTCTTGCGGTATAACGGGGTATAATCCTCATACATACCGACGTTTTCGAGCAATTTCGTCCAGTTGACGTAATAATGCTGGTCGTGTACGCCGTAATCGGAAACTTTCTCGACGACGCCGCTCTTGACCGCCGCTTCGGCGGCGCGCTGCGCCGTCCCCTTTTCGATCAAATCAGTGCCCGCAGCATTTTTTGTCGTGTTTTGGCAATTCGTAGAGAACATGCCGTTGCCGACGATGGGCTTGATGTTGTAATCGGCGAGCGCCTTCTTGAAATCGGCGTTTTGCAGGAATTTCTCGTAGCATTCCTTATAATAGTTATCCCCCGACTGCTCGTTGCCGATGCCGATATAGTCCATTGCGAAGGGTTCCTCATGCCCGAGCGCGGCGCGCAGAGCGCCCCACTTGGTCGTCTTGTCTCCCCGCGCGAACTCGATGAGGTTCACGGCGTCCTGAATATAGTCGTCCACCTTTTTATTGTGCCTGCCGTTCAGGAATTGAGGATTGGACGCCGCGCCGCCCATGCAGGAATAGCCGCAGTTGAGGACGGGGATCGCGCTCGCGCCGAGGCTGTCGCAGAGCAGGAAGTATTCATAGAACCCGACGCCGTACTCCATGTCGTAGCCCCAGAGGTCGGCGTTCTGTTTCCTCGTGATCCATTCGCCCTGCGTCGTGACTTCGCTCTCAACGCCGTCCTTGACAAGGGTATAGGTGATCGCGGGAATGGTGTCGTCGCCCGCATTCACGCCGTTCTGGACTGCGCCGACGGAGTTTTTCCAATCGTACACTTCCTGTGTATCTGCGCCGAGCCCGCCGTCGCCCTCGATAATGCAACCGCCGGGGAAGCGGATGAATTTGGGCGAAAGCTCTTTGATCGCGTCATAAACGTACTGTTTGATGCCGCCCGTGGAATCCTTTGTTTCAAGCTGGATGCCGTCGATGCCGTAGACGCCCGCCGCGCCGAACACGATCTCGAACGTAAGCCCTGCGTCCGCTTCTCCGGAGGCGGTGAGCGTCGACTGGTATTTCACCCACTCGCCGCTTTCTTTGAGCGCGATCTCCTGTTCGGCGTAAATTTTGGAGCCGTCCTTGATGCGTACGGTCATGGTAGCCGCTTGTTCCGACTTCACAAAGGCGGAGAAGAGATACTCCGTCCCATCCGTGACGGCAATGGGAAGGACTGTATGCCCCGTCGTGGAGAGCCCGCCGCCCGCCGCGCCGACGCTGACGGACGCATAATGCGCGTTCACGCCGTGCGAAGCGTAATCCCCCTGCGAGGAGAGCACGCCGCCCGAGGTCTGCACGCCGAGCGTTGCGTTCACGGCGCTCCAACCGCTCGTTTTATCCGACGCAAACGTTTCGAAAGAGCCGTTTACGACAAGATTGTCGTCGAGGAGATACCCCGCATAGTTGATATCTTCGAGGAAAACGCCGAAGAGACTGTCCGATATCTTATAATTCGCATTCGTCGTCCCGTCGAGCGCAAGGGTCGCGTCCTGATCGGAGAACGGAGCGACGACCTTGTCCGCTTCGGGGATCGAAGGGGTCTCGCCTTCGGGATTGCCGCCTTCGCCCTCGGTGTTTCCACCCTCGCCTTCGGGATTGCCGCCTTCGCCTTCGGTATTGCCTCCTTCCGTATTTTTGTCCGGATCGTCACCGGTGGGATCTGAGCCGCCGCTACATCCCGCAAAGAGCGAGAAAGCAAGGACGGAGCTGAGCGCAAGCGCAAGGATCTTGATACTTTTCATCTGAAATGCCCCCTTTTCTCCCATTATAGCACGGATCGCGCCGTTCGGCAAGACTATTTGAAAAATTTTTTAAGCATTTTAATAGAAACTAAAAGAAAACCCCTCCGTCGCCTGTGGCGACAGCTCCCCTGAAAGGGGCAGCAAGAGTATGGTGGACGCAATCAGAATAAACCCCCACCTGACGCGCTACGCGCGCCACCTTCTCGGGCAGGTAGCGTCCTGCCCTCGGTCACCGTTCGCGCGAGATAATGCGCTACTTCGTCGCTGACGCTCCTCGTGCCGCGCTTAGAAAAAATAAGAATGCGCGCGGGGCACTCATGTCGCAACGCGCCAAAGATTATCAATCTTTGGCAGAACGCGTTGCTCCACCCCTTCAAAGGGGGCAGGTC
>CANQQY010000029.1 GCA_947626105.1 uncultured Clostridia bacterium | reverse complement strand
CGGTAGAAGGGAAACCCCTCGGTCGCGCAAGGGCAGCGCGACAGCTCCCCTAGGAGGGGCGCCGAGAGATAAGGCGGACGTGATCCCCCCCACCACCGCCTGCGGCTGAGCCTCCCCCCCAAAAAAAGGGGAGGCCTTGGGGGACAAAATGCAAAAAACGGAGCCGAAGCTCCGTTTTTCATTTCTGCATCAGATCTTTCAGATATTGCTCGTATTCTTCCTCTGTAAGCCTTTGTATCTTCTTTTTCTTCGACATAGGCACCTCGCAGTTCCATACAAGTATGCCCCATGCGGCGCGCTTTTATTCTGTTCGGAGTGCGATGACGGGATCCTTTTTCGCCGCCGCCTGCGCGGGGATCAGCCCCGAGATGAGCGTCAAAAGCACACTCACGCACACCATGATGAAGGCGGAGAGCGGCGGAAGCGACGCAATTCCGGAGATCCCCGAGAGAGATACGATAATAATGTTGATCACGATCGAGATAAGATAGGTCACGACGATCCCGATGAGCCCGGCGGCAAGGCCGATGATGAACGTCTCCGCATTGAACAGATTTCTGATATCCTTCTTTCTTGCGCCGAGACTTCGGAGAACGCCGATCTCTTTCACGCGCTCGACGACGGAAACGTAGGTGATGATACCGATCATGACGGAGCTTACGACCAGCGAAATGGACGTAAACGCCACGAGGACGTAGGTGATGACGTCGAGCATGGTCTGCATCATGCCCATGAGGAGCCCGACGCGGTCGGTATAAGTGATCTTATCCGTCTCGATCCTGCCCGGCATATCGTTCCATGCGTCGAGATATTCGAGCACGGTATCCTTTGCGTCGAAGTCGGACGGATAGATATAAACGGCGTTCGGCTTGTTATTTCCGCCGAGCAAGCGGAGCACGCTGTCCTGCGTGATCGTGAGGAAAACCGTCCCCTGCGCCGTCGGCAAGGCGAGGTAATTGCTGTCGTTGAGGTGGGCGGAGGGCGAACGGTAGACGACCCTGCTCCCGGGGATCATGCCCTTGACTTCTTCGGGCAGATTGTTATAGACTTCATCGGTCAGAGTCATGGCGGCGCCGCCCTCGTCGGGTGCGCGGTTCATCCACGAGACGATCTCCGAGCGCATATTTGCGGCGATATATTTCGCGATTGCCTTTTCCGTAAGGTTGATCCCGTTTTTCAGGCACCCGTAGGTGCGGCCTTCTTTGAGGCGGACGATCGCCGTGATCTTGATGGGGATCCCCGCTTCGAACCCGTTGATCTCGGTGGAAAGATCGGCGCGGTCCCCCTTATATTCAAACGGTTGCATCTGCGCCAGCCCTTTATTTTCGTAGACCGCATCGTTATAATAGAGGACGTACTCCTTTTGGAGGATCTCCCCGAAGGGGATCTCCATGTGCTCGCCCTCCTGCTCGTTCCCTTCTTCCCCCATGTTAAAGAGATCCATGAAGTTCTTTTCGGGGATAAATCCGAGCTGGGCGAGGGTCAGATCGGTCGCGTCGTTGTTTTCGCCGATGACGAGGACGGCTTCGTTCTCGTTCTTGGGGAAGTGCATGGTTTCGGGGTCGATCAGGTCGTACTGCCCCATCACGTAATCGCCGTACTCTTCGCCCTCGTCGTTGCCCGTACCCGGCATGACGCCGACTACGTCGTCGAAGAAGTCGACGTATTTCAAGAGATACTTATACTCTTCCGCGAGATTGACGAGGTCGTTCTCGTACAAAGTTTTCAAACTCGCGAGGGAGAGATTCTGCTGTTTTTCTTCCGTGATAACGTTATTCTTGCGGTCCTCGACGCCGCCCGTCGTGACGCGGGTAAACAGATTATCGACGAGGGACACGCCGTAGGCATAGCGGATCGCGGCGATCTCGTCCGAATACTTCTCTTTCCCCGCATTGAGATAGTTGATATATTCGTCGGAAAGATTGTTCTGGACGGCAATGCCCTGCGCGAGCTGTGTCAGGAAAGAGTTGACGTAAACTTTGTCCCCCAGCTGTTCGGGGTCGGGCATGGTATCCATGGAACCCGCGTTTTCCATGACGGCGGAAAGGTCGAGAGCGTTCTCCGTGATCTCGATGGGATAGTAGGAGAGCATATCCTCTTCCGTCCTGCGAATATAATTGTTGAAACCCGAAGAGAGCGCCAGAACGAGGCAGACGGAAATGATGCCGATACTGCCCGCGACGGATGTGATGATCGTCCGCCCCTTCTTCGTGAGAAGGTTCCTCGCCGAAAGAGAGAGCGAGGTGAGAAAGCTCATCTTTGCCCGCGGCTTTTTGGCTTTTTTGCCCGTTTCCGCATTTTCGGCGGGAAGAGCCCCTTCGGCTTCGGCGGGGTTCTCCTCTGCGGAAACCGCCCGCTCGGCGTCCTCCCCTTCTTCGCTGTAAGGCGCGGAGTCCGATTCCACCAAGCCGTCTTTGAGGCGCACGATACGGGAAGCGTACTTTTCGGCGAGGTCGGGATTGTGGGTCACCATGATGACGAGACGCTCGGAAGAGATCTCCTTGATGAGCTCCATGACTTCGACGCTCGTCTTGGAATCGAGCGCGCCCGTCGGTTCGTCCGCGAGCAAAATATCGGGATTATTGACGAGGGCGCGGGCGATCGCGACGCGCTGCATCTGCCCGCCCGAGAGCTGGTTGGGCTTTTTCCCGAGTTCCTCCCCGAGCCCGACGCGTTCGAGCGCCTGTTTGGCGCGGGAGCGCCGTTCTTCCTTTCCGACGCCCGCGATCGTGAGCGCAAGCTCGACGTTCCCCAAAACCGTCTGGTGGGGAATGAGGTTATAGGACTGGAAAATGAATCCGATCCTGTGATTGCGGTATACGTCCCAATCGCGGTCCTTGAAATCCTTCGTCGATCTGCCCTGAATGACGAGGTCGCCCGTCGTATAGTGGTCGAGCCCGCCGATGATGTTGAGAAGGGTCGTCTTGCCGCAGCCCGAGGGGCCGAGGATGCAGACGAATTCATTCTTCCTGAACGCCAGATCCACGCCTTTTAAGGCATGGACGTAGCTTTGCGCAACTTTGTAATCCTTTTTGATGTCTTTGAGTTTCAGCATACTATCCTACCGGGGGTCAAAAATTATTTTGTCTTTTTTTTGTGCATCTCCGCATGCGTCTCTTTGAGGAGGCGGATAAATTCATCGCAGTCCTCCGAGAGCTGTTTTGTCCGCTCTTTGCCGAATTGCTCCGCAACGCGGTTGAGGAGGCGGTTCGCCTGCCTGCACTGTTTTTCATAGAGCGCAAGGGACTTTTCGGAAAGACGCACATAGGCAATCTTCCTGTCGTCCGGGGCGGCGGCGCGAACGACGATGCCGCTCTTTTCGAGCTTTGTGACGATCTGGGAAACGGCGGAACGGGTCACCCCGAGCCTTCTCGCAAGTTCAGAGGAAATGATGTCGTTCCCCTTTGTCTGCTCCGCGACAACTTCCCTGAGGAGCCTGAATTCCGTTCTCGAGAGTTCCGCTCCGTCCGAAAAAAACTTCAATCCCTCCACGGACTCGACTGCCTGAAACAGCCTTACAGCATACTCATTCAATTCCATACCTTCATCTCCTTGTAATCATATATATTTCGCAAATTTCTTTATTTCGTTCATTTCTTTGCTTGCCCCGCTAAGGCTTACCCCTTTGGGGGGGGAGGCTCCGCCGCAGGCGGTGGTGGGGGGGATCTCGCGGGGCTTCGAAAAGAAATGAACGAGGAGTCAAGATTTTTGCCTTGTTTCAACGATTCGCCCGCCGACTTTCTGTTTCACACGACAATAAGTCGAAGGGGTTCGACAAATTGGGTCGCCCACGGCGGAAGTGAATTCCGCCTAAGGCAAGGGAATTAGAACCGTATTTTCGCAAATTTCTTT
>CANQQY010000028.1 GCA_947626105.1 uncultured Clostridia bacterium | reverse complement strand
ATGACGTAAAATTTGTCGCTACGGATCGGGTGATTGAATTTTTTGCCCGTTTCTGCAACATAATGCGGATTATGTCGCTGTCGGGTTCTTTCGGCGGCTTTTTTTATAGGATCAGTTTCATGGACTCCATTCTGCGACGGTGTTCCGTGCCGGAACTTATAATATAGATCCTCGTCGTGTCGATACTGCTGTGCCCGAGAATGTCCGCAAGTTTTGCAATGTCCTTCTCAATGCCGTAAAACACGCGTGCAAACAGATGGCGCAAATTATGGGGAAATACCTTTTTCGGGTTGACCCTTGCCTCTTCGCACAGGGACTTCATCTCCCGCCAGATATTGGCGCGGTTCATCGGCTTGCCCGTGCGGGTGACGAATACGGCTCCGTCCTTAATTTTCTGCTTCTCTATATAGCGAAGCAGTTTTTTTTGCAATGGCTTTACGAGAAAAACCGACCGCGTTTTGCCCTTGAGGGAGACGACCGCCTCGCCGCTTTTTACTGCCTCCGCCGTAATGAATTTCAGCTCGCTCACACGGATGCCCGTCCCGCAGATGGTTTGCATCATGAGATCCAAGCGTTCGTTGCAGCTACTTTGCGCCGCCCGGCAGAGGCGTTCATACTCCGCTTTGGTCAATTCTTTTTCTTCGGGGCAAAAGATCTGCCTCTGGACTTTTAAGGTTTTTACCTTGCAATCGTACCTGCCCAAAAACGAAAACAAACTGTTGAGACTCGCCAAAACCGAATTGACGCTGCGGACTGCGAAGCCGTTTTCGAGAAGCCGTTCTTTGTAGCCGATGACAATGTCTTTTGTCACCTCTTTGTCTTTTACGAACTCCGAAAACGCCCGCACGTCCCGCAGATATTTTTCCACGGTATTTTTGCTCTTTTCCTCGCTTTTAAGGTGTGCCCGAAAATCTTCCATGGTTCTTTCAGTGATCATCATTTCCACGATTTACCTCCGCATTGGTTTATCTACATTTTACCAAAAAAAGCATGACAAGGGTAAAAGAGATCACGGGAAATGTCTCACGTGATTTAGAACGACACCCCCTCCGTCGCGCAAGGGCTGCGCGACAGCTCCCCCTCGAGGGGGAGCCGAGGTGGCGCCCCTCATCCCGAGCGAAGCGAGCGGATCTCATAGACCCTCGGGCGTCCGTACTTACGAGGAGATTCACTCGCCCCCTGCGGGGGCTCGGAATGAGGGCCCCATCAAGAGGGCGGCAAGGGAGCCGAGAGCGGTAAATTTTCAAAAAATCACTCAAAATGTAACCGATATTTATGACGGAAAACTTGTTTACGTTTGCACGCCGCCGTGTTATAATAAAGTAGAGGACACAGGAGGCAGCATGAGCTATCTGGAACTTGAAAATGTGAGCAAGGAATATCATGTCGGGAGCGTCACGGTACACGCGCTCACGGACGCGACTTTCTCCCTTGAGGACGGGGAATTTGCCGTCGTGCTCGGCTCGAGCGGGGCAGGGAAAACCACTCTTTTGAACCTGCTCGGCGGCATGGACAGCGCGACGGGCGGCAAAATCGTCCTCGACGGAAAGGAGATCACGTCTCTTACCCGCCGCGGGCTCACCGAATACCGCCGTTTCGACGTGGGATTCGTGTTTCAATTTTACAATCTCATGCCCAACCTCACTGCGCTCGAAAACGTCGAGATCGCGACGGAGATCTGCAAAGACGCATTGGATCCCGAGACCGTCTTAAAGGAAGTCGGGCTCGGCGACAGGCTCATGAATTTCCCCGCCCAGCTCTCCGGCGGAGAACAGCAGCGCGTCTCCATCGCCCGCGCCATGGCGAAGAATCCCAAACTTCTGCTCTGCGACGAACCGACGGGCGCCCTCGATTACGAAACGGGAAAAAAGGTTCTGAAACTGCTCTACGACGTCTCGAAAAAGCAAAAAAAGCCTGTTATCATCGTGACGCACAACGCCGCGATCGCGCAGATGGCAGACAAAGTGATCCACATCAAGAGCGGGCGGATCGAACGCATCGAGGAGAACCCCGCTCCCCTGCCCATCGACCTGATAGAGTGGTGATATGAAAACCTATCTGAAAACTTTCTTAAAGATGTTCAAGCGGCATTTGACGCGCCTCGTCTCCGTCTTTTTGATGGTGCTCGTGAGCGTGGGGTTTACCGCGGGCATCGGCATGGCGACGGAAAAGATGGCTTTCGCGCTCGACGATCTGTACCGCGAGAAGAACGTGAGCGATCTCATCGTCAAGAGCACGCGGCAGACGGGATTCACCCCCGACGAGCTCGCCCTTCTCTCCCAAAGATACGGCGAGGACAACGTGCTTGCGGGGACGTCGCTCGAAATCCGCGGCGAGGATGACGCCATGCCCTTCCACGGCCTCGGCGAGGGGATCACCCGCCTCTATATTTTTGCGGATATCGACGCGCCGCAGACGCCGTCCATCAACAAACTTGACGTCATAGAGCCATACCATGTCCGCGGAGCGGATCTCAAAGACGGGGAATACCTTGCCTATGCGGAGCGGGAGACCGCCCAGCTTCCCGGCTATGAGGACATGCGCTTTACGATGGATCTCTCCCTCGGCAGCCGTAAGGTCGAATACACCTTTTATCTCACCGCGGAAGTGTCGAATCCCCTGCATTTTGCGACGCGGAAGGACGTGAGCATGCAATACGAGGGCGAAGAACTCGGGAATATCGTCTATATTTTCGACTGTCCCCCCCTTTCCGCCCTATTGCCCGTTAACGATGTCTATATCACTCTTCCGAACCGCGGCGAGTCACTCTTTTCGGGGGGGTATGAGGACATGGTACGCGCCGAACAGGCCGCCGTGGGAGAACTCATCGGCGACTGCGCCGCTTTGACCCTCTATGAAAACTTCTCTTTTTCCTCGTTCGACGCATACGAGGGCAAGATCGAAGGGATCGGATATGTGCTCATGGTCGTCTTTCTTTGCGTGACGCTGCTCGTCGTCCTTTCCACCATGACGCGCCTTCTCGAAGAGGAACGCGCGCAGATCGCATGTCTGCAAACGCTCGGCTATTCCCCGCTGAAAATTCTTAGTAAATATCTGCTCTTTGCGCTCATCGGAACGGCGATCGGCGCGGTGGGAGCCTATTTCGCGGGGGAGGCGCTCTCCTATATCATCTATCTCAACTTCAAATGGAATTACACGCTGCCCGCCTATCCGCTGCGCCCCGCGCCCATATTCTTTATCATTTCGGCGGCTGTGATCCTCACATCGACGCTTGTTGCGACCTTTGCGGCGGGTATGCATAAGACGCGGGAGACCCCCGCCGTCCTGCTCCGTCCGCGCACGCCGAAGGCGGGCAGAAAGGTGATTTTGGAGCGCATTCCCCTGCTCTGGAACAGGCTCTCCTTCAAATATAAGTCCACCATGCGCAACGTGCTCCGCTTCCGGATGCGCTTTACGATGACGGTCGTCGCGGTCATGGCGTCCACCGCGCTCGTTGTGGCGGGGCTTGCCGTGCTCGACTGCTGTCTCTTCCAGAACATCGGCACGACGGCAATGATCGCGGTCGCAATCATTGTGCTCCTCTTTGCGGCGCTTCTGAATGCGGTCGTCATCTATACGCTCACGAATATCAACATTTCCGAGCGCAACCGCGAGCTGGCAACGCTGATGGTGCTAGGGTATCAGGACAACGAGGTCGCCCTCTACGTCTACCGTGAGATCTACATTACAAGCGCGGCCGGGATCGCCTGCGGGCTCCCCTTCGGGTGCCTTCTTTGCCTGTTCGTCTTTCAGGTGCTCTCCTTCGGGTCTCTCGGCGGGATCAGTTGGTTCGTCTGGATCATCGCCCCCCTCTTGTCCCTCGTCTTTACCTTCATCGTAACGCTGATGCTCCGCCCGAAGATCGTCAAGATCGACATGAACGAATCGCTCAAAGCGATCGAATAGCTTCCTTTCTCATATAAAAATTCAGTAAAGGGCATACTGTTCCCATGAAAATCGCTTTTTTCGACGCAAAGGATTACGATAAGCCCGCCTTCGACCGCTACGGCAAGGAACGCGGGATCGAATTCAAATACTATGAGACCCGCCTCGACGCGGACACGGCGCAGCTTGCGCGCGGCTGCGAGGGCGTTTGCGCGTTCGTCAACGACGATTTGAGCGCGCCCGTCATTGATAAACTCTACGAAGAGGGCATCCGCGTGATCGCGCTCCGCAGTGCGGGGTACAATCATGTGGATCTTAGGCATTGCTACGGGAAGATCCACGTCGTACGCGTCCCCGCGTACTCGCCGTACGCCGTCGCCGAACACACCATGGCGATGCTCCTCACCTCGGTGCGGCGGATCCATAAGGCGTATAACCGCACAAGGGAGTTCAATTTCTCGCTGAACGGCCTCACGGGCTTCGACCTGCACGGCAAGACGGTGGGCGTCATCGGGACGGGAAAGATCGGCTCGGTCTTTCTCGACATCTGCAAGGGCTTCGGCATGAACCGCATCGCTTACGATAAATTCCCCCGTGCGGACGCCGATTTCCCCTACGTCTCCCTCGACGAACTGTTTGCAAAGAGCGACGTCATTTCCCTGCACTGTCCCCTTTTCGAGGACACCTATCACATCATCGGCAGAGACGCGCTCACAAAAGTCAAAAAGGGCGTGATCATTCTGAATACCTCCCGCGGAGCGCTCATCGACGCGGACGCGCTGCTTGACGGCATCAAACAGCGCATCGTCGGCGCGGCGTGCCTCGACGTCTACGAGGAGGAGTCCGAACTTTTCTTTGAGGACTATTCGGGGCACATCGTCGAGGACGATACGCTCGCCCGCCTTTTGACCATGCCGAACGTCATCGTCACTTCCCATCAAGCCTTCCTCACCGAAGAGGCCCTCTTGAACATTGCCGACACGACGACGGAAAATCTCGTAACCATGTCCAAGGGGGAGGTCTGCAAAAACGAACTTTGCTACGGTTGCGAGGAGATGGAACAGTGCAAGAAAAAGCGCAGGGAGCGATGCTTTTAACGGCGCTTCGGCGTTATTTCCCGCCGCCTTGAAAGCGGGCCGAAAATAGGTTGCTTTTTCTCCGAAGATATGATACAATGGGTGCATACAGAGGAGGCAATATGAAATACGACAACTTGAAACTTGAAAATCAACTCTGTTTTCCGCTCTATGCCGCGTCCAAAGAGACCGTACGGCGTTACCGCCCCTATCTCGACGAACTCGGGCTCACCTACACGCAGTACATCGCCATGATGGTGCTGTGGGAAAGCGAGGAAGTGAGCGCAAAAGTCCTCGGGGAACGGCTCTACCTCGATTCGGGCACGCTCACGCCCCTTTTGAAGAGCCTCGAAGGTAAAGGGTATGTGACGCGGGCGCGTTCCAAAGAGGACGAACGGGTGCTGCTCGTCGCGCTCACCCCGGCGGGAAGAGCGCTCCAAGAGAAAGCCAAAGACATTCCCGGGAAAGTCGCGGGGTGCCTTCCCCTCTCTCGGGAGGAGGCGGTTGAGCTCTACAAGCTGCTCTACAAGATCATGCAAAGATAATATTGCGGAAATTTTAAGGACAACGGGATTACCGTAGTTCCCATAGGGAATTTAGGTAAGTCGCCGCTCAAAGAGAATTAGGCGTGGCGTGAAGCCACGCCTTT
>CANQQY010000027.1 GCA_947626105.1 uncultured Clostridia bacterium | reverse complement strand
TTGAAGGGGTGGAGCAACGCGTTCTGCCAAAGATTGATAATCTTTGGCGCGTTGCGACATGAGTGAGCGCATTATCTAGCGCGAACGGTGACCGAGGGCAGGACGCTACCTGCCCGAGAAGGTGGCGCGCGAAGCGCGACAGGTGGGGGTTCATTCTCAATGATGTCCACCTCAAAAAACCCGCCTCGCGGCGGGTTTTTGCATGCTTAGGAAAAGTTACGCTTCGGGAGTGGGTTTCCGCTCGCCGAGGCGGTTTTTTCTCACCTCTCTGACGAACGCCTTGGAGCTGAATACGATGACGCCGACGGCGATCGCGATCGCGATATCCGCGAACACAAAGGAGTTATAGGCGAGCGAATAGACCCACGGGTTGAGCGCTGCGCCCGTCTCCCAGTGGAAGGCGTATTCGGAGAAGGCGAACACGCCCGAAAGGATATGGGCGAGGTAGCGCATGACGCTGCCGACGATCGCGCCGAGCGCAAATTGCACCTGCGGGAACTTATCGAGCTTTTTGACGTTCGCAAACAGTCCCGAAAGCCCGATGCCCGCAAATGCGATGGGGTAGTCGAGAAGGAACTGCGCGGGGTGGATGATCCAAGGATCCTGTACCGCTTGCAAGATCCCGTAGATCATGCCGACGAAGATCCCCTTCTTGACGCCGAACATGCAGGAATAGATCATGATCGGGAGAAGGGAAGCGATCGTCACGGATCCGCCCTGCGGCATGTGGATGGGGGCGATGTAGGAGAGCGCAAAGCTCATCGCGATGCAGATCGCGGCGTAGGAGATCGCCTTCGAATTGAAGCCCGTCTTGTCTTTTCTGCCCAGCCACAGCGCGGCAAAGATGAGAACGGCGACGAGGACGCCCGCCGAGACGTAGAGCATGATGTTTTCCGTTCCCGTGATCTCGACTCCGTTGTTTTCTTCGCCCGTGCCCGAGGCGAGGTAGACGCCGAGGCAGACGAGCAGGGCAATGAGCGCCGCGCCCATCACGGAAAGGGACGTATAGAGGGTGATCTTCCGCACTTTTTCGCTGAAAAGAGTGCCGAGATAGATCGCCGCCGCGCCGAGCACCACGCATGCGCCGAGCGCGACCGTGGGACAGAGCACGAGGTCGAACACCGCGCCGCTCTCTTCCATATCCATAAATTCGAGGGAGAGCATTGCGATGATGACGGCGGCGGAGAAGCCCACCGCAAGGGCAATGGCGACGGTCAGGTACGACTTGAACGCTTCCGCCTTCTTATAGCGGACGAAGATCCCCACGACGAGCAGGATCGCCGCAAGGGCGACCGCCGCCCAGAGGAACACGCTTTGCAGGCCGTCTTTCGCGAAGGACGTCCAGATGTCGGGATAGTCGTAGTGATCGACGCCCTCGGGGTTTTCCCAATAATCGCCGTAGGCGGAAAGCAGGGAAATAAGTTGCATAAAAAAACCTCCGTAAAAAATTTTTTTGAACGTCCGCGACGGAGAAAAAACGCCCGCGCATGATACGCGGGCGGAAAAAATTTCCCGAAGATCATCCGCATCTTTCGTGCAAGCATTACCTTGCCCGATTCAAATGGTATCATCTCAGCCCTTGCGGGCACCCACGACGGATATTCAAATTGTGAACCTATTATAGCACCTTCCGCTTTGCTTGTAAACTGATTTTACGAATGTTTCGCTCGATTTTAATTTCGCTCGATTTCTTTTTTCGTCCGCGCCTTGTGGGCGCGTGCTCAAAAATAAATACGAGCGAGGGGTTAATTCTCTTGCCTTGTAATTACCATACGGCCGCCGACTTTCTGTTTCACAAAACAGTAAGGCTCCCGTAGGGTGCCAAATAGGGTGCGCTTAGGCGGGGAGACCCCGCCACGCGCAGTCATTTTAGAACGAAGGGCGGCCGTTTATTCTTGCCCACCCCTCGAGGGCACCCGAAGGGCGTGCCTTATGCTGTGGGTGCCCCCGTAGGGGGCGGAAGGGGTGTCCTTCAAAAACAAATACGAGCGAGGGGTTAAGATTTTTGCCTTGTAAAAGCGATTCGGCCGCTCCTTTTCTGTTTCACAGGACATTAAGCCGAAGGGGTTCGGCAAATTGAGTCGCCCTACTTCGCCCTGCGGGCTCGTGCCGCGCTTAGTGCAATAGAATGCGCGCGGGGCGGCGGAAGTGAATTCCGCCTAAGGCAAGGGAATTGGAACTCGCCCCACCCCCTTAGTCCGTTGCGGCGGCAGGGACCGCCGCAACCCCGTCGGCGAGGCCACGCCTCCTGTCACGGCGTCCCTCACAGCCCATCGGGCTGTTGAGGCGAATGACGCCGCTCCTCCCCCACGGAGGGGGCTACATGGCTCCTCCTTAGGAGGAGCTGTCACCGCAGGTGACTGAGGTGGGCATCTCGGCGCCCCTCTTAGGGGAGCTGGCGCGCCGTCCTTGGCGCGACTGAGGGGTTTCCTAACGCCGAGTTCCCGAAACCCTATCCCCCGCTGCGCGGGTACTTCCCCTAAGAGGGGAAGCAAGGGGTGCTACACTCTCCGTAGGCTTGGGCGCCGAGGGGACGCTCTTGGCACGAAGTAGTAAAACGGCGCGGAAAAGCATACAATAAGCACATATGAATCTGTTTCAGGCGATCCGCGGCGCGATCCCCGGGGAGATCTCCTCGGACCGCGTGCAGTACACCGTGCTCGACGGCAGGGGCGGATATTTCCAGAACGTCAGGCGGCTTCTCGAATTTACGCCCGAGCGCGTTGTTTTGGCGGGGAAGAAGGGCTCTCTTGCCGTAGAGGGGAAGGAGCTCTCCCTCGGCAAATGCTTCCGCGGCGACGTTGTTGTGTGCGGGGATATTTCGAAGGTGGAACGGGGGGAATGACATGCGCGCATATGAATTTTATCTCGAAGGACTTTCCGTCTATCGCGCCGTCGACCGCCTCTCCAAAGAGGGGATCGAGGTGCTTTCCGCCCGCCGCACGCAAAAAAACGGACTGATTCTCGCCGTAAACGCAAATGACCGCAAAAAAGCTTTTGCAATTTTGAACAGCTCGTGTTATAATATAAAAAAATCCCGTCCCGCGGGAGCGGCGAAGCTGATTTCTTCCTGCCTGCGGGCGGCGGGGCTCTTTGCGGGCGCGATCGTTGCGCTGTGCGGCGTCATATTCCTGCAAGGGAGGGTGCTGCGCGTCAGCGTCACGGGGAGCGGCGCCTATCTCGAACCCGAGATCAGGGCGATCCTTGCGGAGGAAGGCGTGGGGCTGTTTTCGGACATGCCCGAGGGAAGCGCCGTGGCGGCGCGCATCCTCGCCCTTCCCCGCGTGCACTTTTGCACGGTGAAAGGGGAGGGCGGCGTCCTCACCGTCTGCGTCGAGGTGGGAGAAGAGCTTTCCCCCCTCAAACGGGAACCCCTTCTCTCGCCTGCGTCGGGCGTCGTGGAACAGCTCGTCGTGCTCCGCGGAACGCCCCTCGTCAAAGCGGGGGACAATGTGGAGCGGGGACAGACGCTTGTGGAGCCGTACGCGCTCGCGGGCGAGGCCGAAGAGAAGCTCGAAAGCACGGTCGTCGCCTTTGTGCGGATCGCATTCCCCGTCTCGGCGGAATACGAGCTCGGGGAAGAGGCGGCGAAGTTGCAGGCGGAACTCGACTTCGGGCAAATTGAAGGAATACATACGGCAAAAACGGAGAAGGGCTGGCGCGTCGAGGGAACGGGACACGCCGAGGCAAGCCTGAACTTCGGCTGAGGAGGAATTTTGGGTAAGATCGCCACAGTGGATACGGGAAATCTCGCGCGGCTCAGCGAGGTGCTCGGCGTATTCGACGAAAACGTTACGGTCATCGCGCGGGAGCTCGGTCTCGTCTTTCATGTCGAAGGGACAAGCATCCGCTTCGAGGGAGAAGAGGCGGACGTCGGCGCAGAGGTCGTAAGGAGCCTTCTTTCGACGGTGGACGCGGGCGAGAGGATCGACAAAGGCAGTCTCATGTATTGCATCGGACTTGCGCGTGAGGGACATGCCTCGGATATCGAGAGCGTCATGCAGGGCGTGATCGCGATCTCTTCGCGCGGCAAACCCGTCAAATGCAAGACGGTGGGGCAGAAGAATTACGCCGACGCCATCAAGAAGAATACGATCACTTTCGGCATAGGACCCGCGGGAACGGGCAAGACCTATCTCGCCGTTTGCCTTGCGGTCGCCGCATTCAAGGGGAAGCAAGTCGAAAAGATCATTCTGACCCGTCCCGCCGTCGAAGCGGGCGAAAAGCTGGGATTTTTGCCGGGGGATCTTCAAACCAAGGTCGATCCCTACCTCCGCCCCCTCTACGACGCGCTGCAAGAGATGTTCGGGCTCGAAACCTACCAAAAACTCATGGAGAAGGGCGCGATCGAGGTCGCCCCGCTCGCCTATATGCGGGGGAGAACGCTCTCGGGCGCGTTCGTCATTCTCGACGAAGCGCAGAACGCGACGCGGGAGCAGATGAAGATGTTTTTGACCCGTCTCGGAGAGGGCAGCAAGATGGTCGTCACGGGCGACCTCACGCAGACAGACCTTCCCGAGGGCAAGACGAGCGGGCTCAAACAGGCGGTGACGATCCTGAAAGGGGTCGAGGACATCGCCGTCTGCCGCCTCACGGAAAAGGACGTCGTGCGGCATCCTCTTGTCATGAAGATCGTGCGCGCCTACGAGGCGCAGGAGAATAAACGGAAGAGGGAGGAAAGACCATGAACCGTGATTCAGGAACGCGCGTCAAACGCCGGATGGCAATGTGCGTTTGCGTCTATGCGCTGTGCTTTTTGTTTTTGCTTGCCGTAGTATTCGTCATGTTGGTCGTGAACGATCCGCCGGCCTGGAAGCAGTACTTCATCGACCATATCTCCGAGGTGCTCCTTTTGACCGTGAGCATCTTCTTCCTCGTCGTCATCATCTTCTTCTATTTCTTCTTCGAGGACAGGGAGATGCTCATCAAGACGAGGAACACCCTCCTCATCTTTTCCCTGCTCATCGCGAGCACGATCATATGCTATCTGTTCGGGAGATTCATCAATAACTACACCCGTCCCTTTGCGCTCTTCGCGCTTTTGACGCTCTTCTTGCTCAACAGAAGGCATGCGATCTTTTTGAACTTCATCTTTACCTTCCTGATCTTCGTCATCGACGTCTATACGAACGCATACGATACAAACCAGCTCGTCGAAGAGGTCTATTCCACCCTCATGCTCGGGTTTGTCAGCGGCACGCTCGCGGTTTTCTTTGGAGGGAGCGTCAAGACGCGTGCGGGACTCATCTTTACGGGCGTCATCCTCGCCCTTCCCACCAGCCTCGTCGTCGCCCTGCTCAATCTCTCCGCGATCCAGGCGGACTGGGGGCTGTATCTCGCCAATATCGGTTACAGAATGCTCGGCAGTATCATCTCCGCCGTGCTGGCGCTCGCGCTCATGCCCATCTTCGAGGTCGTCTTTAACCGTTTGACGCTGTTCCGTTTGAGAGAGCTCACGAGCACCAACGCGCCCCTCCTCGCCCGTCTCAAAACGGACGCGCCCGGCACCTTCAACCACTCTCTCATCGTCGCGCAGCTTTCGGAGGCCTGCGCCGTTGCGATCGGGGAGAATGCCGAACTCGCCCGCGCCGCCGCCTACTATCACGACGTCGGCAAGCTCAAACAGCCCGATTGCTTCACCGAGAACCAGACGGGGTACAATCTCCACAACGAGCTCACCCCCGAACTTTCCGCGGACATCATCCGCTCGCACGCCAAGGACGGATACGATCTGCTGATGGCGAATCATCTGCCCAAACAGATCGCCGACGTCGCGCTCGAACATCACGGCACCCTGCCCATCAAATTCTTCTATGATAAGGCGTTCAGGATCTCGGGCGGGGATGCGAATATCCGCGATTACTCCTATTTCGGCCCCACGCCGCAGACGAGGATCGCGGCGATCGTCATGATCGCGGACGGCGCGGAGGCGGCGACGCGCGCGCTTCCCGACCACTCCGCCGAACTTGTCGAAAAGACGGTCCGCAACATCATCGAGGAGAGAATGGATCTCGGGCAGTTCGCGGATTGCGACATCACGATGCGGGATCTGACGATCATAAAACAGACGCTCGTGGACTCGCTTTCGAGCGTGCATCACCACCGCGTGGAGTATCCGTCCATCCGCTTCAACCGCGACAGAGAGTCCGTGCAGGAGAAAGAAAATGACGAAACTCATCATTGAAGGAGGGCTTCCCGCGGCGCAGCGGAAAAAGCTCGCAGAGGCGGTTTCCGAAGTCTTTGACGCGGACATGCCCCTCGTGTTGGAGCTCTCGATCGTCTCCGAAAGGGAGATCCGCGCCCTCAATGCGGAAAAGCGCGGGGTGGACGCCGTGACCGACGTGCTCTCCTTTCCCGCTTCCGATTATAAGGCGGGAGAGAGCATCCGCGCCGCCGAACACGCCGACTGCGTGGAACCCGTAATGGGGATGCGGAAGGGCGAATGGGTGCAAAAGGGCGCAAGGCTGTATCTCGGGAGCGTCGCCGTCTGTAAAAAGCGGGCGGCGGAGCAGGCGGAAGAGTACGGACATTCCTTCGCGCGGGAGATGGGGTATCTCATCGTCCACGGCGCGCTGCATTGCCTCGGCTACGACCATATGACGGAGGAGGACAAGCGCGCGATGCGCTCGCGCGAGGAAGAGATCATGGAAAAACTCGATTTGGGGAGAGAAGCATGAGGAGCGGAACGGTTGCCGTCATCGGCAGAGCGAACGCGGGGAAGAGCACCCTCGTCAACGTCATGGTGGGGGAGAAGGTCGCCATCGTCTCTCCCAAGCCGCAGACCACGCGGGACAGGATCATGGGCGTCCTCACACGGGAGGAACACCAGATCGTCTTTGTGGACACCCCGGGGATCTACCGCCACAGAAACGAACTTACCGACCGCATGATGCGGGCGACGGAGAACACTTCCAAAGAGGTGGACGTCATTTTATTCGTGCACGACGGGCATGCGGGCGTCTCGGAGGAGGATATCTCCCTCATGAAAAAATATGCCGCGCTCGGGCTCCCCATGCTCATCGCCTATACCAAGACGGACATCATGCCCAAGGAAAACATTCCGCGGGACGCGAAGATCCTCTATGAAGCGGGGATCGAGACGGACGTCATTCCCGTTTCCGCCAGAAAGGGACGGAATATCGCGCTTTTGGAGCGGGAGATCGCGGCGCTCCTTCCCGAGGGGGACAAGCTGTTTCCCGACGACGTCGTATCCGACAGAAGCGAAAAATTCATGATCTCCGAGCTCATGCGCGAGAAAATTCTGCTCAAATACGAAAAAGAGATCCCGCACGGCGTCGCGGTCGTCGTCAATACCTTCGAAAAGAGAGAAAACGGCGCCTATGCGATCGATCTCGATATCGTCTGCGAAAAACGCAACCATAAGGCGATCTTGATCGGCAAACAGGGGAAGGCGCTCAAAGAGGTCGCTTCCTTTGCGCGGCAGGATATGGAAAAATTTCTCGGCGCAAAAGTATTTTTAACGGTCTATGTCAAGGTCCGCGAGGATTGGCGGGACAGAGCGGGTCTGTTGAAAGAACTCGGATACGGGGAAACGGAGTGAAATGTTTCGCTCGATTTCTTTTGCGCTTGCGCCTTGTTGGCGCAAGCGCAAAAGAAATCGAGCGAGGGGTTAATTCTCTTGCCTTGTAAAAGCGATTCGGCCGTCCCTTTTCTGTTTCACAAGACATTAAGGCTCCCGTAGGGTGCCAAATAGGGTGCGCTTAGGCAGGGAGACCCCGCCACGCGCCGTGACTTGGAGCGAAGGGCGGTCACTTGTCGCCCCTTATAGGGGAGATGTCACGAGCTTGCGAGTGACAGAGGGGTTTCCGAAACCCTATCCCCCGCTGCGCGGGTACTTCCCCTAGGAGGGGTAGCAAGAGGGGCGAAGGCGCATAAAGTTTTCCCTGGGACGCATACTTCTTTCGGAGGTGCGTATGAAGGAAGGGAGACCTGCGAGCGAGATCGCATGGGAACTGTTCGAAAAAACAGGAAACCTGAGTTATTACATGCTCTATAAAAAACTCAAATGAGAAGTACTCTATGGAATTTAAGACGGACGCGCTCGTCATAAGGAGCGCGGACTACGGCGAAAACGATAAGATCGTGACCCTTCTCACGGCGGACAAAGGAAAGATCTCCGCCGCCATGAAGGGCGTAAAAAAGGCGGGCGCAAAGTTGAAATTCGCGTCCCAGCCTTTTTGTTTTGCGGAGTATGTGATCGTCTCCCGCGGCGGGCGGAACACCGTGACGGGCGCAAGCCTGCACGACGGCTTTTTCGCTCTTCGCGAAGATATTACATCGCTCTGCGCCGCCGCCGTCGTCGCCGAAGCCTGCGATCTCCTGCTCTACGAGGGCATGGCGGGGGGAAAGCTCCTCGTGGAGGCGGTGCGCTGCCTCGGAATGCTCTGCGAACAGGGTGGCGCGGCGGCCCTTCTCTCCTTTCTGCTCTCCGCGCTGTCCCTTGCGGGCTATCCGCTCTCCGCGGGAAATTGCCCCGTGTGCGGGGGGACTCCGCGGGGGAGAATGTCCTTCGACATGGCGGGGGGCGTCTTTTGCTGTAAGGCATGTTTTGACGGCGTTCCCGCGAGCGAAGCGACCTACCGTTCCGTCCGCGCCGCATGCGGGGAGGGCGAGGGGAGCGAGGACGGAAATCTCCGCGCGCTCCGTCTCGTCGGGGCGTATTTCCGCGAAAAAACGGACGCGGAGCTGCGTTCGCTCCCGCAGTATCTTGCCATGCTCGGCGGATCGGTCTGATTTTTTGCTTGACGGAGAGATTTTTTCAGATTATAATAGAGAAAAAGGATCGGAGTAGTACAGCTATGGAAAACGAAGAGAAGAAAGAGGGCATCACGGTCGGCGAAGTCTTTCGCATCATAAAGAAGCATATCTGGTTCGTGCTCGGCGCGACGCTTCTCCTCACTGCCGCTGCCGTGCTTCTCATCGAATTTGTCATCAATCCCATGATCGCCACATATTCGATGGATTTCCATTACGTGTTCCCCTTGCAGGACAGCGAATCCTATCCCGACGGCACGCCCTTCTTCTTTCAGGAGATCGTCACACCCGACGCTTTGAAGGACGCCTGCAAGACGAAGAACGATTTTGCGGGGATCGACGTCGAAAGCATGAGCCGCCGCAACGGGATCGCCATCGACGCGGAGACGATCACCGTTCAGGAAGTGGAAGAGTACACGGGGCGGTACACCTTGATGGTGGACGCTTCCTATTTCGACAGCGAAGAACAGGCGGTGGAGTTTATCCGTGCCGTTGCCGAGGTACCCGTGCGGAAAATGCAGGAGATGGCGAAGGGGATCTCCTACACCGTCGACGGGAGCACTTTCGAGAACGCGCCTTTCGAAGAACGCCTGCTCCTGCTTTCGGAACTGAAAGAGTCCCTTCTCACGACCTACGACCAGTGGATCTCCTGTTACAGTGAAAATTACAATGTGCGGATCACGGCGAGCGACGGCGGGGCGTCCGCCCGCCGCCTCAAAGATTACCGCGACGCCGTCGTCGTGCTCTACGGCGCGAGCGTGCAGCAGGAATTGAAGAACGAACTCGAATTCGGCGGATACTATTTCGGGGATCTCGAGGCTTATAAGGCGCAGCTCACAAAAGAGTATGAGAGGAACGAAAAAGAGAAAGCCGCGATCGAAGATCATTTGAGCGAGCGCTGGACGGAACTCAACACGAGAAACATTCAAATCGACGAATGGATCAACGTTTCGGGAACGGAGGGCAGGGAGCCCACGCTCACGGAGGAGAACATCGCGGCATATGCCGCCCGTCTTTCGGTGGAATTCCAAAAGCTCAACCAACAGGCGGAAGTGCTGGCGCGCGTCACCGCCGCGATCTACCAAAACGGCTCGTCCGCACGGTTCTATTCGCAGAAAGTCTCTTCAAGCGGGGATATCGGTCTCGCCCTCGGGGGGATCTGCAGTCTGGTCCTCTCATTCCTTGTCGCCTGCTGTATCGCCTATGCGATCGAGATGCATGCGAGGAAAAAGAGCGCTCCGCAAGAGGAGAACGGTACGGACGCCGGGGACAGTCCCGAAAAGAGTTCCGGGAACGGCAGCGAAGAGGGGTAAGGCATGGACGCCTTCGTCTATATCCTGTCCTGTGCGGACGGCACGCTGTACACGGGTTATACCGTCGACCTTGCGCGCCGCGTCGCGGCGCATAATGCGGGCAGGGGTGCAAAGTACACGCGCGGGCGTTTGCCCGTGCGCCTTGTCTTTTCGGAGAAGTTCCAAACGCCGAACGAGGCGATGCGGCGGGAGGCGCAGATCAAAAAACTTTCGAGGGCGGAAAAACTCGCCTTGATCGGAGGGGCTCCGTGACGCTCTTCGCCGCCCTGCGGTTCACCGAAGATCCAAATCTTCGAGACCGCGTCTATTGGTACATTTCGCCCATTCCCTTGGAGGAGAACGAGCGCGTCCTCGCGCCCGTGGGACCGCACGACAGACTGCAATGTGCGCGCGTCGAGCGGGTTTTCCGCGGAACAGAGGAGCCATACCCCGCCGCGCTGTGCAAACGCGTCGCCGCAAAGTACGGCGCGCGGGAGATCGCGCATGGCTGTTTCGAACTGGGCGGCGTGCGCTATGACGACAGACATTATACCCGCTTCGGGCACATCCTGATCGCGCAGGAGCTTTTGGATATTTCAGAGCTTCCCTTCCCCGTGACCGTGATCGCGGAAGAGGAACATTGCCTCGAAAAGATCGCCGCGGCGAAGGATTGCGTCCTGCTGTGCGGGACATGGGTACGGGAAATTGCGTCGGTGATTCTGAAAATTGCGCGGGACGAGGAGACGGACGCGCCGCTCGGTTCCGCTTGCGCCATCCGCGCAAAACTGTGCGGATAGGGGGAGATATGAAACATATTCTGCTCATCGCAACGGGAGGGACGATCGCCTCCCGCATCGGGAAGAACGGGCTCGCACCCGCCATATCTTCGGAGGAACTTTTGAGCGAAGTCCCCGAAGTCAGAAAGATCTGCGCAGTTGACGCCGTCCAGCCCTTCAATCTAGACAGCACCAATGTCTACGCGCCGCACTGGCTCGCGATCGCCCGCCTCATCGAGCGGGAATACGATAAATACGACGGGTTCGTCGTCACCCACGGGACGGATACCCTCGCCTATACGGCGGCGGCGCTTTCCTATCTCGTGCAGGATTCTCCCAAGCCCATCGTGCTGACGGGCTCGCAGAGATCCGTCTATCTTCGGGATACGGACGCAAGGCAGAATCTTGCGGACGCCTTCTTTTATTGCGTGGACGACGCCTCGTTCGGCGTGGACGTCGTGTTCGACGGCAAAGTCATCCTCGGCACCCGCGCCAAAAAGACGCGTACGCGCAGTTATAATGCCTTTTCGAGCATTGATTATCCCGAGATCGCCGTCATCCGCGAGGGCATTCCCTATTATTATATTAAGGAAAAGAAACCCTCCGCGCCGGCCTTCTACCATGCGCTCGACGGGCGGGTATTCGTCCTGAAAATGACCCCGGGGTTGAGCGCGGACATTTTCGACTGGCTCGAAACGCATTGCGAGGGGCTCATCATCGAATCCTTCGGTTCGGGGGGACTGCCGGGGTATGAAAACGATTTGTTTTTTACCCGCCTCAAACGCTTTCTGGACGCGGGAAAGGTCGCGGTCGTCACCACGCAGGTGGAACGGGAAGGGAGCGCGCTCGATAAGTACGAAGTGGGGCGGAGGCTCCTTGACTGCGGGCAGGTCCTCGAAGCGCGCAGCATGACGCTGGAAGCGGCGCTCACAAAGCTCATGTGGCTGCTCGGGAACTTCCCCCGCGACGAGATCGCCGCCCGCTTCACCGCTCCGATACGAAATGATATCCTTTGAGAGTGTTTCGCTCGATTTCTTTTTTCGTCCACCCCTTCCGCCCTTTTCGGCGGAAGGGGTGTTCTTCAAAAATAAATACGAGCGAGGGGTTAGTTCTCTTGCCTTGTAATTACGATTCGGCCGCCGCCTTTCTGTTTCACATGACATTAAGCCGAAGGGGTTCGGCAAATTGGGTGCGCTTAGGCAGGGGAACCCCGCCACGCGCCGTAATTTAGAAGCATGCCCACCTTAGTCACCTGCGGTGACAGCTCCTCCTTGGGAGGAGCCATGAAGCCCCCTCCTTGGGAGGGGGACTAAGGGGGTGGGC
>CANQQY010000026.1 GCA_947626105.1 uncultured Clostridia bacterium | reverse complement strand
ACGGAGTACGAAGAGGGCGATCCGACCCTCAAAGACGCCCAACCGGGCGACTTCTACCTGAATACAGACGGTTTCGACGTCTATCAGCTCAAAGCGGACGGGACGTGGGATCATCTCGGCTCTATCAAAGGAGAAGAAGCTCCTCGCGGAACGTTATGGTTTACGGGGACTACGGAGCCGAAGGAAGCAGGATTTTCAGACGTACGGGAGGGAGATTTCTATTTCCGCACATTCGGCGATTTCTCCGAATATAAGGGGTATCAAATTTACCGTTATGAGGGAGAGACATGGAGATTGCTTGCGGATGAATCCGAACCTCTCACCCCCGAGGACATAGCGGGCAAGCAAGAGTATCACATTCCTGATCTGGAAAGCCTTCTCGCTTTCCGCGCTATGGTGAACGGCGGCGAGAATTTTAAGGACAAGACGGTCTATCTCGACGGCGACATCTACCTCTCATCCATTGAAAGCTGGGAGCCGATCGGAACATCGGAGCATCCCTTCTGCGGCGCCTTTGACGGACAGAGCAATACGGTGTACGATCTCAAAGTGACGCAAAATGCAGACGGGACGAAGGATCGCCTCGGATTTTTCGGCAACGTCACGGATGGCGGCGCCGTGCGGGAGCTTACCATCGAGAATGCGACCGTCATCGGCGAAAGCGATATCGGCGCGCTCGCCGGCTATGCCTTCACCGCATCCGAATTCAAAAACGTCACCGTGAGCGGGAAAATTGATCTCGAGGGGAATTATAAGGTCGGAGGCGTCTCCGGCGGCGGCTACGGCAAATATACGAATTGTACCGTCCGCGGGGAAGGAGACGGCAACAAAATCGTCGCTGTCTATAAACAACCGGACGCCGAGGGCGATAATGTCGGCGGGATCGTCGGGTTCACGGGCGAGCACAACCAAAAGGACGGACAGACGGAAACCTACATCAGCGGCTGCGAGGTTTCGGGGATCCGAGTGGAGGGCACGAGAAAGGTCGGCGGAATCGTCGGATTTTTGCACTACAATACGGGGATCGAAAATTGTACGGTTTCAAACGTCACGGTGAAATGCAACGCAGATGAGAGCTATATCGTATCGGACGGACACAGGCTCTCCGTCGGGAGCATCATCGGCGAGACGAACTACGGTGCAGTCATCAAAAACAACAGGGCGGCCAATGTCGGCATAGACGCCTTGTTCACCTATAAATTTGAGAAAACGACGGCGCATGAAGCCCCGACTGACGTCGATTTTCAAACGGCGAGCGGAACCTATCTCGATCCCGAGATCGTCGGAAATTTCCGCGACGGACATGTGCGCGCGACAGCCAATCAGATCAAGGATCTGATCTATGCCGACAACACATTTGAAAATGTGACAACGACGGCGCGCGTCAGGAATTTGCAGTGGCAATGGTGGGACGGTAACGACAGGGCGATCGGTATCCACTCGATCGAGATCGAGACGGCAGAAGAGCTTTTGAACTTTGGAAAGAAGGAATATAAGCTGATCATGAAGAGCGGGGGCGCCAATAACCAACCGGGGACGGGAAGCGGTTACGGAAACGCTTGTTTGTATCATCCCGCGAACGAGCATCCGCTGATCGTCGATCTGACAGGCGAACTCTATGATCTGTCCGGGGAGATATGGGAGCCCATGAACGGATATCAGATCCACATCAACGGGAATCCCGGCGACGGGCGCAATGCGATCATTCGGGGTCTGAATACGGGAGAAAAAACGGGTCAGTCCGGCTTCTTCTTCACGGCGGGCAACACGGTCGTGGAGAACGTCACCTTCCAAGACGCGACGGTGAAGGGCAGTCAGGCAGGCGTTATCATCGGAAACTCAAACAGCCCTGTTACGCTCACCAACGTCAAACTGGCGGGAAATATCGAAGTGACATATACGGGTGAGGCGACCGATCAGTATCCCGGCCCCGGCGTCTTTGTCGGCGCATGGGGGGAATACAAACCGGCGACAACGCCGATCACGGGCTGCGAGATCCTCGCGGGCGCAAATGTGACCGTGCAACTCGGCAATGCGACGATCCCGTCCTCCAAGGGCGGCACGGCGACAAAGAATTACTTATTCGGGGTGAATTATGCGAAAACGCTTTTCCCCGAGGATCTGTCCCCGATGGTGACGATCGCATCCGATGTAACGCTGCGCGTTCTCAAGGGCGAGACGGTCATGCCGACCCTTGGCTGACATCCCGATGACAGCGGGGAGAAATGCCTTTCGCTCACGAACGAGGGTATTTCGATACCCTATCCACACGACAAACAGAGAGGGATCCCTCTCTGTTTTTGTGTACGCAAAGGGACGGCAAACGCAGATTTTACCCGTATGCGCGCACTTTGCGCATTTTTGAAAAAAATCTTTTTGAAATGATTGACGAATTTACCGAAATTGATTATTATAAATACGGAATCAATTTTTTAGGAAGGACGTATGATAACACACGGAAACGAGATCAAGCTGTTTGCGGGAAATTCCAACCTTCCCTTGGCGAAAAGGATCGCCGCCAAACTCAATACGAGTCTCGGGGAGGTCGAAGTCTCCAAATTTTCGGACGGCGAGACGAGCGTGCATATCTGCGAGACGGTCAGAGGCAGGGATCTGTTTATCATACAATCGACCTCGGCGCCCGTCAACGACAATCTGATGGAGCTTCTCATCATGATCGACGCCGCAAAGCGCGCCTCTGCGGGGCGGATCACCGCCGTCATTCCCTATTTCGGCTATGCCCGCCAAGACAGAAAAGCGCGTTCCCGCGATCCGATCACTGCAAAACTCGTCGCCGATCTTCTCACTTCGGCAGGCGCGGACAGAGTCCTTACGATGGATCTCCACGCCGCGCAGATCCAAGGATTTTTCAATATTCCCGTGGATAATCTTCTCGGCGGCCCCACCCTCTATAATTATTATGCAGACAAGCTCGGCGAGGATTTCATCGTCGTATCGCCCGATATCGGTTCGGTCAACCGTTCGAGAAAGGTGGCGGAGCGGCTCGGCGTGCCCCTTGCCATCATCGACAAACGCCGCCCCCGCGCAAACGTCATGGAAGTCATGAACATCATCGGAAACGTGGAGGGGAAGCGGTGCCTTCTCGTGGATGATATGATCGATACGGGGGGAACGATCTGCCAGGGCGCGCAGGCGCTCGTAGACGCCGGGGCAAAGGAGATCAAAGCATGCTGCACGCATGCGGTGTTATCGGGTTCTGCCCTCGAACTGCTCGAAAAGTCAGCCATCAGCGAGCTCGTCATGCTCGATACGGTATTTCTTCCCGAGGACAAGAGGATCCCCAAGATCAAGATCCTCTCCACGGCGGAGATCTGGGCGGCGGCGATCGAAAACGTATATCTCGATAAGCCGATGAGCAAGATTTACGACTGAAAAATTTCGTTGAATTTCTTTTTTCGTCTGCGCCTTTGGGCGCATGCTCAAAAATAAATTCAACGAGGGGTTAATTCTCTTGCCTTGTAAAAGCGATTCGGCCGTCCCTGTTCTGTTTCACACGACATGAAGTCGAAGGGGTTCGGCAAATTGAGTCGCCCACGGCGGAAGTTAATTCCGCCTAAGGCAAGTGATTATGGAATTCGCCCCACCCCCCTACCCCCCTCCCACGGAGGGGGCTACATGGCTCCTCCTTAGGAGGAGCTGTCACCGCAGGTGACTGAGGGGTTTCCGAAACCCCTTCGGCTCACTGCGTTCGCCACTTCCCCTAAAAGGGGCAGCGAGAACCCTATTCCCCGCTACGCGGGTACTTCCCAAGAGGGAAACCCGCCTCGCACCGTAATTTAAGAAACTCTTGCCTTATGCAGGAATCGACAGGAACGTCTTAGAAAAGCCGCCGCGTGGGAGCGGCGGTTTTTTGAGCGGAAAGGTGGCATATGTATCTGATCGTCGGACTCGGGAATCCCGAGGAAAAATACGCGAAAACGTTTCACAACATGGGCTTTCTCGCGGCGGGAGACGTCGCGGAGGCTCTGCATGTAAAATTCAAGAAAAGGGAGTGCGAGGCGAGCGTCGCGGAAGGGTATCTCGGCGGCGAAAAGATCGTCATCGCCCGCCCTCTCACCTATATGAACGCCTCGGGCAGAAGCGTCAAACAGCTTGCGGCGAAGTATAAGATCTCGCCGAAGGAACTCATTGTCATCTACGACGATTACGATCTTCCCAAGGGGCATGTCCGCATCCGTCCCTCGGGCAGCGCGGGCACGCACAACGGAATGCGTTCGGTTATCGCCGAGCTCGGATATTCGGAATTTGCCCGCATCCGCATCGGGATCCGCGACGAGGCTGTCGATATCCCTCTCATCAACTACGTTTTGTCGGAGGTGAGAAGAGAGGATTACGATCTTTTTACCGCGGCGTCGAAACGGGCGGCGGAGGCGGCGATCGCGCTCGCTTCGGGCGAGGACTTCGAGCGCGTCATGACAAAATATAACGGATGAGCTTTTTTTCCTATGAAAATTTGGGGGGGACGTACGCGGAGATCGGCGAAAGCGTGTCGAGAGGCGTGCCTACCGCCGTGTTCGGCGTCTCCGATCCCCAAAAATATCTGATCGCCGCGCTCACGCAGGGGCGCGCGGTCTATCTTGCGGCGGACGCGCTCACGGCAAAACGGGCGTTCGACGCTATTTCCGCGCTCACAAAAAAGAAAACCGTCCTTCTTACCGCCAAGGACGAGGTGCTCTTATACCGCCGCGCGGGCTCGAAGGACGCCCTCTACAAGCGGCTCACCGCTCTTGCGGAATGGCAGAACGGGGCGGAGATCCTCGTCTGCGACGCGGAGGCGCTCGTCCAGCTCGTCCCGAAACACATCGGGGCGTTTCATTTAGAGGTCGGCAAGGAGACGGATATGCGCGCCCTCGTCGAAGCGCTCGCTCGTGCGGGGTATGCGCGGGAGTACTCGGTGGACGGCAGGGGGGCGTTTTCCGTGCGCGGGGATATCCTCGATATCTGGGCGATCAACGCGCTTCACCCCGTCCGCGTGGACTTTTTCGGGGACGAGGTCGAGGCGATCAAGCCCTACGACGAGGAGACGGGGGAACGGTACGAGAAACTCCTTTCGATCGACATCGTCGCGGCGACGGACGCCCTTCTTGCGGAGGGGGAGGAGCCCCGTCTCGCCCAAAAGATCGGCGGGCAGCTCAAACGCCTTCCCGCCCCCGCCCGCGCTCGCATGCAACAGGTCTGCGAAGAGATCGCCGCAGGCGGATATATTTCGGATTTTCTGCTCCCCCTCCTCGAGGGGACGGGGGAGTTTTTGCGCGACTGCATGGGGGACGCCCTTGTCATTTTAGATGAGGGCAAGCTCGTTCACGATAAGCTGGACGGGCTCTACCGCGAGCATGCGGAGCGGGGACGACTTCTTCTCGAGGGGGGCGAAGCACTGCCTTGCTCCGCCGAACAATATATTCCCTACGAACATATCGCTTCGCTCACGGGCTTCCGCACGCTGACGCTCCAAACCTTCATGGGGGATCCCTTCCTCACCAATCCCATGAAGATCTTAAACGTATCGTCCACCCCGGTGCGGCGGTATCTCAACTCCCTGCCCGATCTTGCCGCCGACATCAAAACGTGGATGCAGACGGGCTACCGCGTCATGCTCTGGTGCGGGGGCGCGGAGCGGGCGGAAAAACTCAAAGAGGAGCTTTCGGAGTATTCTTTGCCCTTCGCGCCTTTGCGGGAGAGCCTCGAAAAATGTTCGGGCGTCATGCTCCTTCCCGAGAACCTCGACCACGGCTTTTTGGTGCATTCGTGTAAGCTCGCCGTCATCGGCACGGGCGATATGTTCACCAAGGCGGTCAAAGAGCGGCGCATCAAAAAGAAGAGGGGGGATCTCTTCGTCGCGCCCGAGGTGGGGGATTATGCCGTGCATGAGACGTACGGCGTCGGACGGATCACGGGCACGAAAAAGATCGAGACGACGGACGGCACCAAGGAATACATCGCGCTCGAATATAAGGACGGGGACATGCTGTACGTTCCCGTGGAGAGCATGGATATCCTGTCCAAATATATGGGCGGGGAAAATCCCTCTCTTTCCAAGATCGGCGGCGGGGAGTTCGAACGGGTCAAGGCGCGCGTGCGCGCGGGGCTCAAAAAAATGGCGTTCGACCTCAAAGCGCTCTATGCGGAACGGCAGGAGAAGGTCGGGTTCGCATTTCCCGACTATCCCGAGATGATGGACGAGTTTATCGCCGCCTTTCCCTATGAGGACACCCCCGACCAGACGACCTCATTCGAAGAGATCCGCGCGGATATGTGCTCGACCAAGGTCATGGACAGGCTGCTCGTCGGGGACGTCGGGTTCGGAAAGACGGAAGTCGCCCTCCGCGCGGCGTATCTGTGTATCCTCGCGGGGCGGCAGGCTGCGCTCATGTGCCCGAGCACGGTTCTCTCCGAACAGCACTATCAGACCGCCCTCGCCCGCATGAAGGATTTCGGCGTGCGCGTCGCCTGTCTCAACCGTTTCCGCACCGACAAAGAACTTTCCAATACCCTTTCCGCGCTCGCAAGAGGGGAGATCGATCTCATCGTCGGCACGCACAGGCTCCTGTCGCAGGATGTAAAATTTCATGATTTGGGGCTTCTTATCCTCGATGAAGAACAGCGCTTCGGCGTAGAACATAAGGAAAAGATCAAAAATTACAAGCGGGATGTGGACTGCCTCACCATGACGGCGACCCCCATTCCGCGGACGCTGCACCTCTCTCTTTCGGGGATCCGCGATATTTCCACCATCCAGACTCCGCCGCACGCCCGCCTTCCCGTGCAGACTTATGTCGCCGAGGAGACCGAAACCCTGCTCCGCGACGCATGTCTTAGGGAGATCGCCCGCAAGGGACAGGTCTTTGTGCTCTACAACCGTGTGGAGAGCATCCATGCGTTCGCCGCCCGCCTGAAAGAGATCGTTCCCGAGGCAAACGTCTGCATCGCGCACGGAAGAATGGACAGGGCGACGCTCGAAAAGAGCGTGTTCGGCTTCTACCGCGGCGAATACGACGTGCTCGTCACGACGACCATCATCGAAAACGGGATCGATCTTCCCAATGCGAATACGCTTGTCGTCATCGACGCGGACAGGCTGGGCATTTCCCAACTCTACCAGCTGCGCGGAAGGGTGGGGAGAAGTTCCCGTCTCGCGCACGCCTATTTCACCTATAAACCGGAGCGCGTCATGACGGATAATGCCGCAGAGCGGCTCAAAGCGATCATGCAGTTCACCGAACTCGGGTCGGGATTCAGGATCGCGATGCGCGACCTCGAAATACGGGGCGCGGGAAACGTGCTCGGCGCCGAACAGCACGGGCATATGGACAGGGTCGGCTACGAGCTGTACGCTAAGATATTAAAGGAAGAGCTCACGGGCGTGAAACAGGAGAGCGTCGATCTCGACATCAAGGCGACCGCGTTCATTCCCGAATCTTACGTCGAATCCCCCGCGGGACGCATGGATTGCTATAAACAGATCGCGGAGATCCGCAGCGCCGCGGACTACAAGCGGGTGTGCTCTTCCATGGAGGAGAGCTACGGCCCGCTCCCGCCCCAGACGCTCAACCTTCTCGTCATCGCCGTCATGAAGAGCTACGCCGCAAAACTCGGCGTGAGAAAGATCTCCGTCGGGCAGAAGGGGGGGAGTCTGGAATTTACGTCGCTCGAAGCTCTCGGCGGCGAAAAGATGGCCGCCGCGATGGACAGATTCAAGGGACAGTACAGCCTCGAAATGACGAGCGCGCCCGTTCTGAACTTCCCTTTTGCGGGCGACGGCGGCAGAACAATGGTCCGTATGACGAAATTTCTGAAATTTGCGGCAACTTTTGCGTGATTTTTCCATGTTTTTCACGAAAAAGAATTGCACATTTTCGAGAAATAGGGTATAATAGAGAACGATTGAAATCGTGGGGGCTCCCCGCGGTGCGAATAAAAGGTTAATTTCGGAGCGTTTACTATGAAGCAAAAAGCAAAAGCGGCAATCGCCCTTTCCGTCGCCTCTGTGATGGCGTGCGGACTTCTCGCGGGGTGCGACCTCGTGACGACGGACGCCAAGAAGGATTACGAGCAGGTCATTGCCGAAGTCAACATCTCGAAGAGCGATGAGTTCCAAAAGAATACGGAATTCGCCGGGTATCAGGAAATTTTCTCGGACGAGCCCATCTACAAGCGGGATATGGTCGCAAGTTTCGTCTCGAGCGGTTCTTCCGTCATGAATTCTTACGGCTGGACATACCGCGACACCTTCGACGCGATCAAAGACAGTCTTGTCAACCGTCAGGTGTACGTCCAGTATGCGAAGCTCTTCCTGCTCACCGAAACGGATGAGAACGGGAACTACCGCTATTCGGAGGAAGGCAAACCCGAGCGCTACACCGCTGCGGGCTATCGGGCGGAGCTGGCGTCTGCGGGCGACGAAATGGAGAAAACGCTCGCGGGGCTTCGCTATTTCCTCACCGACGAAGAGGAGAAAAAGGCGGAATACGGTCTCCGCGTCTCCTTCAACAGTTCTCTCGATTCCATCGAAGAGGGCATCATCGACTACGAGGATGAGCACGACCACAGCGAGACGGTGCGCACGACCCCTACGGGCGTCGGAACGGAGAACGAGGACTACGTCCCCGAGAGCTATGCGATCTACACGGGCACGGAGAGCGCCGTAGGCAGCTACGAAAAGCTGGACGGCTCCACCGCCTATACCCGCAGGCAGGCGTATGCGACCTTCCTCACCAACGTCCGTTCGAGCGGGCTTCTCGATCCCGATGAGGACACGACGAAGGTCGAAGAACTCAGCTATTTCAAGCGCGAATTGAAATCCTCCTACGAGAGCGCGCTCATCAACAAACTTGCGGACGCGTTCGAAGAGGACGAGAGCAAGAATATTGATCCCGAATGGGTGAAAGAGAGATTCGACGAGACCCTCTCCAACCAGAGCGAGGGCTTCAAAAAGGAGTCCATCTCCGTTGACGACGGCCTCGACGGCATGTCCGATACTTCCTTTGTGCTCACCGCGCCCGAAGCGGGCTGCGGGTTCGTCATCAATATCCTTCTTCCCTTCTCGGCGCAGGACCAGCAGGCGCTCGACGAGATCTCGCAGGACAAGGACGACGTTTACGGCAACAAGTACGGCTGGCGCGCAAGCATTCTCTACCGTCTGCGTGCGACCGACCAGCGCGGCACATGGTTCACGGGCGAGGAAGATTATTCCTACGACGCCTCCGCGGTGACAGACGCCTACAAGGGCGCGGATAACGGCAGAAAGTATCTCTTCTTCGAAGATTCCTTCTCGGCGGAAGAGGACGGGAGCAGCCGTTACGATGCGCTCAAAAATTACTACGGGAAATACACCTACAACGGCTCCGTCGTAGCGACGGAAGAAGAGGACGGCCATACTTCCTATAAGCTCACGCCCACCCCGATCTCCGTTGACGGATTTATCGACGAGATGGAAGGATATCTCAACAGCGTGCTCGGCGAGGGTTCGGTCACTCCCGGTTCCGAAAACCATAAGGGAGAAACGGCGTATTACACGAAGTCTGTCGAGGATTATTATGTGAAGGACGCGGCGGGCAAGCCCACTTCCGAAGTGGATTACAGCTCGTTCGTCTATTACGAGGGCAGCGTGAACTTTGAGGGCGGATTTAACGCGAACCATCTGTTCCTGAAAGATTCTCCCGAAAACAAGGCGCTCTCCGTCATCAACGAACTCTCCTTTGCATACAATACGGATACGGCGGGTCTCAACACCTATCTCGGCTACGCGGTATCGGCGGGCAAGACGAACTTTGTCGGCGAATTCGAGTATGCGGCGCACGAGGTCTGTAAGAAGGGGGCGGGGCACTACATCGTCGTTCCCTCCGATTACGGCTGGCACATCATCTATTGCACCTTCTCCTTCTCGGAAGATCTCTTTGCAAATACGCCCGAGGGAGAGATCCCCACGCCGTTCCAATTCGATCCGGACGACGTCAAAACGGAGGGCACGTTCTCTTACCTCTTCTATGAGGCGCAGAAATCCGCCGCTGTCGCGTCCTATTCGCAGAACAGGCAGTCGGGCATTATCAACCGCTTCTCGAAGAACAGCGTAACGGTTTACGAGGATCGCTACGAAGATCTTTCCAATCTCGACCAACAATCCTGATTTTTTCCGCTCTATGGAAATTTTTACGATCATTTGGCAATCTATCGTACTTGGCGCGGTACAGGGACTCACAGAGTTCCTGCCCGTTTCTTCAAGCGGACATCTCGTGTTCTTGCAGAAGGTGATGGGGTACGATATCACGGGCGGCGGAATGACCTTTGTCAACGTCATGCTGCACTTCGGGACCCTTCTTGCCGTCGTGTTTGTCTTTCGGAAAGATATCCTTGCGCTCTTCAAGAGGCCCTTTCAGCCGCTTTTGCTCCTCATTGTAGCGACGATCCCCGCGGGGCTCGTCGGCGTGCTCTTCGACGATAAGATCGACGCGCTCTTTACGGGCAGCCGCGCGCTCTTGTATCTTGCGGTCTGCTTCTCGGCGACCGCGCTCATGCTGCTCGTGTGCGAGATCGTCGCAAAGCGCAGAAAGAAGGTCTATCCCTTCGGCTGGCGGAATGCGATCCCGATGGGGCTTTTGCAGGCGGTCGCGCTCCTCCCGGGCGTTTCGCGGAGCGGTTCGACGATCGTCGCCGGGACGCTCAGCGGCGCGAAAACGGAGGATGTTGCAAAATTTTCCTTCCTCATGAGTATCCCCATCATTTTGGGGAGCGTCGCGGTGGAGCTGTTCGGGTTTATCCGCGAGCCGCAGTTTGCGGGCGGGGCGGACGGCGTCCTGAAAACGGTGCTCGGCGTTGCGATCGGCGTCGTTTTTGCCGCCGTGTTCGGATTTTTCGCCATCAAAGTCATGTTGAAGATCATCGGCAAAGCAAATTATAAGTGGTTTTCGCTCTACCTCATACTCTTATCCATGACCTGTATCTGGCTGGACGTCATAGGGGTCGTCGCATAAAACGGGGAGATCGTCTCATACTGAACACGGAGGTGAAACGATATGAGACTGAACTGCGGCGACGTTTGCCCCAAGACGGGCGCGTACAAAGTTGTCGATCGGGACGGTAAGACGGTCGGTAAGATCTATGTCGGCGAGGGCGAAACGATGCCCCCCACACAGCAGAGCGGCTGCCATTACGAATTCGAAAACTGAAATATCCGAAAAGAGGGGGCAAATCATTGATTTGCTTCCTTTTTTTTGCAAACTGTCACAAAAGGGCTTTCCGAAACGTTTTTAAGGTGTAATCGGTTACGGCATGGAAAAAAACAGCGAAGCGATACGCCAAGCCGTGGAACTTTACGGCGATATGATCTACCGTCTTGCCCTGCACTACCTCAAAGACTCCTTTGATGCGGAGGACGTCGTGCAGGAGGTTCTGCTCGCCCTTTTTTTGCGGGATGTTCCCGAAAATAGGCGGAAGGCGTGGCTTCTCAGGGTTACGATCAATAAGAGCCTCGACGTTTTGCGCAAACGCAAACGCCAGAGGCCGCTCGAAGCGGAACCGCCCGCCAAAAACGGGGCGAGCCTGTCGCTTTCGGAAGAGCTGAAAGAGCTTCCCGCGCTCGACAGGGAGCTCGTGTATCTCTATTGGTATGAAGGGTACAGTTCGAAGGAGATCGGGAAGCTCGTCAAAATGAGCGACGGCGCGGTGAGAAAACGCCTCGAACGGGCAAAGAAAAAGCTAAGGGAGCTTTTGGAGAAGGATCCATGAAGTATCGGGAAAGAGTGGAACGGGAATCCCTCGGCGAAGAGGGGAAGAACAGGGTCTGTGCGTCGATCGAACAGCGGCTCACTACGCGGCAGAGGCGCCCTTTGTTATGGAAGAGGGCGCTTGCCGTGGGGCTCTCCGTTGCCCTCGTCTGCGCCGTGGCTGTGCCGACGGCCGTCCTCCTCACGGGGGGAGAGCGCAACATGGCGGGCGCGGACAGCGAGAGCGGACAGTTCCCGGGCGGCGAGTCTGCCGACGGAAACGAAGGGGGCGGCGTCATTGATCCGAACGGCGGGAGTCAGGGCGGTGACAGAAATCCGGGCGGAGAGGCCGGCGGCAATGAAGGCTCGGTCGAGCCGTCGGATAAGGGCTGGGTCGATCTCGGGGACGACGTCGAGTCCTGTCCGTATTCCCCGGACGGCATCGAGGGCGGCTTCCGCGGCAGATATCATATTTTTTACGGCACAGAAGATACGGTCATCCTGCTCTGTAAAGTGGTCACGGGACACGAGATCGCGGATGTCACGGAGGAGGAGAGCGGGTTTGAGTTCGTCTCTGTGGAGCGCATATCCGCAAAGCCGAACACGGCGGGGTTTTTCATGGAGAAGGACGGTGAAAATATCCCGTGGACGGAGTACACTTATCAGATTGAGATCAAGGTCGGCGGCGCGGGGCAAACGGTCGGCGGCGGCGAGCAGTTCTTCGCGAAGCTGCACTTCAAAATTGACAATGGCCTCGAATTGGTCTGCGGATTCTACGGATACCGCCCGGGCGAGGGGAAGCATGCGGGGAGAGTTTTTTGCAGCCATCTGTCCATGGACTCCGCCTTTCGCGCCTATCTGGATTATCTGTCGGATACCTGAGGGGTTCCTCGGCTCCCCTCGTAGGGGAGCTGGCGCGCTGTCCTTGCGCGACTGAGGGGTTTTGGAAACCCCTTTCCCCTCACTACGTTCGGGGACTTCCCCTAAGAGGGGCAGCGAGAACCCTATCCCCCGCTGCGCGGGTACTTCCCCTACAAGGGGAAGCGAGGGGAACGCCGAAGGTACTTCCCCTACAAGGGGAAGCAAGAGCCATCATCTTTCACAGAGGGGCGCCCATGGACATGGTGGCGCCCTTTTTCGTGGAAGGGGAGAAAAATCCTTTGTCACACCTCGTGCCCCTTGCCGCATACTTTGATAAAAAAGAGGGGGAAAGAGAATGCTTCTTCAAAGCGTCGGGGAGGACGTGCGCACGCTCCGCATCGTTTCCAAGGCATATGCGGGAAGGGAAGGGGAGCTCACTTCGGTGCTTCAATATGTTTACCAGTCGATCGTGCTGGGCGAGCGGGGAGAAGGGCGGCTCGCCGAACTTCTCATGCGCATCGGGACGGAGGAAATGCGCCATCTCACGACGGTCGGCGCGCTCATCACCCGTCTCGGGGCTTCGCCCGTCTTTACCGCCTGCCCGCCCTATCCCGTATCCTATTATTCGGCGTCCTGCGTCAATTACGCGCGGGAGACCGCCGAAATGCTCAAAGCGGACGTCGAGGAGGAGCAAAACGCCGTCGCGTCCTATTCCGCCATGCTCTGCGAGATCGAAAACCCCGCCGCCGCCGAGATCCTCTCTTCCATTCTCGCCGAGGAGCGCGAACACTTGCGCCTTCTGACGGACAGTCTCGAAGCGCTCAATGCTTCTCGGGCATGAATTTCCAATAGCGCACGGGCATGTACCCGCGCATCTGTTTGAGCCGCTCGCGCGAAGGGATATTCACGCTCGCATAGTATTCCTTCCATAGCCTTTGCCACGCCGCCTCGTCCGCAGAGAGGACGACTTCCGCCTCGCCGAGCGGGGCGAAGAAGGTATGTTCCCCGTCGTAGACCGCCGCCTTTTTGCGCTTTACGTCATGAATGACGAAGAAGTACATGGGCAGGCGGGAACGGAAGTGCGGGACAAGCAGGTCGCAGATGTCGTTGTCGGGAACGATGGGGGCGTAGAGCGCCCCGCTCGCGCACTCCATAAAGCGGAGAAAACCCTTCATGCGGTGAATCTCGAAGGTGACCCGCCGGATATGGTTTTCGGCGCTCAAAACGTCGTCCTCGCCGAGCATTTCCCGCACGGGACGCTGCCGCTTGGCGATCATGCGGAAATAGCCGAGCGCAACGGTATCCTTGTCGGCGTCTCCGCTCCGCAGGAGAAGATCGAGGTCGCGCATGCAGTCCTTATCGATCGAAAGGAGCCTTCGCTCCGCCTTTTGCGCCTTTTCCGCGTCTGCACGCACAAAGACCGTCCGCTGTCCGAGCGCGAGCTGGCAATTTCCCGAAGTCAGTACCGGGAGCGGGTCGTCGTAAGAGAGAAGCAGGGCGGTGAGAAAGGCCTCTTTTGTTCCGTCGTAAAAGTAGATCACAGTTCCCCCGTGAGCGCGGAGAGGGCAGTTTCATTCGGAAACAGACTCATCTGCACCGCGTTCGATTTGGATTCCTCGGCGGCGAGAAGCCCTCTTACCGCCCTTTCGTTTGCGCCGTAAAACTTGCCGCTTGCCGTGATGAAATGCCGCGCCCGTTTCAGGACGACGCGCATTTTTTTGAGATGTTCGAAGGTGAGTTTCGTGAATCGCCGTGCGTCGAGAATGCGCTGTGCGCTCCTTGCGCCGATCCCGGGGACGCGGAGAAGCACTTCGAGGGGAGCGCGGTTCACCTCCACGGGAAATAGCTCCATATGGGCGAGCGCCCAAGCGCATTTGGGATCGAATTCAAGGGAGAGATTCCCGTCCTCGGGCAGGAGTTCTTCGGCGTCGAACCCGTAAAAACGGAGCAGCCAGTCCGCCTGATACAGACGGTGTTCCCTGAGCGCCCCGCCCGGGAGTTCGGGCAGAAGGGAATCGTGCACGACGGGCACATATGCAGAATAATAGACGCGTTTCAGCCCGTTTTTGCGGTAAAGTCCCTGCGAAAGCCTCAAAATTGCGCCGTCCTTTTCGGGACTTGCCCCCACGATCATCTGCGTCGTCTGCCCCGCGGGCAGGAAATACCCCTTGCGCTTTTCCTCTTTGAACTCCAATCGCTCCCGTTGCAGCCGCGCCATGGGCAGAAGCAGACTTTCGCGGCTCTTCTGCGGCGCGAGAAGTTTGAGGCTCCGCTCGGAGGGAAGCTCGATGTTATAACTCATCCTGTCCGCATAGAGGGCGGTTTTTCTGACGATCTCCGCGTCGGCGTGCGGGATCCCCTTGACGTGAATGTAGCCGTGAAAATTGTACTCCGTGCGGAGCTTTTTGACGGTGAGATACAGCTGTTCCATGGTATAGTCGGGCGAGACGTGCACGGCGGAAGAGAGGAAGAGCCCTTCGATATAGTTGCGCTTATAAAAGTCCATGACGAGCGAGCAGACCTCGTCGGGCGTCGCCGATGCACGGGGCATGTCTGCGTCGCACCTGTTCATGCAGTATTTACAGGCAAAGATGCAGTCGTTGGAGAGCAGCATTTTGAGCAGCGAAATGCACCGCCCGTCGGGCGTAAAGGAGTGACAGCACCCCGACGCATACCCGTTCCCGACGCCGCCCTCATTGCGCCGCCCGCTCCCCGAGGAGGAGCAGGAGACGTCGAACTTTGCGCTTTCCACAAGAATTTTCAACCGTGCTTCATCGATCATATTTCCCACCTTTTCCCCATTATAGCATAATTCTTTCCCTTTGTCAAACATTTGTTCAAATTTTTGTTTCGCTCGATTTCTTTTGAGTTTGCGCCTTGTCGGCGCGCGCTCAAAATAAATACGAGCGAGGGGTTAAGACTTTTGCCTTGTAAAAGTGATTCGCCCGCCCCTGTTCTGTTTCACACGACAATAAGCCGAAGGGGTTCGGCAAATTGAGTCGCCCACGGCGGAAGTGAATTCCGCCGTGGGCAAGTTATTTTGGAATGTTTCGCTCGATTTCTTTGCTACGCAAATAAATGCGAGCGAGGGGTTAAGACTTTTGCATTGTAAAAGCAATTCGCCCGCCCCTGTTCTGTTTCACTCGACAGGAAGCCGAAGGGGTTCGGCAAATTGAGTCGCCCACGGCGGAAGTGAATTCCGCCTAAGGCAAGTTATTTTGGAATGTTTCGCTCGATTTCTTTGCTCGCCCGCGCTCCTTCGGGCGCGTGCTCGCAAATAAATACGAGCGAGGGGTTAAGACTTTTGCATTGTAAAAGCGATTCGGCCGTCACTTTTCTGTTTCACACGACATTAAGCCGAAGGGGTTCGGCAAATTGAGTCGCCCACGGCGGAAGTGAATTCCGCCTAAGGCAAGTAATTGGAACGAAGGCTGTCTTGCTTCCCCTTTGGTGCACAAAAAGAAGTGCGGGCGGGGCGACATCTCCCCTACGAGGGGCGACAAGACCCTCTGTCACTCGCAAGCACGAGGAAAGAGTGCGAACTTTAAGCCTTTTCCGCCGTTTTTTGCTCTTTTTCGACGGCATAAGCTCTGAAATCCCGCTTTGTATGTGATAAAATTCAGGGAAAGACCGTGCGGGGAGGCAGGAATGGCAATCAAGATCGTCGTAACTTCCGGGAAGGGCGGCGTCGGAAAGACAACCGTCGCCTGTAATCTCGCCGCACAGCTCGCCAAAAAGGGGAAACGCGTTATCGTCTGCGATCTGGACTTCGGGCTCAATAATGTAGACGTCGTTCTCGGCGTCGAACATCTCGCACTCTACGACATCGTAGACGCGATCGAGGGACGCTGCCGTCCCCGTCAGGCTCTCATCAAACATCCCCGCTTTCCGACGCTCTACGCCCTTTCCAGCAACCGTGTGAGCGAGCGTTACGTCTCCCCGCAGGCGGTAAGGCTCATTCTGGACGCGCTCTCGCCGCAGTTCGATTTCATTCTTATCGACTCTCCCGCGGGCATCGAGGACGGCTTCCACCGTGCCGCGGCGTGTGCGGACGAGGCGCTTCTCGTCACGACCCCGCATATTTCCGCCATGCGGGACGCCGACCGCGTCGCAACCATTCTCAAAAGTTATCGGTTTGAAGAGGTGGGGCTTGCCGTCAACCTCGTGCGGAAGGACTTTGCCCGCCGCGGCGAAGTCATGCGCCCGCAAGAGATCGCGAAGGCGCTCGAGATCCCGCTCTTTGTGGCGATCCCAGAGGAGGACAAGTTCTATCTGGAAAATATCGTGGCAAGGTCGCGCGCGTTCCGTGCGCTTGCCGAGCTCTATCTCTGCGGCGGACGGGAGCAGCAAAAAAAGACGGGAGGAACGGCATGAAGGAAGAGGACAGACAGCGCATCGCGCGGATGCTCGAACAGGACAAAGAGGGGCTCAACCGCGAGAGCCGCGCGCAGGCTCTGCGGGACTTTTGCCGCGTCGCGCGGGAGTATTTCGATCTCGACGGCGAGCCCGTCTTTACGGTGGAAAAAGAGCGGCACGGGTTCTCCGTCGCCCTCTCGTTCAAGGCGTCACGTGTGAAAAATTTCACAGTCGTAAAGTAAAAAAACGTTGACAAAGTGACCCTTCCGTAGTATAATTTTGTTCGGGACAAGCGGGGGAGAGGCTTGTTACTTTTATCGAGAGGTTTTTTTGTCATGCGTAAATTTGCAATACTCACCGATACGGCAAGCGATCTCCCCGCATCTTATTATGCCGAACACGACCTCGGCGTCGTGGCGCTCGGCTTTACGATGAACGGCGTCAGTTACGAAGGAGAGGACGGCGCGTCCCTCGACGTGAAGGAATTCTATCAGCTTCTGCGCGACGGCGCAATGCCCACGACCTTTCAGGCAAGCCCGGAGCAGGTCGCCCGCGCGATGGAAAAATATGCCGAAGCGGGGCAGGATATCCTTGCGATCGCCTTTTCCTCGGGACTTTCGGGCACATACGGGAGCTATCTCGCCGCGGCGAAACAGGTCTCGGAGAAATATCCCGCTTGCAAGATCGCCGTTGTAGATTCCCTTTGCGCCTCTCTGGGGCAGGGATTGTTCGTAGACTACATCGTCAAAAAGGCGGACGGCGGGGCAAGTCTCGAAGAGACCAAAGCGTATGCCGAACAGATCCGCCTTCACATCTGCCATATCTTCACCGTGGAGGACCTGTTCCATTTGAAGAGAGGGGGGCGCGTGAGCACGGGCACGGCGATCGTGGGGACGCTCCTCAAAATCAAGCCCGTCCTGCATGTGGACGACGAGGGGCATTTGATCCCCATCGGGAAGAGCATGGGGCGGAAGAAATCCATCCACGCACTTGTCGATAAAATGGAGGAACTCTCCATCATCGGTCCCGACGATCCCATCTTCATCAGCCATGGGGACTGCCCGGATGACGTGGCGTATCTCGTCTCTCTCGTCAAGGCGAAGTTCGGGGAACGGGAGATCTTCATCAATGAGATCGGCAGTGTGATCGGCACCCATTCGGGCGCGGGTACGCTCGCGATCTTCTTTATGGGAAAGCACAGATAAGAAAAGCCGCCCCTCACGGCGGCGTCAATAGAAATTTCGGGCAACGGAACAAACCGTTGCTCTTTTTTTACCTGTCTTTTGGGGCTCCTCGTCATAATGCGGGGAAAGGGGCAAGTCATTGTCATTTCGACCGAAGCGAAGCGGAATGGGGAAATCTCGGCAAGAATAAGGTGGAGATTTCTCGACGGCGTCGTCCGCGGCTACTCCCTTGGCTCCCCTTGTAGGGGAGCTGGCGAGGCGTAGCCGAGACTGAGGGGTTTCCGAAACCCTTTCGGCCCTGCGGGCCACTTCCCCTGAAAGGGGCAGCAAGAAAATGGTTTCCATGCAAAAAGGGGAGGCGTTCTGAACGGTCCCCCCAAAAGAGACACAAATAAAAAAGGGAAAAAAGAATCTTCTGTGGTAGAATTATCACAGGAGGTT
>CANQQY010000025.1 GCA_947626105.1 uncultured Clostridia bacterium | reverse complement strand
TTCTTTTGATCTTCGGTCAGAAGGAGCGCCTCTTCGAGCTCGTCGGCTTCTGCGCTTCGAAGCGCGAGCGCGAAGTTCGGATCCGAAACATCACATTTTACCAAGATCTCAATGTTCGTCATTTTCTCTCCCTTTCGCGGGGGGAACCACGCAAAAAATTTAATCTATGAGCTCAAAGCCTATGCGAGAGAGAACTCCATAGACGGCATTTATATCGTTGACGCCGAATTGATACAGCGTGCAAAAAAGATCAGCGAAAGTAAATTCGAATCTCGGCCCGGCGTTTTGTGCAAAAAGCAGTCGCTCATCGTGCCAATTCTTCGCTGCCTTGTTAAATTCTCTGCGTCGCAGAAGCCGCCGCGGATGTTTTCTGTCGTACAGCGCATTTAGGGCATTCAGATAAATTTTTGTAGCGTCGTAGAAACGTTGGACTGCTGATTTGCTGATTTCCATGGAGAAATCTCCTTTTTGTGAGCATTTTATCACAAGTAGGAGTATTGTGTCAATAGTTTTCTCACAAAAAGGAGTAAATTTTGTTTGCTATTTTCCGTTTCGTGAGATTATGTTACAATGTGGATATGGAATTTTCGATTAGATTGAAAGAACTGCGAGAATCGAGAGGTCTTTCGCAGGCACAACTTGCACAAGAAATTGGAGTTGGAATTTCGACGGTGGGGATGTGGGAAAGCACAAATCGAGTGCCGAATGCAAAAACGCTTGAAAAATTACTTTCATTTTTTCGTTGTTCTCTCGATTATCTATTGGGTCGTACGGACGACTTCGGCGCGGCAGTGACAGGGGATCAAACCCTTTCTTGGGACGAGCGGGAAGTGCTGGAGCTCTATTCCGCCCTTTCTCCCACCCGCAAAGAGGATCTAAAAATCTATCTCCGCGCTTTGAGCGGCATAGGAGACAACCAGAAATTTTCGAAAAATTCACATAATTCATGAGGTAAACAATGTTAAAAAATCTATTAAGTGACATCACGCCCCCTACGAGTATGAGCCAAAGCGACAATGAATTTGATTATTTCCCTGTGCTTATGGTCGTATTGGCGATCGTTTCGGTTGTCATGGTGATACTATGCTTGATATATTTAATTAAAAAGCAAAAAAAAGAAAACACTTATATGGCAAATCCCAGTACAAAGGAAGTTATTTGCCCCCATTGCGGAAGCAAAGAAATTGTATTCGTAGCAGAACACGATAAAAGTATTATCGCAAGAATTCTCTTTATGATAATGCTCATTTTTGAGTGCTACATTTCTATCCGTCTCTTTTCCGCACTTTCTCAAAAACGCAGTGACGGAACAGAAGTTATTTTTGCACTACTTGCTGTCGGAATAATAATCAGCTTCATCACAATGACAATCAATGAAAGCGCAACACATATAAGGGTCATTTGTAAAAATTGCGGACAAACAGGGAGAATTCAATAAATATTGGAAGCATTATGCCGCCCTTTCTCCCACGCGTAAAGAAGATCTAAAAATCTATCTTCGCGCTTTGAGCGGCGCTTCGTCGGGGAGCGCCTCAAAAAAAGCATGAGGGGAATCTTATGAACGAACTTGAAGAAAGACAGAAGAAGCTCTTTGACGATTTGCGCCATGTCGACGAGGACGGCGCGGAATATTGGCTCGCCCGCGAATTGCAGGGCGCACTGCAATACGCCAAGTGGGAAAATTTCCATAAGGTGATCGAGACCGCAAAGATCGCCTGCAAGATCAGTCAGCACAATGTCGAAGATCATTTTCCTGAGGTCAGGAAAATGATCACGATTGGGAAAGGCGGAAAGCGTTCGCAGCTCGATTACAAGCTCACGCGTTATGCGTGCTACCTGATCGTCATGAACGGGGATCCGCGTAAAGACGTCATCGCATGGGGGCAGACCTATTTCGCTGTGCAGACGCGGCAGCAGGAGCTCGCCGAACTGTACGACCGCCTCACCGAAGATGAGCGTCGGCTCTTCATCCGCGGCGATATCCGTCAAAAGAACATGCTGCTGGCGGAGGCCGCCCACCGTGCGGGGATCATCACCCGCCAAGAGTACGCCGCCTTTCAGGATGCCGGCTACCGCGGCTTGTACGGCGGAATGACCGCCCGCGACATCGCCCAGAATAAGGGATTAGCCGAAGGAGAAGAGATCCTCGATCATATGGGAAGCGAAGAGCTCGCGGCGAATCTCTTCCGGATCACACAAACCGAGGCAAAAATGAAGCGTGAAGGCGTAAGCTCGCCTGTGGCCGCCAATGCGACCCACTTTGAGGTCGGGCGAACGGTGCGCAAGACGATCGAAGAGCTCGGCGGCACGATGCCCGAAGATCTTCCGACGCCAGACCGCAGTATCCCGGAGCTTGAAGCTGAAACGAAAAAACAGATCGCTCCGAACCGAAAAAAATGAAAGTAGTCATTTTTTGTCGTGCAAAAAATGACTAAAATGTTGTACGTTTTTTAAGATATAATTCTCCCCGGGATATTTCCCGAAGGAGAATGCAAAAGATGAATACCGAATTTGTACGCGAGAGATTGCGTCTTATGGCAGGTTTGATCGCCGAGATCCTGTCGATGTTGCCCGAAGAACCGACGGGCCGACCACATCTCGTCTTGGTAAAAGACGATGATAATGACGATCTTCCGATCACGACGAAGCCCTCCCGCGCGCGGGAGGGCTTCCCAATTATATCGACCGGGAATGAGATCTTGCAGTTCCCTCTTCCTCCTTCACAAGGGCGCGGGGCGGACTATACGGCGCGGCGCGGCATGTCGCGGGGAATCGAATTTCCGGAGGAAAATCATTTCGGGGTAGTATCGGGTGAAGATCAAAAGAAGCAAAGCTCTTTGATAGAGGAGGTAAAAGAAGAAGAAAAATCGGTTGCGCAAAAAAATAAAAAAGCAGTTACTGCGCCAAAGTCGGCATTTTATTTTTCAAAGAAGGAGATAGCAAAAATGCCGATAGAATTTCAGAAAATTTTTACAATTCAATTGCCCGTGCACGTTCGGATGAAGGCCAACGGTGTGTACGAGGCGAGGTTCCGGAAGTATGGCTACAACATCGCGGTTTCTTCCGTACGCTATGAGGATCTGAAAGGAAGGTTTCTTGCCGCTCTATGGTCTCGGACTCCAACATCGGCGGAGGGGAGCGATGCAGGGGCGGCGGAGACGAAGAGTGAGCCTTATTTTTGGGAAGTTTCGGAGCGTTGGTTGGATCTGAAACGCCCGACGATCAAGGCTAACACCTTCAAGTATTACGAGGGTCTTTTTGCGGCCAATCTTTTGCCCGTTCTCGGCGATCGTCGTATCGGAGAGATCAGACAATCGGACGTTCAAGATCTCATCAATCGGTATACTTCGCAGGAGAAATGGAGAACGGCGACGAAGATTTGGCAGACTCTGACATCTGTTTTTAATTTTGCCATTGGGGAGGATCTCCTTGAGAAATCCCCGATGCGCATGCTCAGGCCGCCGAAATACGAGGAGCAGGGCGGACGTGCACTTACGTTGGATGAGGAGAGGGAGTTTCTTTCAAGGCTTTCGGCAAGCCGTTGCGCGGAGGAGATCAAGGACGCATTGCTCTTTTTGCTGTACAGCGGTATCAGAAGGAGCGAGCTCGCAAGCGTTCGGTTTGAGGAGGGCTTCGTCTCGGTCTCTTGTGCAAAGATGCGAAAAGGATATCGTGAGAAGAGGCGGCTTATTCCCGTCACGCCAATGCTAGCGCGGCATCTTCCCCCTGATTTTGACGCACTTCGCACGGTGCGGCCGGACGCGCTGACGCAGGCATTCAAGCGGTTGATGCCGGAGCATCATCTGCACGAACTTCGGCATACCTACATTACACGATGTCAGGAATGTGGAGTGGCGCGGGAGGTCGTTTCGGTTTGGGCAGGGCATGCCGCAGACAATACGCAAACGACCACCGTTTATACGCACTTTTCGCGGGAATTCATGAAAAAAGAGGGGGAAAAGGTTATTTATAACCTTTGATTCCTGAATTAGTCCCCAAAAAGTCCCCAAAAGTGCAAAAAAATAGCCCCACATTTAGTATGCTTCTTTGAAAAAAACTACTAAATGTAGGGTCTGTGGCTGGGGTAGCTGGATTCGAACCAACGAATGACGGAGTCAGAGTCCGTTGCCTTACCGCTTGGCGACACCCCAATGCTTTGATAACTGTCCTAATTGTAGCAAAATCATCGGTAATTATCAAGCGTTTTTAGCCGTTTTACAAAAAATTTTTCCGATATATTTTTTTCGGTATGAAGAGGGGATCCCCCTAAGAGGCCTTGCGGTCTTTTTCTTCATACAAAAACATCCCCGTGTTCGCAGCGGGGATGTCGCTTTCTGCTTTTTATGCCTTGTTTGCGGAGCCGAGCACGTCGACGATCTTGTGTTTGACCATCTCCTTCATATTCGCGCGCGCGTCGCCGAGGTACTGGCGGGGGTCGAAATGATCGGGATGTTCATAGAAATGCTTTCTGCAAGCCGCCGTGAAAGCAACGCGGAGGTCGGAGTCGATGTTGATCTTGCAGACGGCGAGTTTTGCGGCCTTTTTCAGCTCGCTCTCGGGAATGCCGATGGCGTTGGGCATGGATCCGCCGAACTCATTGACAACGGCCACCTGATCCTGCGGGACGCTCGACGCGCCGTGCAGAACGATGGGGAAGCCGGGAAGGCGGCGGCCGATCTCTTCGAGGATATCGATGCGCAGCTTGGGATCCTGTCCGGGCTTGAATTTATAGGCGCCGTGGGACGTCCCGATCGCGATCGCAAGGGAGTCGATCCCCGTGCGGGAGGTAAATTCTTCGACCTCGTCGGGTGAAGTGAACATCGCGTCGTGGTCGGCGACATGCACGTCGTCCTCCACGCCGGCGAGTTTGCCGAGTTCCGCTTCGACGACGACGCCGTGCGCGTGGGCATATTCGACGACTTTACGGGTGAGGGCGATATTCTCTTCCCAGGGCTTCGAGGAAGCGTCGATCATGACGGAGGTAAAGCCGTCGTCGATGGAAGATTTGCAGATGTCGAAATCGGCGCCGTGGTCGAGGTGCATGGCGATCGGAATATCCGTTGTCTCGACGGCAGCCTGCACGAGGTGGCGAAGGTATACGGGATTTGCATACTTTCTTGCGCCTGCGGATACTTGAAGAATGACGGGCGAGCGGCATTCGCTAGCGGCCTCGACGATCGCCTGGATCATTTCCATATTGTTGACGTTGAACGCACCGACGGCATAGCCGCCCTTGTATGCTTTTTCGAACATTTCCTTGGTTGTAACTAAGGGCATTGGTGTTTTCCTCCGAGATGTTTTTCTAAATTATAATTCTTTTTGCTAAAAAATGCAAGGATTCTTCGGAAAATTTTCCGTCGCCGCCGATTTTCTTTGTTCTGCGGCGCAAAACAGTTGACAGCATTCTCTCTTCATGATACAATTATACAGAATATTTACGATTATATTCATCTTTTTAAGATCGGTTTTTCCGAATTTGTGAATGTATGCGAAAAATATTTGAAAATATAAGGAGAAAATGTATGAAAGCGACAAAAAGATTATTGCTTTTGCTGCTCGGCGTGATTTTTGCGCTCGCGCTCGCCGCCTGTGACGATGGGGAGGAAAATCCCGCCCCCGCAGAGACGCCCGCGGGCTATACCGTCACGCTGACTTACGACGCGCAGAAGGGGGATGCTTCCCTTTCGGCGCCCGCAAGCGGCCAAAAATATGCCGCGGGAGAGAGCGTGACCCTCACCGTCTCCCCCAAGAGCGGATATGTGACGGAAGGCGTCACGGTGGACGGCGCGGCCGTTTCGCTTGCGGAAGGGAAGTATTCCTTCTCCGTGCAGCATGATACCGCTGTCAACGTCACGTTCGGCGAAGAGCCCACCGAAGATCCCCCCGAAGAGGTCTTTGACGTTGCGGCCGCCCTTGAAGAGATCTCGGGCAAGATCACCTTCGACGGTGCGTATAGCTGCACCTTCACCGATCCTTCCTACGACTACACCTGCGCATCGGTCACCTCCTTCGGAGAGGATGCGATCTGGGTATACGAAGAGGACACTTCCTCGGGGGAGATCCTCTGCGACTACATCGCCGTCAACCACGGAGGTAAACTCGCGCTCGTCTATCATGACGCGGATAACAAGATCGCTTACCTGGATCAGGAGGACTCCTTCGAGAGCGCCTATAATCCCTTTGCCGGCCTGACGGAGAGCGACTTTATCGCGCTCGAAGGCGGGGTGTACCGCATGGCCGATCCCGAAAAGGCGGCCGCCGTCTCCCTTGCGATCACGGGGGTCGGCGAGGACGTCACCGTCGTCCAGCTGGTTGCCGAGGACGGCGCGTTCACCCAGCTCCGCATCGAGATGGAGGATACGCTCTATAACGCAACCGATGAGCTGTACTACGACAGCGTCTATGAATACTATTTGACGGACGTCGGGACGGGCAGCGTCCCCGAAGGCTATGCGGATCCCTATGAGACAGTTCCCGAACATGCGGCGCTTGTCTCCGCTCTTCAGGCCGCCGCGCAGGCAAAAAATTATAAGGTAAACAGGACCGAACAATACCTCTTCGATACCTATCAATACGATATTTATGTCACGGAAAGCGCCATCTACTCCGAAGGCACCAACGCGGGCTTTGTTCTCAAAAACGGCGCGGCGTATAACTTCTCCTACGACCCCGCCGCGGAGGAGGCCATTCTCGCCGGCACAGTGGAGTGCACCTTCGAAGAGCTTCTCGCATCCTTCTCGGGCTTTGCCCCCGAACTTTTTGCCTATGACAAGGGCGCATATGTGTACCGTCCCGACTTCTACATCTATGGCCTGACCTCGGGCGTTGCGGGAGAGTGCGCCTCCGCGCTCGTTGCGGGCGCCGACGAGCTTGCGGCCTATGCCGTGGAGCTTGAGATCGTCCTCGACGATGACGGCGTGCTCAAACAGGTCGCGTTTACCTTTGAGGCGAACGGCGATATCGGCAGCATCATACTCGATTTCAGCGGATTCGGCACGACCGAACTCCCCATCGACCTGAGCAACGCGAAGACCCCCTTCGAAGCGTTTGAGGGCAGCTACACGGGCAGAGACCTCATCGAAAACGAAGATGGCAGCTGTTCCTATGTCGACTACGCACTCACGGTCACTTCGACGCAGTTCCTGTTCACGATCGACGGCGAAGAGGCTGCGGTAGAAGATCTGTACATCGACACCGCGCTCGGTTACCTCGTCATAACATTCTTGATCGGTGAGAAAGGGTACATCATCCTCTCCAACGAGGGGCCCAACGGCTGCGGGCTCATGCTGATGACGGCCGAATACGACCTGCAAGTCCTGCTCCTGCCCGAAGGCAGCGAAGGACCCGAAGTTCCCACGCCTTACCCTTTCATCTACTACGGAACGTACGAGAGCGTACCGCTCGAAGAGGGAGAGGACAGCATCAAGATCGAGATCGGCGAAGAGATCGTCATCACCAAGAACGGCGATCCCGTCACCATTACGGGGGATATCTACTACACCGGCGTCGACGGGATCAGCATCGTCTATGAAGGGGAGTCCTACTTCATCATCGCCGACAAATATGCCATTGAAGACAACACCGTGCAACAGATCAGCCTTCACAACAATTCGGACTCCGTCCATTTCTATTTGGAGCGCACGGGCGCTGGCGTCGAACCCGAAAGACCCTTCGAAATGCCCAAGGAATATGTCGAGGTCGGCACCTATTCGGGCAAGCAGGGCGGCGTGACTTACTATGTTACTTTCACGGCCGAAAAGCTCTCGGTGAAGATCGGCTCCGCCGACTTTGTCGATGCCGTCATCCTCGACTACGACGCTTCCCGCAACTTCCATATCACCCTCGACGGCGTCCCCTACACCATTATGAATATGTCCGACGGCGCGAAAGACGCGACGGAGCTCTGGCTCACGGGTGACGGTGATCTGACCGTCGTGCTCACCCCCTTCTCGGGCGAGATCGGCGAGGAGCCGGCGACCGAAATCTCCCCGAACTTTTACGGGAATTTCAAAGGAACCGCAAACGGTACGGTGTACGAACTTCATATTGCGGAAAACGGTTTTGAACTCAAAATCGGAGAAGCGGAATTTGCTGTCGGTACCGCCATTCGTAAGACAAATGACACCGATTACTATTTCACTGTCGACGGGAAAGAATATAACGTGTACAATGTCACGGAGAGCGGTACCGTAACTTACGTCTATATGATGGCAACGGGACTTGCTCCCGTAAAACTCGACAAACAGACCGAGGCAGGCGATCCGCTCGACATTGCCGCGACGTTCCTCGGCAAATACGAGGGGACGATCAGCGGACAGAGCTATGTCGTCGAAATTACGGAGACGTCTATCACCGTGACGATCGACGGCACAGCTGCGACCTGCGAATTCGTGAGCTGCGAAAAGGGCGGGTCGCCCTATTTGCCCTATTACGTTCTCAAAGTGAAGATCAACGGCACGGAATATTCGATCAATTCGGATACCGTTTCGAGCGAAGATACGCCGACGCCTTTCCTTGAATTTGTCGAATCCTCCTATGCAAAAATTTACCGTGTAGATGAATAATGCCCTGAAATCCGAAACGTGCGGCCTGAACAGACCGCACGTTTTTTATGCTCCGCCGATTTTTTCGGCTTGGAGCCCAAAATCCCCGTTGATAACTCTTTTTCTGCGATTTCCGAAAAAATTTCAAACATAACCCATTTTTATACCGAAAAACACTTGACAAAAAAGCGGGGGGGGTAAAATAGAGGGTGCATAGACTTCTTAATGGTTTCATCATTTCCGTGTGGAAAATGGGGGGACCGTTGATCGTGCAAATTCTACAAGGAGAAACCCCATGCATACTTGTCCCAAGTGCGGCACGCAGTTTGAGGGGAAATTCTGCCCCGAATGCGGCGAGAGATACGTCGAGGCGGTCACCTGCCCCAACTGCGGCGCCCCCATCGCTTCCGGCGCAAAATTCTGTCCCGAATGCGGACACGCCTATTTCGTCCCTCCCGTATCTTCCGTATCTCCCGCACCTCTTGCGCCGCCCGCGCCGCAGGGAACGCCTGCCCGCGCCCCCCGTCCCAAGAAGGAGAGATCCCCGAAGAAGCCGTACTCGGAATTCACGGAGTCGGAGCGCGCCGTCTTTCTCAATTCCAAAGTCAAGAAGTGGCGTATCCATAAGTCCATCTCGTTTTGGTCGCTGTGGTCGATCTTCCCCTACACCGGTTCCTTTCTCAATCCCCTCATCCATCTCTTTACCTCTTGGGGACGAAAGACGGTGGATTGGAACCCCGGCAACCTCGGCAAGGAACGCAAGCAGATGCTCGGCTATACGATCGCAAACGGCATATTGGCGCTCGCCGTGTTCATCACATTATGCGTCGTATCGCCATTACTTCTCGGGATCTCCGAGTTGCCCGCCTTCGCCGCTCCTCTCATCATTTCGCTCATTGGCATGATCGCACTCATGCACATGATCGGCGCCGTGATAGGCGGGACCGCGCTATCTCTCGGGCAAGAGCTCACCATTTTATTCTACGGCAGACCCGACCCCATTTTTGAGGTCGATTCTCCCATCGTCACTATGCCCGAGATCAACAGGGCGATGGCCGTTGCCGTCCGTACCGGGGAAGGCGCTTCCGCCAAACCCGCGCCCGATTTCTATCATATCGGCGCGATCGGGCTTTCGCTGCTGTATCTCATCATTGCGGCGATCGTCGTGCTCACCATAACCTTCGGAAACAAACTCACGCTATCGAATGCACAGCGCATCCGGTTCGGGGAATCTTCCTATGAGCGTTGGAGTCACCAGGATGTTCGCGATCTGTTCGGCGACCCCTATGTGGCGCCCGGCGAAAAGGAAAACGATTATAGGTGGGAGTATTACGACGGGTCGTATACTTCCCTCATGGACGACTATAACGCTCTTGAAGAGAAAGCCGCGGAAGCATTTATGAACGGGGATTTCGGCAAGATCGAGAGTCTCGAAAAAGACGCGGAAGAAATCGAAGAGAAAATGGAAAGTCTCGAATTTACATATCTTCTCGTACAGTTCGGGGAGGATGATTGGTCCGGATTCTATGTTACGAGCGTGCTCCTCGATACAAAGCACCGTGCCGATGTGAATACCGCAGGAAAGAGCTACGTGGAAGCGAATTTCTCCAAAACGACGCTCGACAGCTTGTCCGATCTCGAAACTCTTGAACTTGAAGTCTATTACGCGGACGGCAGCTATTGGCATCTCTACGTCGGAAATTTCCTTCAATTCGGGGAAGAGACGGAACCCGGGAAGTACGAAGTCACCGTAACCGATCCGTTCGGCGGGACGATCAAAACGGAAATGACTCTGACATCCAACTTTTCCTTTGAATCCTATTGATCCGAAAACAGTGAAAGCCGTCCCTTGCGGGGCGGCTTTTCAAAGTGCGGGAAGAGGGGGGCATGTCCGAAAGGTAGCCCTTTGTTCCAAATTAGGGCGTGGCGGGATCCCCTTGTTACATTCCTCGCTCGTTATTTATTTTCGTCCGCGCCCATAAGGGCGCGGACGAAAATAGTTTGCGAAACAAAGAAACCTGCGCTTACTGCTTTTTCCTGCGCTTTATGAGGAGAAGGGGACACAGGAGCAACGCCCAGAGCGGCGTGCCGTGAAAGCTCCCGTTGCAGCCGCTTCCTTCGCTCTGCGGTTCGGGTTTCGCGGGCGTCTGTTCGGGATCGGCTTCCGAATTCGGATTTTCGGGGTTGGGCTTATCCGATTCCTCGGGCTTCTCGGGCTCGACGGGCTTATCCGATTCCTCGGGCTCCTCGGGGTCGGGCTTTTCCGGGTTTTCGGGATCGGGATCAACAGGTTTTTCCGGCTCTTCGGGCTCCTCGGGATCGACGGGCTTCTCGGGGAGGACGATCTCCACTTCCGCCGTAACGGACTCATAATTTCCCGCGTCGGCGCCCGTATAGACCGCCTGTGCCGTCATGACGCCGTCGCCGCTGACGGGTAAATCTCCGTCCGCCCATTCCCAATTTGCGGGAAGAGGGATCTCCGAGAGGGTCTCTGCGTCCCCCGCCGCAACGCGTTCGGGCGGGACGGGGCTCTTCGCTTTCAGAATATGATAGGAGAGCGTGATCTCGCCCGCATAATTTCCCTGAAAGACGACCGTGACCGTCACAACGCCCGCGTTGATCAGATCAGAGGAGTAGGCAAGGGTATACGATTCTTCTCCGAGCGCTTCTCCCTCCGCCGTGAGGGTGGGGGCAAGTTTGATCTCCTCACCCGTGTACACAACGTCGCGAAGTCCCGACGCCGTGACGTCCTCTGCCGTGAGCGGGCGGGGAGAGATCGTGAAATATCCTGCCGCACTGCCCTCTGCAAGCCCCTTGCCGACCACCGTGACGCTCCCTCTGCCGGCGTTGAGATTGGAAGCGTAAGAGACTGTGTACAGCTCCGCGGGGACAAGTTCTCCGTCCAGCATGACGGTGAATTCGGGACGGATGGGTGAACCGTCATAGACAAACTCCGTTTGGGAAAAGACGACCGTCGCACGGCTCAAATCATAATGCTTCTCTTCCTCCCCGAATACCGCCGTAAAGAGGGTATCCGCGGCGATCGTCGCTTTCCCGCGGCAGAGGACGCCGCCCGCCCGCCAGCCGCGGAAGTCCTCCCGTTGCAGGTCGGGGAGCTCTACTTCCGTGCCGTAGAGGACGTAATCTCCGTCGATATAATTTTCGCCGTCGAAAAAGTCGTAGCGGAAGCATCCTTCGTAGATGGGAATGAGTTCCTTCGCCGACGCAGGCGCGCTTCCGCCCGCGGGGTAGATCTCGCCGTCCCGCGCAATCCAACGCACGATCTTGTCCGTCCCGTCCGTGCGGGGCAGGTAGAGCGTCCCGTCTGCGCGCAGGGAGTATTCCCTTTTGCCGCTCTTGAAGCGCAGGATGAGGACGGCATTCTGTTCCGTCACGCATTCAAACGTCATATCCCGCGAGGGCGCGAGCGCATCGCCCGTATGGTAGACGTCGTCGGTTTCGATATCTCTGTATTCCTTGATATAGCGGTCGCCGAGCGCGAGCGATTCTTCGCCGAATACAAACGTGCCGTGCGCCGCGTAGGGCGTTTCCTTTCCGTCGATGCGGAAGGTGAGCGTGCGGGTGGTCTCTCCGAAGAGGATCTGCCCGTCCTCATAATAGGCTTGTTTGCCGTCCGCGGTGATGCGGGAGAGTTCCTCTTCGGAGGGCTCGGTTTCCGCAGTGACGGAAGCGTCGCCCGCAAGGGTGAGACGGAGCGAAGGGAGCTCGCCGATAAAGGTGAGCGAGGCGTTTTTCGCAAGCTGGATATCCGCGCCCTCCCCCGCAAAGGTGCAATCTTCGAGCGTCAGGGAGTTCGTCACGGAGACGAAGCCCGCAAGCCCGCCCGAGCAATTCGAGAAAGAACAATGCCGCAGGACAGTCTTATTTTGGGAGAGGATCGCCCCGCCGCCCATGGTGGAGACGCAGCCCTCGAAGTCCGTATATTCCGCCGTGAACGTGCCGCTTCCCGCGTAAATCGGAGGGTAGATCTTGGACACGGTACCCCCGTCGATGATGATATGCGCGGAAGGCTTCCCCAAAAGGGTGACGTTCGCGCAGATCTGGAAGAAGAAACTGCTCCCCGCATTGCTAATGCGGATACTTTCCGTTACGCTGTCGTCCACTTCGAGGGTAAAGTCCCTGTAACACGCCTTGCCGCCGATGGAACAGTCCGCAAGGAGATAGACCGTGCCGCCCTGTTCAACATGATTGATCCCTTCGAGCAAGGTATCGTAATGCACATTCCCCACGCGGCATACGCCGTCGGAAGTCTGCGCTTCGCCCGCCGCGGCGGGGAGGCTCTCTTCGCTCGTTTCAAAGAAACGGTTGACCGCGACGACCTTATAGGTGGGCTCTTTTTGGTATTTCGCCTCATCCGTGAACTGTACGGATCGCGTGAATCCCGCAACGGCGTAAGAAGTCCCGTCCGTCGAGACGAGCACCTCATAGCCGAGATGTGCGGGATCCTGTTTGCCCGAGACGGACACGGTATGCTTGCCGTCCGTACTCTTGACGGAAACCGTCGGTTGGGCGCCTTCGTAGGGGTGGCTGTCGTTTTGGCGGATGAAGTTATATTCCGCGTCGTCGGCATAATAGAAGCGGTCGAACTTTTTCTCGATCTCGTTCTTCTCCCTTGCCTCGTCCATGAGTGTGCGATAGGCTTGGGACGCGCCCGCGGCGGTAAAGCGGGAATTTGAAATGAACATGCCCCAGCGTTCGAAGTAGTTTTCGAGGTCTACCCCCGTGACGAGGGAGGAATAGTATACCATGCGCTCCTCCGCACCGAGCCCCGTGCCGCGGGTCCCGTGGCGGTACATGTCGTTGAGCTTTGCCCAATAATCGGGGAAGCATTCTTCGAGGTACCACCAAACCATGTAGTTGCGGTCGTAGGTCGGCCCGCTCGTATAGAGGATATGGATATCCCTGTACGCCTCATAGGTATTTGTCGCGTCCCGCGCGAGTTTTTCGAAGGACTTGCCGTAGGGCTGGTATTGGGAATTTACGGACATGCCGAGCAGTTTGAGATAGGCAAAGGTCGCGCTCATGTTGTTCGTCGTCTCGTCCAGCCTTCTGCCGTCCGTGTCGAGCATGTGCCCGATCTCATGCCCCATCGCATAGATGGAATATTCGCCCGACCCGTGCGTCCCGACGGGATTTTTGTTGTTATAGAAGTTCGCGAACCAATAGTGTTCGTTATAGAATCCGATATGGTTGGCGGAAGCGTATGCTCCCGAATCGGGAATGGGCTGCATATAGCGGAAATTGAGCCGCACGCCCTCGATACGGGGATCGTAATACTCTCCGAAGAGGGAATCGGGGCTCGTCGGAATGCCGTTGAACTCATAGAGCGCGGTGAAGAAATCTCCCCACAGTTCCAGATTTTTCTGCGGGTCGATCGTATGATAGACGAGATATGTGTCGTATAAGCTCGATGACGTCGTGGTGAAAAAGGCGAAATCGGTGGAAAGTTCCGCAAGATCGGGGATGGAAGAGTCTGCCTTCCGCGCTTCTTCATACGCTTTGAGCGTGCCGAGGAACGCCGTCTCGTCGCCGTCCTTTTCAAACACGGGATAAAAATCGCCGCCCTCGATGTAGAGGCGCACCTCTGCCTTTTGCTCTTCGGGCGTGTAGGGATTTACGATGTAAACGGGCCCCGCTTCCGCCTTGGAGAAGGTGAAGGTGTTCGCCCCGCGATAGAGCGTGACGGAAGATCTGTAACTCTTATAATAGCCGTGATGGGCGGTCATGACGAGGCGGGGAAGATGGGCGGCGTCCTCCGATTCGACGTATACCGTAAAGGTCTCGTTCGGAACGCCGTAGATCCCCGTGATGAGGAGGTCGGACGCGGCATAGTGCCATTTGAGCGTATAGTCGGAATAATTCTCTACATTGCCGAACTGCGCAATGCGGTTTTGGGCGCCCGCTTCGGTGGAAAACTCCCGCATGGGATCGAATTTGACGTTGCCGTGCAGGACTTCTTCCGCACGGTCGAAAACGGCGGGATCGACATTCGTAACGCTCTTTTTCAAGGCGTCGATCGCCGCTTCGCTCCTGTATTCTGCCGAAAGCTCCGTGCGCGTGTAGTCGGTGAAGAGACCAGACAGGGCGTCCGGCAACTCCGTAAGAACAACGGCGTCTGCGGAAGAGGGGGCGTGCGAGAGGAGCAAAGCTCCCGCGAGCGCCAGAAGCGCCGCTGCCGCCGCGAAGATGGGAAGAAGGAAGGATCTCATTCGTTTTGCCATCGTGTTATGCCTCCTTCAAATCGAATACGCAGAAGCGCGCCGATCCGCCGAACGTAAAGGTGATCTCCCGTTCCGCGGCGACCGCGCTGCCCGCGCGCACCTCGACCGAATAAGTCCCGTCCGCCAGGGAGAGGGCAGCAGAGCCTTTCGCAAAGTCGGCGATCTTGCAAAGTCCCGCAGAGCCGTCCTCTTCGAGCGTGCAAATTTGGAGCTGGTAGTCCTTTCCGTCGCTGTTCTTCAAAAATACGGTGAAGGAATGAAGAAATTCCCCGTCGTCGTTCTGTTCCGCCCTGCGGACGGAGAGGGAGACGGGGTGCGTGCCGTCCGAATAGACGACGGGACAGTCGAACGCCTCGGGAAGCTCGCATTGCAGATACCCCCGTTTGGCGGCGTCGGGCAGGTCGTTTTTCCCCGCCTGCATCTGCGCAGAGGCAAAGGAAAGTCCGTCCTCCCCGCAGACGTCAACTTTCAAAGAGGTGGGTTCCACACCCGTATCAAAGGAGAGGTCGACGGAAAACGAACCATCCATGTCCGAACCCCCTCCGCAGGATGCGAGGGCGAAGAGGGAAATGCCGAAGAGCGCCGCAAAGAATTTTTTCATAAGTATCTCCTCTTGTCCGCGGGAAGCGTGGGGGGCGTGCGGAGCAGTGAGACGGGATCCGCCTCCTCTTCGTCGAGCCCTTCCGAAACCCGCCAAGCATGGATCGTTTCATAGCGGTCGATCCCGCGCTGCATCATGTTGAGAAATCCCTGTTCACTCATGGCGCCCGTGTGCGATTCCATAATGACGCCCTCACAGTCCACGAGAATGGACGTCGGGAACGCAGTGGCGAGCGCACGGTTGAAGTAAGCGCGGAGCCATACGTCGTGGATCACGATCATGGGGACGTCGGTCTCCCCGCGGTAGCCCGTAAGGTCACAATTCGTCTTGTTTTTGAATCTGCGGGCGGCGTTGAGGTCGCCGATGGCGTCAAGAAGGATGCAGGCGACTTCCTCGCCGTACGGCGTTCCGCTCCCGGTAAGGGTGTGATAGGCGGCGACGAAGGCGGGCATTTCCGAAACGCACGCGGGGCAGGTCGTGAAGTACATATTGATGAGCACCGCTTTGTGCCCGGAGAAGATCTCGGAAAGTTTCATGACCCTGTCCTGCTCCTGCGTGAGCCCGACGACGGTGACATCCATATCGTACATGACCGAGCCGATTTGATATTTGAGATCGTACGGGGCGGCAGTTTTGATTATGGCTGCGGGGAGCCTGATTTCGAGTTCGGGGGAAAGCGGCGAGATGGGGTAGCTCTCCTTGGGGACGGAATAGCCGTAGGGCGCACCGCTGACTTTGACGTTGTAATGATCGGTCGGGAGGGTGAGCGAGACGTTCATGCCGTACATGCCCCCCGCCTCTTCGCCCGATTGTGTGCAGAAGCTGACGCGGATGGGGGAATCCGTCGGAAGCGAGCCGCCCGACGTCGTGCGGAGCCGCACGGTGTATGTCGTCTCTTTGGGAAGGGGATCGATGGGGGTCTCCTCCGTTCTGTCGTTGCAGCCGCCGTTGAGGCAGTGGCGGGACATCCACCCGCAGGAATCGGTCGTCGGCTCGACGTCGACCGTGAAATTTTGGTCGTACCTGTGCCCGAGGGGGGCAACGTCCTGCGTCTCCTCTTTACCGCAGCTCTCGCAGGAGCGCTCCTCTTTGCCGGGCTCCGTGCAGGTGGGTTCAAGCGTCCGCTGCCAATCGCAAAAGGCGTGGGGCAACGCGGGAATGGGGGTCTCGCGCAGTTTTTCGCCGCATGTTTTGCAGAATACGGCGCTCACGCCCGCGTCGGTGCAGGTCGCCTCTTTGATGGTGCGCGGAAGATCTTCCTGATGCCCCGTGGCGGGAATATTTTCGGTCTCCTTTGCGCCGCAGCGGGAGCATTGCTTTTCGAGGCTTCCCTCCGCCGTACAGCCGGGAGCGATGTATGTGCCGTTCTTCCAGTCATGCCCAAGAGCGGGGACGGTCTGTTCCTCTTCGCGCTTGCCGCAGACTTCGCACTCCGCACAGCGCAGGCCGTCGTCGGTGCAGGTCGCCTCCTCGATGTCGCGGACGGCGCTCCACTTGTGCTCGGCGAGGGGGATCGTTTCCTCCCTCGTCTCGCCGCAACGGGTGCATTTGATCTCTTTGACGCCCGTTTCGGTGCAGGTCGCCTGTTTTTTGATGGTTTCTTGGAAGGTATGCCCGGGAGCGGCGATCTCCTCACCGTCTTGTTCGGCGCCGCAGAGTTCGCAGACCGTGCAATACTCGCCGTTTTCGGTGCAGGTGGGTGATTTACGGACGATGGGCTCTCCCCATTTGTGCCCGCAAGGCGGAAGTTCTTCCACCGCGCTTTCGCCGCAGCGGGTGCACGTCCGCTCGATATGTCCCGCTGTTTCGCAGGAGGCGTCCTCTCTTTCCGTCTCCCGAAAGTCATGCCCGACCGCTTCGAGCACGACGCTCTGCGTTTCGCCGCAGCTCGTGCAAACGCGCACCCGTACGCCGTTTTCCGTGCAGGTAGGGGCGGTCTCTTCCCATGCGCCGAAGGTGTGGACGCATACGGCCGTCCTCTCTTCTTCTTGGGCAGAAGGAAAAGCGTCGCATGCCGAAAAAGCGGCTGCGCCCGCAAAAAGAATACATAAAACCGGAAGAAAGATCGTTTTTTTCATATTGCTGCCTCGTCGTGACCGTTTCTGTCTTTATTATACTATAAGAATACATTTTCGTCAACCCCTTGCGCGAAATGCGGAGAGGGTGCACGTAGGGCTTTCGTATGTAAAAAAATGAAAATAATGAAAAATATTCTTCAAATGCTTTGCAATTCGTACGGAAGAATGCTATAATTTACAAAAGGATACGGACGGAGACGGGGAAGATGCACGAAGGACACAGGCAGCGTATCATAGAAAAGCTATCTGCCAATGAAAGGTTGGAGGATCATGAATTGCTCGAGATCCTGCTTTTCAATGCGATCCCGCGCAAAAATACAAACGATATCGCCCACAATCTGCTCGATGCCTACGGAAGCCTCGTAAACGTACTCCATGCGGATATGGAATCGCTCATGGGCGTGGAGGGGATCGGCCGTTCGACGGCTGCATATCTTGCGACGGTCGGGCTCATCTATACGCGGATCGGCGAACGTCGCATGCAGGAAGTCCCGCAACTCGTTTTCAGTTTCTCCGCATTCCGCGATTATGTCATAGACCGCTACCGCGGGCTTACCGTCGAAGTCGTCGATATTTTCAGCCTCGATGCGAGAAACAGATTGAGCTATGGGATCACCTTTACGACGGGAGAGTCGGACAGGGCGTCTTTCTCCGCGGAAAAGGTCACGCAGCTCCTCGCTTCCCAGCGCCCGAGCGGCATCGTCATCTCCCACAATCATCCCAATTCGCCGCCCGATCCCTCCATACAGGACGACGATTTCACGAAGCGTATGCACCTTCTTTGCGCTTTGAGCGGCGTAAAACTCTATGAGCATGTCATCGTCGGCACCACGGGTGCGTTCAGCTATTATATCAGCGGACGGCTCGAAGCGATCAGGAGAGATCTCGACGTCGACACCCTCGTCTGCCATCCGATCGTGGAAAAAAACGATTGGTGAATTCCGCCTCTCTGTGGGCGGCGGATCGAATTTTCGGAACAACGGAACTAGTCCGTTGTTCTTTTTTTACGCTTCCGTTTTGGGATTTCGACAAAAACGAACAAAAAAATTGTAATTTTGTAAAAAATATTTTGGATTTATGTACAAAAATGACTTTACA
>CANQQY010000024.1 GCA_947626105.1 uncultured Clostridia bacterium | reverse complement strand
TGTCACGAGCTTGCGAGTGACAGAGGATCTTGTCGCCCCTTTCAGGGGAGATGTCACGAGCTTGCGAGTGACAGAGGATCTTGTCGCCCCTTTCAGGGGAGATGTCACGAGCTTGCGAGTGACAGAGGATCTTGTCGCCCCTTTCAGGGGAGATGTCACGAGCTTGCGAGTGACAGAGGATCTTGTCGCCCCTTTCAGGGGAGATGTCACGAGCTTGCGAGTGACAGAGGGGTTTCCGAAACCCTATCCCCCGCTGCGCGGGTACTTCCCCTAAGAGGGGAAGCAAGGGGGGTGCTGCGTTCACCAGCTCCCTACAAGGGGAGCCGAGTAGGAATTCACGACTCGTAAACAAGCGGAATGCCGTACGCTGTTTCGTAACATTCCTTCCAAGCCGCCTCGGCGCGGAGTTTCATATCCTGCATGCGCGCGGCGCGGGGAAGCGTCTCGTCCGCGTAGACCGCGGGCATGATATGGATCCGTATCCGCTTCATATGCCCCTTTTTGTTGCGCTTGAAGGTGCAGAATACCGGCAGAACGGGAACGGAAAACTTCATCGCATAGTGGAACGCGCCGTCCTTCATGGGGCGGGGCTTTTGATAATTCGTCCACATGACCTGTTCGGCATAGAAATTGACGATGCTCCCCTTTTTGAGCTGCCGCTCCATCTCCGCATTGAGGGCGCGCGTCGCTTCACGGTCCTTTGAGAAGGGCCACATGCCGCCGTGCCGTATGATATGCCCCGCGAATCCCGTCTTATTGTTCCACGGGCCCATGGTGTGGAAGGAGCGGAAATGCCCGACCGCCGTGCGGACGAGAAGGGTATCAATATAATTAAAGTGGTTGCAGACGGAGATCGCGCCCTGCTTTTTGAGCGCTTTGAGGTTTTTCTTCCCCTCTACCCGCACGCCGCCGTAGACAAAAAAGAGGAAGGGGCGGGTCAACAAAAAGAGAAGCGTGCGCCAAAATCCCGTGAGAAGGCGGTCTGCCCCGCGCCTGCGGTAGCGGAACCGCGCGTCCGGCATCTTCCAGCTTGTCCCGACGGGAATATAGCGGAAATCGAAACGGCGGCGTCTTTCGAGCGTCGCCTGTATCCCGCGGATGATCTGGTTTTTCGTTCTCTTCCGTGCCATAGTTTGCTCCGTTTAGGTTATTTTACCCGAAACGGCACGGCTTGTCAAGCAAAATTTTCAGGGCTGTTCGGAAGAGGCGTAGAGGTCGAACTCGCCGTCGAGATCGAAGCTGTCCCCGTCCTCGAACGCGGCGAGCTTGGAGACGGAGACCTCGTAAGCGGTCATCGTGACGACGTTGTCCTCGCTAAGTTTTTTCTGGTACTCGCGGCTCTGGATCCTTCCCGAAAGGGCGATCCTGTCCCCCACTTTCAGATTCTGCACGAACCTTGCGTTTCTGCCCCATGCGATGCACGGAATGTAGTCCGACTTATTATAGGCGCGGTTGACGGCGACGAGGATATCTGCGATCTCGCGGTTGAATGGCGTCGTCCGGTAGACGGGCGGCTTGCAGATATAGCCCGAGAGCACGATGCTGTTGGGGTTTTTCGAGGGGGCCATGTCCACGATCTCCCGCACGAAAACGGTGAGCATGAGGCGGCTTCTGCCCCCTTCCAGCTTATTGTAGGAGCGGAATTGCCCGAGGGCGCAGAGGATACTCCCGACTTTGAGATCGTTTCCCTCGATGAGCCGCTCGGAGATCGTCACGGGCAGGATATCCGCCTGTCCCGAAAGGCGCAGCACCTTGACGTAAAATTCGTAGAAGCCTTCGCCGTACACCTCGTGCGAGAAGGTCGCTTCGGAGACGATCTCGCCGCAAAAATAAACTCTGTTGTTCTTTTCCGTGCTGTAATCCATATTCGTTTGGGTACCTCCAAGTGTTTCGTTTGATGTTTCGCTCGTATTTCTTTTGAGCTTGCGCCTTGTCAGCGCACGCTCAAAATAAATTCAACGAGGAAAGTTACGTTTTAGGGATATTGAGTTGCGGCTCGATATCGCTTGTCACGACATTATGGCTCCCGTAGGGTGCCATATGGGGGCGTGCAGCGGCGGGAAACCCGCCTCGCACCGTGATTGGGAACGAAGAGCTCGCCTTGTCGCCCCGTGCTACCGCGTCATCCTGAGCCGAAAGGGCTATACGGAGTCCGAGAAGTAATTCCGCGAAGGATCCCGAAGAACGGAGTCCGAACTTTCATCCTCGCGATTCTTCGCTACGCTCAGAATGACGCGCAGGTAGGGGAGATGTCACGCTGCTCTTGCGCGACAGAGGGGTTTCCGAAACCCCTTTCCCCTTCGGGGACTTCCCCTAAGAGGGGCAGCAAGGGGTCTACACCGAACCGTTGGTGTGCTGCATGCCCGCGCTGTCGATAGAGTAATTCTCGCGGTAAATCAGTTCGCCGATGGGCACAAATTCAAAGCCCTTCGCATGCAGAGTGTCGATGATGATGGGGAGCGCATCCGCCGTATACAGCCCGTTATTATGGCATAAAATGATGGATCCGCTCTTCACCCGCGAGACGACGCGCTCGGCAATGTCCGAAGCGGAGAGATCCTTCCAATCGAGGGAATCCACGTCCCACTGGATGGGATACAGCCCCATGGCGTTTGCCGTGTCGATGAGCAGGTCGTCGTAATCCCCGAACGGGGGGCGGAAGAGTTCCACGCTCTTTCCCGTCACCGCCGTAATCGCCTCCGAAGAGGAAGAAAGCTCTGCGCGGATCTCGCTCTCGGAGAGGCGGGACATGTACGAATGCGTCGCGCTGTGCGTGCCGATCTCGTGCCCCGCGTCGGAGATTTTTTTGAGATAATCCGCATGCTCCTTCGCCCAAAATTCCACGGTAAAGAAGGTCGCGCGGACCTTGCCCGCGGCAAGATTTTCGAGGATCTTGTCGGTATGCTCCACCCCCCACGCGCAGTCGAAGGAAATGGCGATCTTGTTGTCCTCGCGCGAAACGTTATAGATGGGAAGGGAGCGGGAAGCGCTCGAATAGACTTCCACCGCGCCCGTGAAGTGCGCGCAGAGGAGCGCGGCAACCGAAATAAACGCGATCGCGCCCGCCGTAAGGAGCGTTTTGAGCCGGACAGTCAGAATCTGCATTGGCAATACCTGTATCCTATCATAGATTTTATGGGAGAAACGGGGAAGTTCTGTCGAAAACGGACGGGAACCGTCGATTCTCTCTTTTTTCTTTCCCTCTATGTATATTCGCCGCCTTGCGGATTATGACGGCCGCGCGCTTTCCTCTTCCCAAATCACAGGGCAAAAAGAAAAAACCCTCACGGGTTTGGGCGATTCTACCGCGGGTAGAACCGTTTTTCCGCGGAGTGGAGTCCCTCTTCCGCAGAATATATCCGCAAGTTAAAACGGTAGGTTGTATTTTTGTCCCCCATGCGGTATCCTAATGTTGCAGGCAATTCCTGTAAGGAGAAACCATTATGCATTTCGATCTGTTTACGGACTCATCGGCAAATATTCCGGATCCGCTCGTCGCCGCGCGGGACATCCGCGTGATCCCCTATACCTATCTTTCGGGCGATGCGGAAGCGCTCTGCTATTCCGCGGAGACCCCCTTTCGCGATCTCGCCCGCCGCCACTACCAAAGAATGCGCGCGGGAGAAGAATTCAAGACCTCTCTGATCACGAAGGAACGCTTTGTTGCCGCCCTCACCCCTTCGCTCGAAGCGGGAAGGGATGTGTTTCTCATTACCATCGCCTCGGGCATCAGCGGCACATACGGGCAGGCGCTTGCCGCGAAAAAGGAATTGGAAGCGGCTTTCCCCGCCCGCAAGATCGTCGTCACGGACAGCGTGAACGCCTCGATGGGCGAAGGGCTCCTCGCGCTCCGCGTCGCGGATCTAAGGGACATGGGAGAGAGCATCGACGCCTGCGCCGAGTGGTTCGAGCAGAACCGCTACAAGCTCAACAGCTATCTTACCGTAGGCGATCTCAAATATCTAAGAAAGGGGGGCAGGATCTCCGCCGCCGCCGCAATCGCGGGGACGCTTCTCGGGATCAAGCCCGTCCTGCGCGCGGACGGCGAAAAGAACGCCAAGATCGTCTTTTTCGACAAGGCGCGGGGCAGAAAGCGCGCGCTCGCGGCGCTTCTCGAAGCCTTCGATAAGAACGTGCATTCCCCCGAAACGCAGACCGCCGCCATCACCCATGCGGACTGCGAAGAGGACGCCATGTTCCTTGCGGAAGCGTTGAAAGAGCGCGGCGTTCAGGATGTGATCGTGGAATATTACGACATTTGCTCGGGCACCCACGTCGGTCCCGACACGGTCGCGCTCTTCTTCTGGGGCACGGACAGACGGGGGCAGGAGAAGCCGAAAAAAGCGCCCGCCGGTCGGCGCGCGCCTGCAAATGCAAAAGTTTAAGCTGTAAAAAGCCCTATTTTCGGGCGTCCGTGGGTTTGCCGAACGGATATTTGCTCTGTACGCTCGTGGCGGTGAGCGCATAGACGGCAGCCGCCCCCGCGCGTTTGAGACGGGAGGCATACTCCCCCGCCGTCGCGCCCGTCGTGAGCGTGTCGTCGATGATCACCAGCTTCTTTCCGTTGACGGCCTTACGGTCGAATATATGAAAACAGCCCTCGAGATTTTTTTCGCGCTCCTGCCGCCCGAGCGACTTCTGCGCGCCGGTCTCGCGGGTCTTGGATGCAACGTCGAGGACGGGCAGACCGCTGCGGCGGGAAAGTTCCTCTGCAATGAGGCGGGACTGGTTATAGCCCCGCTTTTTATATGCCCGCTCCGTCATCGGGACAAAGACGAGCGCGTCCGCGTCCGAAAATTCTCCGAGAAGGGGCTCCATGAGCTCGGCAAGGGTGCGGCAGAGATATTTATGTTTTTTCGCCCGCACGACGAGGCGCGCCGCCTCTCCCTCGTGAAGAAGCGCAGATCTCGCCTTATCAATGGGGAGACGCTTGTATTTGCATTCGAGGCAGATTCCCTTCTCCCCCACCTTCCTTCCGCAGAGCGGGCAGACGTTGCCGTTGTTCCACGGCAGGACTTTGCGGCAAGGTTCGCAGACATGCTCCCCCGAAAATACCTCGCGCCCGCAGAGATCGCAAGTAAAATTGTGTTCGTCGTCATAGCGGCGGATCCGCGCGGAGATCCATGTGAAAGGGTTCATTACCGGCTCCTTCTCTTCCGTTCGTCCGATGGGGAAAATGTAAAAAACGGCGGGTTTCAGCCCGCCGTTCCGGTCGCTTAAAAATCGTCCTCGTCGTCGTCCTCGTCGTCCTCGTCGTCCGCGATCGAATAGATCTCGTCGCCCGTGACGTATTCGAGATCCTCGTCCTCGTCGTCCCCGTGATATTCTTCTTCCTCTTCTTCTTCCTCTTCCTCGGCGTCGTCCTCGAATTCGCCGCCGAGCGCTTCGCCGAGCTTGCCCATCTCTTCGTCGATATCGTCCGTATCGTCGTCGAGATATTCTCTCCACTCGTCGTCATCCTCGGGATCGGGTTCCTCCGCCTCGTACTCTGCCTTTTTCTTGCACTCGTCGCACATCTTCTCGCCGGGGCGCATCATGTTCTCGCCGCAGACAGGGCAGAGCTCGGTGGGGATCTCTTCCTCCACTTCCTCGATCTCATCAATATCGCTGCTCAGCCCCTTCATTTCCCGAAGGCAGACGTCGCAGTACTCCTGTTTTTCGGCGTCGATGTAGTTGAGTTCGCACCGCGGGCACTTCATATAATGTACCATATCTTTTATCCTCCTGTGGATCGGATATTCCCCCCGTCGCATCGGGCTAATAAATTATATTAGTATTTATTTTTTTTGTAAACTGTTTTTTTATACGTTTGCGAAAATTTTTTGGAAATGTGACATGATTTTTTCGGAAGGGTTGTTTCAACCCCCACCACCGCCGCAAGCGGCGGAGCCGCCCCCTTCAAAGGGGGCAGCCGAGCAAGGCGGGGAAATCCTTGTTTCAACCCCCACCACCGCCGCCTACGGCGGAGCCGCCCCTTCAAAGGGGGCAGCCAAAAAATTCCCCCGCAACGCGGGGGAATCGTTTATTCTTGAGGGTTCTCTTCGGAAGGCTCGGCAGGAGCTTCGGCGGGAGCTTCGGCAGGAGCTTCCTCGGCAGGAGCTTCCTCGGCGGGAGCTTCTTCGGCCGGAGCCTCTTCCGCTGGTGCTTCTTCGGCAGGAGTCTCTTCTGTCGGCTTCTCTTCCGCATCGTCCGAATAGACGTCTACGGAGCGGTCGTCCGTCGTATCGACTGCCATCCTCTGCACATGAGGTTTATTGTCCTCCTTCTTGCGGGAGATGACGATGACGACGGCTGCCGCGCCGAGAATGACGACGACTGCAATGCCGATCCCGATGAGCGCCCACGCCCAGCCGGGAAGCCCGCTCTCTTCTTCCGCAGACTCTTCTTCCTCCGCGGGGTCGATGTGATGCTTGATCGTGTTCTTCCAATAGTCGTGGCGGGTTTGGAGATCTGTCTCCGTCCAGCGTCCGAGCTGGGTGATGAAGTAACTGCGCTGACGGTACTCCGTGTTCTGATCGCCGAACAGCTCCTTATCCTTGATCGAAAAGCTCTTGTTTTCGATGAATGCCGTAAACGCGTTTTTCTCGTCCTCGCTGAAAAGTTCGGTTGCGCTGTCGCCCTTTTCGATCGCTTCGTCGATATTCTCGTCGAATGCGGAACGTTCGCCGGTCAGGAAGTAATATCTAAGCGCGGTGGCAAGGTTGGTGTAGCCGTCGTTCGAGAGCTTCTGGAAGAGCCCCGGTTCCTTGCTGTCCGTTCCCATGATACTGTCGTACTTTTTGGTGAACGCGGCAAGTTCGACGTTGTCCATCAGTTCGCCGCTGCCGTCGTCGAGGGAGACGGTCGCGATATAGTTGAATCCCGTCCCGCCGAGGTCGCTGTCGGTATCGGCATAGAAGAGCTGGGTGCCGATCAGTTCGAAGGGATACCAGCTGTTGAGATGCTTGACGTTGAGGACTTTGGCGACCTTGTAGGGTTCGGGATCGACCCCGTCGGGAACGATGTTGCCGTAGATCCCGTCGTACCCTTCGATAACGTCGCCGTTGATGACGGCGCGTTCGACCGAAACGCCCGTTCCGTTCGAGCGGGAGAAGTAGAGATAATCATACCCCTTCTGCCCCTGCGAGAGCTGTACGAACTTCGGCGTTGCGCCGCTCACGCCCTCGGCAACGATGATATCCTTGTCTACGCCGCCGTTCGCATTCACGTCAACGCGGTGAATGGTGCTGCCGCTCGTATACACATAGTGGTGCGCGCCGTCCTTGATATAGTAGAGCGCGGACGTCGTCGCATGCGAACTCACTTCATAGGCGCCGGCGACCATTTCAAGCCCTTTTCCCTTATAGTTCTTGACGTCGTTTGCGAGAATGGAATCCCACGACGCGTCGATGTTCGCCGACGGCACAAAGTAGAGCACGCCGTTGTTGTTGGAACCGGGCGAACCGTCCCCCGACTCCGCGGGCGTACGGGTGAAGTAGATCCCGCCGTTCTTATAGGAACGGAGCGTGTATTTGTAACCCGTGGGCTCGGTGGAGACGGAACTTTCCGTCTTGGGATGGGAGAATTGAAGCAGCTTTTCGTTGCCGCTCTGTTGATTCTGGCTGTCGATCCCGTCGAGAACGATCTCGCCGAGGTTGACGTAAGGAAGCTCGCCGTCGAGCTCTTCTTCGATATACGTCTCGTCGAAAGAGTAGGTATAGGGAGCCTCGGTCGCGTCCGCGCTGACGCGGTAGATCTGGTTATAGTTGATCGTCGAACCCGATTCGGCTGTGTCGAGCGCGTCGCTCACCGTCATCGTATAGTAGATGGTGGGATCGGTGACGTCGTCCGCGTTGAACTGGTAGGAGCTCGCGTTCTTTACGAGAAGCGTTTCGGTTTCCGTCGCCGTATTATAGGAATAGATGGAGCTGTTCTTGACATACACGACGTAGACCGTCTTGCTCCCCTCTGCCCCCGCTTCGACGAAACGGTAGGGAAGCGTATTGTCGTCAACGCTGAAATAGTCGACGATGTCGCTCCCGTCGAGCTTCGCGCTCTTGAAGCTGAGATAGTTCGTGAGGAGCTCGCCCGTGGTGGGATCGGGCACGTTGTTGGGCGTTGCGTAGTACACGCGATCCCCGAAGATGCAGATGCCCGCATCGTATGTGCCCGCGACCATGAGGGAAGGGACGACCGTCTCCACATGGCTGTTGTTTTCGTCCGCGACGTCCCCGACGTCCTTCTTCTGGACGTCCGCGACTTTGACGCGCATGAGGGCTCCCTTGACGGGCGTGCCGTAGGTGTTGTCCGCCGTGTAGGATTCGCTGCCGTTAATAAAATAGTAATAGTCCCCCTGCGAGCCCTTCTTCTCAACGACGAATCCGCCGTTGGAGATCACTTCGCCGTCGGGATACCCATTGAGCTGGGTGGTTTCTTCCCCGCAGGCGGCGAGTGAGAGTGCGCCTGCCGCCATCACTGTGGCGGCGGCAATAGCAATAAATTTCTTGAAACCTTTGCGCATAGGCTTTTCCTTCTGAAATGGCATATTTTCGGTTCTAACGATTCGATTTTAATTATATACTAAATCAAGGCTTTTTGCAATCAAAAACTTGCGAAAGTTAAACTTTTCTTGCAAAAAATTTTGCCTTCCCGGTGGAAATCATGGAAAAATTCGGAATTTTCGAGCTTCTCGACACCTTATCCGCCGTCATGCAGGGCGACGGCGAACAAAAACCCGCGCCCGACGCGGAGCCGCACCGACCCGACGCGGGCGATTCCGTATTCGCTCCGCCCCAATATCCCGCCCCGAAAGAAGGGGAACAGGGGCAGACGCAGGCGCTCCGCTCCCTCCTTACCCGTCACGACGAGATCGTAAAACGGATCGACAAGAAAAAATGATCTCTTCGTCTCCCGCGCGAGCGTGCGGGATCTCCTCCTTTTTGTAAAAACCGACCCCGCGAAAGGGTCGGTTTGATTTTTATCTCTTGGAGAACTGCGGCGCTCTTCTTGCTTTTTTGAGACCGTACTTCTTTCTCTCTTTGACGCGGGGATCGCGCGTGAGGAACCCTGCCTTTTTGAGGGCGGGACGGGTCTCGGGCTCTGCCTCGAGCAACGCCCTTGCGATGCCGAGACGGATCGCGCCCGCCTGGCCGGTGTAACCGCCGCCGATGACGTTGACGAAGATATCGTACTTGCCTTCCGCGCCGACTTCGACGAGGGGCTGCTTGACGACATACTGCGTCGTACCTTGGGGGAAGTAATCCTCCAAAGGTCTGTCGTTGATCACGATGGCGCCGCTGCCTGCGGGAATAAGGCGGACGCGGGCGATCGCCTTCTTCCTTCTGCCCGTGCCCCAGAATTGCAATTTCTTCTTCAAATTCGCCTTAGCCATTTCGCTCTCTCCTTAATTTAATTTCAGCTCTTCGGGTTTTTGCGCAGCATGATTGTGTTCCCCGCCCTTGTAAACGCGGAGCTTCTTCAACATCTGGCGCCCCAAAGAATTCTTGGGAAGCATACCGCGGACGGCCTCGTATACCGCGAGATCGCTCTTTTCCGCCATCATACGGCCGTAAGAGATCTCTTTGAGTCCGCCGATGTAACCCGTGTGATAGCGATAGAACTTCTTCTCGAGCTTTTTGCCCGTGAGTAAAACCTTATCGCTGTTGAGAACGATGACGAAATCGCCCGTGTCGACGTTGGGAGTATAGGTAGGCTTGTTCTTGCCGCGAAGGACGGCCGCCACTTGGGAAGCAAGTCTCCCGAGCGGAACGCCGGTCGCATCGACGACGTACCATTTTCTTTCAACCGTCTCAGCGTGTGCCATGTAGGTTTTCATATCCGACTCCTTAAAACTTTGCAAGTTGTGTTTTTCACATTCATAAGGACTTTTTGCGGCAATTTTGCCGCTTCTTGCCCGCTTACCCCTTTATTATAGGCACTCGGGAAAGTTCCGTCAAGCTGTTTTGAGTTGCGAAAGCAAGATTTTTTCGGAAAAAGTTAAAAAAACCTTTCTCACGGCAAACGCATGCCCCTATGAGGGGCGGCGGGAAACCCCTTGCCCCGCTGCGCGGGGACTGTCTCATGCGGGTAGAGACCCGCGTAACTTCGCCCTTGCGGGCTCGTGCCGCCCTTCGACGACAAAAGAACGTGCGGGCGGAGCGGTCAGCATTTGCCCGAAACATATGGGCAAATGCCAAGAAAATTTTGCGCCAAAGATTATCAATCTTTGGCAGAAGTGCAAAATTTTCCCCTATAAGGGGCAGCGAGAAAGGCAACCTTGGCTCCCCTCTTAGGGGAGATGTCACGAACGTAGTGAGTGACAGAGGATCTTGTCGCCCCTCTTAGGGGAGATGTCACGAACGTAGTGAGTGACAGAGGATCTTGTCGCCCCTCTTAGGGGAGATGTCACGAACGTAGTGAGTGACAGAGGGGTTTCCAAAACCCTATCCCCCGCTAACGCGGGTACTTCCCCTAGAAGGGGCAGCGAGAAACCCCTTGCCCCGCTAACGCGGGTACTTCCCCTAGAAGGGGCAGCGAGAAACCCCTTTCCCCTTCGGGGACTTCCCCTACGAGGGGCAGCGAGAAAGGCAACCTTGCGCCCGAAAAGGAACGCCGTTTACTCCTCGCTGTCCAGTCCGAGAAGCGATTCAAGCGTTTCATCGTACAGACGGGAAAGCGCGATCAGATTCTCATATTCCGGCCGCGAAACGTTGTTCTCCCAATCGCTCACATTCGACTGCCTGACCCCGAGTTTGTCCGCCACTTGCTTTTGCGTATATCCGTTTTGTAAACGGAATTTCTTAAACCTACTTCCGAATTCCACATAAAAAGTATATCAAAAATGCCGAAAATCACTTGACTTGTATGTGTGTTGCACATATAATATAGGAAATTCTGATTTGGAGGTTTCTACAAATGTCAAAGGCAAAAAAGTCCCCTGTGCGCTTTGAATTCGATCAAAGCGACGCGCGGCAGAGAGCGCTCTCTGCCGAATATCCGAAGGACAGGAGAAAGATCCTCATTCTCCGCAGCGTCCTCGTCGGAGTTCTGCTTCTCACGATCGTTTTCGGCATGTTCCTGCCCGTCGGCTCCGTAAGGAAAAGCGGCTACGGCGATGTTCCCGCTTCCGAACACACGATGAGCTTCTCCGCGGTAGATTTCCTGTCGGGCGTCATCCAAATGAATTTGTGGGGAGAGGACTATAAAGAAGAATTTATCCAAAACGGCGGAGGAGATCTTCTGTTCGAAGAGCGCTCTCCGAACGGGCACCGCGCCATGGCAACCGACGACCAGATCAAACGGGACGTCGCGTACAAACGTGAAAACACCAAGGGGTTCGGCGCATATTCCCGCTATGTCTGCTTTACGGGATACTTTGCCGTGATCGACAAATATTATAGTGACGCGCGGGCGGATGCCAAATCTCCGGAAGATTACGGGTTCATCACTGAAATGGAAGAGGCGACGCTGGAAAGCGCGATGTTCCTCGCCGATCATCTCCCCTATGAGCTCGAACATCTCAATTGGGAGGGCGCAAACCGCTTTGTCCAAAAGATACTTGCCGCCGACAGTGCGGGTATATACAGCACGGAGACCGCCGCACAGCTCGCGGCGGATCATCTCATCGGAGAATACGATACCGAAGCGCTCGGGAAGAGCGTTATAGACGCGCGGGAATCGCTCGGTTTCATTACGTCTGAGGCAATTCCCCGGATACAGGACGCTTTCTCCGGAAGCGGCGCGCCGAGCGCAGAGTTCGGCATCCGTTCGGACTCCAACCTTGTCATCCAGATGCTGATGTCCCTTCTCTGCCTCGCAGTTCTTCTCATCGTGCTGATCCTGACCGTAGTGCAAGGCATCAAACTGTATAAGCAGTGGAAAGATCCCGCCTCGAACATCAAGTCCTCGCACAGTTCCATCCTGCTCCTCTATGTCGTCGTCATGGTTATGGTATTATCCTTCGTGTCGGGAAGATATATGGAAGCGCTTCTGTCGGCCGCAGGGATCATTGTGTCGCTCTTTGCCGTCGGCACCTTTGTGTACGAAATCGTCTGCGACAGTTTCATCAAGAAGTTCCGCAAAAAGTATCTCACGAAAGAGTAAACTTCAAAATCTGCGAAAAACCGTCCGCATTGCGCGGACGGTTTCTTTTATGTTTTTTGCGTCTTGCTAAGCTGTCTACCGCGTCGAGAACCCTATCCCCCGCTAACGCGGGGACTTCCCCTAGAAGGGGAAGCAAGAAACCCCTTTCCCCTTCGGGGACTTCCCCTATGAGGGGCAGCAAGAAACCCCTTTCCCCTTCGGGGACTTCCCCTAGAAGGGGAAGCAAGAAACCCCCACCTGACGCGCTTCGCGCGCCACCCGCCCCCGTAAACAGGGGCAGGCCTTTACCTTGTCGCCCTTTTCGGGGGGGGCAAAGGGGCTTTCCCTTTAATCCCGCCGGAGCGGTTCCAATGTCTTTACGACGCGTGCGGGATTGCCAACCGCAACGCTGTTTGAAGGAATATCGTGCACCACCACGCTTCCCGCGCCGATCACGACGTTATCGCCGATCGTCACGCCGGGGAGCACTTTCACGCCGCCGCCGAACCATACGTCGCTGCCGACCCGGATGGGCTTTGCAAATTCGAGCTCCTTCCGCCGCGCCATAGCGTCGAGGGGGTGCCCCGCCGTGTAAAAGCCGCACTGCGGCGCGACATAGACGTTGTCGCCGAAGATCAGTTTGTTGGTGTCTAAAAAGACGCAGTCGTGATTGACGTAAAAGTTCTCGCCGACTTCGGTATTATAGCCGTAGTCGAACCACACGTTGCTCTCGATGTTGAAATTTTCGCCGCATTTGCCGAGGAGCTCGCGCATGATGGCGCGGCGCTTTTCCTTCTCTTTGCGGGAGGTGTGATTGTACTCATCGCAGAGGTCTTTGCACCTTGAAAGTTCTGCCGCGAGCTCGTCGTCCACACGGTACAGCTCGCCCGCCTGCAATTTTTCTTTTTCCGTCATAGTCGTTTCCTTATTTATATTGTAGTATGCGCCCCGTTTCTCGGCAAAATCTCGCGGGGGGCAGCGAAGAATCCCGAGGATGAGAGTTCGGACTCCGTTCTTCGGGATCCTTCACATCCGTTCAGGATGACGCTGTAGACAGACAAGCGCTTTCCAAGGCCTGCCCCCTTTCGAAGGGGGCGGGTGGCGCGCCGTCCTTGGCGCGTCAGGTGGGGGTTCGTTCCAAATCACGGCGCGTGGCGGGGTCTCCCCGCCTAAGCGCACCCCATTTGGTACCCTACGGGAACCTTAATGTCCTGTGAAACAGAACGGTGACGGCCGAATCGCTCATACAAGGCAAAAATCTTAATTCCTCGCTCGTATTTGTTTTTGAAGCACCCCTTCCGCCCCCTTCGGGGGCACCCACCCCTCAAGGGGTGGGCAAGGGGTGGACGAAAAAAGAAATTCAACGAAATAAAGTCTTACTCCAAAACCGCCTTGATCCTTCTGACGCCCGCGGAAGAGGATTGCTCTTTTACGATCTTGAAATGTCCCAGCTCGCCCGTGTGGGAAACGTGGGGTCCGCCGCACATCTCCTTCGAAAACTCCCCGATGGAGTACGTCTTGACGACGTCGCCGTACTTGCTGTCGAACACGCCGACAAACTTCTCTTTTCTCGCTTCTTCGAGGCTCATTTCCTGATAGACGACGGGAATATCCTCTTTGATCTTCTCGTTGACGAGCTCCTCGACCGCCTTGATCTCTTCCGCCGTCATGGGACGGTCGAAATTGAAGTCGAAGCGCATGCGCTCGTCGTTGATGTTGCTCCCCTTTTGGTTGCAATCGGGGGAGAGCACCGCTTTGAGGGCGGCGTTGAGAAGGTGGGTCGCCGTATGGTAGCGGGTCGCCTGTTCGGAATGGCTCTCGAGCCCGCCCTTCGCCTCGCCCTTTGCGATGACGCGGCTCTTCTCGCGATGTTCTTTGAACGCCTCTTCGAACCCCTCTTTATCCACCGTAAGGCCGCGCTCTTCGGCAAGCTCCTCGGTGAGTTCGAGGGGGAATCCGTAGGTATCGAACAGCCGGAACGCCGCCTTGCCGCCGATGACCGTCTCGGGGACGTAGGCGGGGTCGGACTTCGCCATGAACTCGTTCTTTCTCATAAGGCCCGAGACGCACTTTTCGAATTCCTTCATGCCCGTCGCGAGGGTCGCCTCGAACTTGTCCGCTTCCTTTTTGATCTCGCCGAGGATATACTCCTCTTTTTCGGGAAGGAGCGGGTAAGCCTCGCTGTAAACATCTTCGATAAAGATCTTCGCGACGGCGAGCATGGCGTCGGCGGAAAGATCAAGCTTTCTGCACCAGCGGATGGCGCGGCGCATGATGCGGCGTAAAATGTAACCCGCGCCCACGTTGGAAGGAAGCAGGCTCTGCACGTCGCCGATGAGCATGACCGTCGTCCGCGTGTGGTCGGCAATGATGCGCATACCCTTCTGCGTCTCGCCGCCGTCCGAATATTTCTTGCCCGAGAGCTCCTCGAGCTTTTGGAGCGCGCCCGTGAAGAGGTCGGTAAGATACGCGTCGTGGAGCCCGTTCAAAAAGAGGAGCATTCTGTCGAACCCGAACCCCGTATCCACATTCTTATGGTCGAGGGGGGCGTATCCCTTTTCGAGCTTCTGATATTGCATATAGACGTCGTTGCCGATCTCGACATAGTCATCGGGGAATACGGGATCGGGCTTGTCCGCGTCGAGGGGATAGAACCACTCGTTATCGGGTCCGCAGGGGGTGCCGACGGTGCCCTCTAATTCCCACCAGTTGTCCTCTTTGGGAAGATAAAAGACGTGCTCCGGCTTGATGCCGAGCCCGATGAGAAGGGACGCCGTCTCCTCGTCGCGGGGGACGGAATCGTTTCCTTCGAACACGGTCGTGCAGAGCTTGTCTTTGTCGAGCCCGAACACGTTTGTGAGAAGCTCAAACGTCCACGCCGTCTTTTCCTTCTTGAAATAGTCGCCGAGCGACCAGTTGCCCATCATCTCAAAGAAGGTGAAGTGGGAAGCATCGCCGACAGAGTCGATATCCACCGTACGGACGCAGCCCTGCACGTTGCAGAGCCGTTTGCCCGCGGGGTGGGGCTGGCCGAGGAGATAGGGCATCAGGGGCTGCATGCCCGCGACGTTGAACATGACGCCCGTCGTCCCGTCGCCGATCAGCGACACCGCGCCGATGTCGGTATGCCCCTTGCTCTTGTAAAATTCAAGCCACTTTTGTCTCAATTCCTTTCCTGTGATTTTCATAATATATACTCCGTTGTTTCTGTTTGTGTTGTGAGATGGGGACGAACCCCCTCCCCTACCCCCCCGACGCAGGGGAGGGCAAGAAGTGCGCGCCCGCCAAGAGGCATAGCTGCCCCCTTTGAAGGGGGCGGCTCCGCCGCAGGCGGTGGTGGGGGTTGATGTAGGAGAACCCCCACCTGACGCGCTTCGCGCGCCACCCGCCCCCTTAAAAAGGGGGCAGGTCCCCTCATCCGTCACGGCTCCGCCGCGCCACCTTCCCCCAAAGCGGGGAAGGCAAAAATCCTCAAATCCTCGTCAACTCATAGCCTTCTTTGCTGTCTTTGACGGCGTAGCCGAGGGACTTTAAGCGGTCGCGGAGCTCGTCCGACTTCGCCCAATCCTTGTTCTTACGCGCCGCCCACCGCGCCTCGGCGATCTCCTTCACCTCGGCGGGAACATCCTCTTTTGCGGCGTACTTCGAAAGATACTCTTCCGTCCCGCGGCAGAACAGCCCCAAGAGCGAATATGTCTTGCGGATCTGGTTGGTCATTCTCCGCGCCGCGGGGTCGCTTTCCGCAAGCAGGCGGGAAACCTCCTTGAAGTATCCGAACAGATCCGCGAGCGCGAGCGCGGTGTTGAAATCGTCGCTCATCGCCGCGTCGAACTTTTTGTCGATCTCGGGATACAGCCCCTCTTCGTCGGGAAACGCCTGTTCCGCCCTGCCGATGAGGGTATAAAAGCGCACGAGGTGCCCTTCCGCATCCGCAAAGAGGGTATCGGTGACGTTGACGTCCCCGCGGTAGTTCATGGAGAGGAGCGCGAATTTCAACGCCTCTTCGGAATATTTGTCGAGAAGATCGGAGAGCAGAAGCACGTTGCCGAGCGATTTCGACATCTTCTGTCCGTTGATCTTGATGAGTCCGTTGTGCGTCCAATACTTTGCGAAGGGTTTGCCCGTGAGCGCCTCGCTCTGCGCGATCTCGTTCTCGTGGTGCGGGAAGATGAGATCCCTGCCGCCGCCGTGGATATCGATCCTGTCCCCGAAGGCGGCGCGGTTCATCGCCGAGCACTCGATATGCCAGCCCGGCCTGCCCTTGCCCCAAGGGGAATCCCAAGAGATCTCCCCCTCCTTCGCCGCCTTCCACAGCGCGAAGTCGTAGGCGTTCTTCTTGTTTTCGTCGTTTTCGACGCGTACGCCGTCGAGCATGTCCTCTTTGTCCCTGCCCGAAAGTTTCCCGTAGGCGGGATAGCTGTCGACGTCGAAATACACGTCGCCGTTGCCGGGCGCATAGGCGTGCCCCTTCTCGATAAGAGCCTCGATAAAGGAGATGATGTTGCCGATGTTTTCCGTCGCTTTGAGCCAGACGTCCGGTTCCCCGATCCGCGCCCTTGCCATGACGGCGTCCGTCTTTTCGATCATCATCGCGGCATACTTGTCGGCGGGGATCCCCGTCTCGCGGGATTTTGCGATGATCTTGTCGTCCACGTCCGTATAGTTGCGGGCATAGGTCACTTCATAGCCCTGTTTTTCGAGGAATTTGCGGAACACATCATAGATGAGCGCCTGAAAGGCATGTCCGATATGCGCCTCGCCCGAGACGGTGATCCCGCAGGCGTACATCTTCACCTTCCCCGCTTCGATGGGGACGAATTCCTCTTTTTTTCTTGTCAATGAATTATAGATTTTCATAAATTGCTCTTTGTTTTATTCGGCTTGTTTGTCGCACAGACCCTTTGGGGCGCGCCTCGCGTCATTCTGAGCGCAGCGAAGAATCCCAACGATGAAAGTTCGGACTGGTTCTTCGGGATCCTTCGGTCGCAAAGCTCCCTCAGGATGACGCGATAGACAGGCAAGCGCTTTCCAAGACCTGCCCCCTTTCAAGGGGTGGAGCAACGCGTTCTGCCAAAGATTGATAATCTTTGGCGCGTTGCGACAGGAGTGCCCCGCGCGCATTCTTATTTTTTTCTAAGCGCGGCACGAGGAGCGCCAGCGACGAAGTAGCGCATTATCTAGCGCGAACGGTGACCGCCCCGCGCGCATTCTATTGCACTAAGCGCGGCACGAGCCCGAAGGGCGAAGTAGGGCAGGATGCTACCTGCGTGAGATAGGTGGCGCGCCGTCCTTGGCGCGTCAGGTGGGGGTTCGTTCTAAATTACTGCGCGCGGCGGGGTCTCCCCGCCTAAGCGCTTTGGGCGGCAGGTACCGCCGCAAAGCACGTCGCGCTGCCAGCGCTCCTGTCGCGGCGCAGCTCACAGTGCACCGCACTGTTGAGCAGAATTGCGCCGCTCCACTCCATTTGGTACCCTACGGGAACCTTAATGTCCTGTGAAACAGAAAGGTGGCGGCCGAATTGCTCTTACAGGGCAGAAGTCTTAACCCCTCGCAAATTTCTTTGACTTTGATATGCCGCCCGCAGGGCGCTCAAATCATAAAGAAATTTGCGAAATCGGCGCATTGATCTTCACTACTCTCGCCGGGACGCCGACGACGGTCGCATAGGGCGGGACTTCCTGCAAGACGACCGCGCCCGCGCCGATCTTCGCGCCCTCTCCCACTTCGAACCCGCCGAGCACCTTCGCCCCGCAGGAGATGATCGCATTCTTCCGCACGGTGGGATGGCGCTTGCCGCGCTCCTTCCCCGTCCCGCCGAGCGTCACGCCCTGGTAGATGACGACGCCCGTCTCGACTTCCGCCGTCTCGCCGATGACGACGCCCGCGCCGTGGTCGATGAATACGCCCGCCGCGATCTTTGCCGCGGGGTGGATCTCGATCCCCGTGCGGAACTTCGCCCACTGTGAGAGCATGCGGGCAAGGAGCTTCAATTTGATCTTATAGAGGAAGGCGGCGCGCCGGTGCCAGATGAGCGCGCGCACGCCGGAATAGGTGAGATATACTTCGAGGCGGTTTCTCGCCGCGGGATCGTTTTTCATGGCGGCGTCGATGTCCGCCCGGAGTTTTTTGAAGAACATACCCTCTCCCATACATTATATATGGAAAAGGAGCGAGGGGTTCACCGCGCGATGGGAAGAGAGGTCACTTTGTACTCCGCAAGGCACGCGTCCCGAAGGTCGGGCACAAAGATCTTCTGTTCGAGAAGAAACCGCACGACGACGTCGCGCACGCTGTCCTCTTTGAACTCATATCCGCAGGCGTTGAAGAGGTTTTCGGTATCCCGCGCATCGAGCCCGCAGACGAGGGCAACGGCGAGCACCGTATTTTTTTCGGGAAAGAGAGAGCCCTTTACGATCTTTTTCCAGAAACGGGGTTCGATGGAAAGGAGCCCGCCGACGTCATCCGCCGTAAGACGGCGCTTTTCCAGCACACGGGAAAGAATGCGCGGGAAGGAATACCTGTCAAAGGGGCGGCGCAGTTTTTCCCCGAACCGGAGAAAGCGGAAAGAGAAAGAGTAGTCGGTATCCGCCTGCTCCTTTTTGAGCTGCGCAAGGAGCGCGGCGGCGGACGGCTGACGATCCAGCCGCATGAGAGAGTCGTCCTTTTTGAGGATCTTTCCGTCCGGGCCCACAACAAGGCGATCCGGCATCACATAGCCGGGGAGCGCCGCAAGACGCACATAATCGGAATAATGCGCCATGAAATATTCGTCGAGTGCGGAGATCGTAAGGTTCATACGGAAATATTTTACCATTTGCATGCAAAAAACGCAACCGTTTTGCACGGAAAGGAGAAAAAATGCGGTATGGAACGGGAGGCACGAGCCTTCCCCCTTCGGGGGGGAAGGTGGCACGGCGCAAGCCGTGACGGATGGGGGGGCTCGTCGCCCCTTTCAGGGGAGATGTCACGAGCTTGCGAGTGACAGAGGATCTTGTCGCCCCTTTCAGGGGAGATGTCAC
>CANQQY010000023.1 GCA_947626105.1 uncultured Clostridia bacterium | reverse complement strand
CACTCAATTTGCCGAACCCCTTCGGCTTACTGTCCTGTGAAACAGAACAGGGACGGCCGAATCGTAATTACAAGGCATACGCACTAACCCCTCGCTCGTATTTATTTTGAAAGTCCGCCCGGATCGGGCGGACTTTCATAAAGAAATCGAGCGAAAAAAAGCTCCGCGATTCGCGGAGCGGGCGTTTAATAGACGCTGACTTGCTTCTTGTCTCTTCCCTTGCGCTCGTACTTGACAACGCCGTCCTTCAAAGCGAAGAGCGTATCGTCCCCGCCGATGCCGACGTTGTTGCCGGGGTGGATCTTCGTGCCTCTCTGGCGCACGAGGATGCTGCCCGCATGCACTTCCTGCCCGTCCTGACGCTTGACGCCGAGCCGTTTCGCCTCGGAGTCTCTGCCGTTGTGGGAGGAACCCGTACCTTTTTTATGCGCGAACAAACGGATAAAAAACATGTTCGTTATCTCCTTATTTCAAAATTTTCGGGCATAGCCCCGTGCTCAAAGGGTGATCTTTTCGATCTTGACAGCGGTGAACGGCTGGCGGTGACCCTGCTTTTTGCGCTCGTTCTTCTTGGGCTTATACTTAAAGACGATGATCTTCTTGTATTTATCCTGCGCCTGAACGGTCGCTGTCACCTTTGCGGAAGCTACTTCTTCGCCCACTTTGACGGATCCTTCGTCCGCGAGCATCACGACGTTAAAGGTTACTTCCTGCCCGACTTCCGCGCCAAGTTTTTCAACTTTGAGAACGTCGCCTTCGGAAACCTTATACTGCTTCCCGCCGTTTTCGATGATTGCATACATACGCTTTTACCTCCTCTTCCCGGTCTCGCAAGATATCATAGGCGGCCTGCCGAAGCAGACGCTTCATATGCCCGTCCTTAGCGGCTCAAAATCAATCTATCACACATCATCCGAAAAGTCAAGCGGTTTTGCATACGATTTTGTAAAAAAGCCAAACTATGCCGTAAGGAGGATACTCAATGGAGATCAAAAAAAGCGAAGAAGTCCTTGCGGAGATCCACCGCAACTGCCAGCTTGCCCTGCAATCCATCTCGGATATTTTGCCCGAAACGGAGGACGCGGCGCTCAGGGAAGAGCTCATGAAAGAGCACGAGGAGTACGAACATATCGGCGGAAAAGCCGCGATCCTCGCACGGGACAAGAATATCGAACTCAAAAATCCCGGTCCCATCAAAAAGGCGATGATGTGGTCGAGCATCAAGATGAGCACAATGAAGGACGATTCCCCCTCTCACATCGCGGAGATGATGGTACAGGGGACTGTCATGGGGATCACGGCGCTTAGATCCACCCTTTCGGATATGAGTCCCGACCGTGCGGATGAGGACATCGAAGCCCTTGCGCGGGAGCTTCTCGCCTCCGAAGAAAAATTCGAAAAGGTCTGGAAGGGAATGATCAAGTGAGGGCGGACGGTCACAGGCAATAGCCGTATTCCGTCTTATAAGTCCCGTCTTTGAAAATGGTGATCATGATATCGCCCAGCTCGTCGGTACGGTAAACGTCCGTGCCGGCGGCGGCAAGGCGGGCAAGGGCGTCCCCGGCCGGATGCCGGTAGGGATTCCCCGCCCCGCAGGAGACGACCGCCGTTTTCGGCGAGAGCATATTCAGCCACGCGGCGGAAGAGGAACCCGCCGACCCGTGATGGGAAACTTTGAGGATATCCGTCTCATTGAGCCGAACTGCGTACTTTCCGCTGTCGAATAAGTGCTCTCCGAGCTCTTCGGAGAGCTTTTGTTCGTTCAGAAGCTGCATTTCGCGCTCGGCGGAGATGTCCGCGCCGAACAGGACGTTGACGCCCGCATACGAGAAATAGAGCACGGCGGAGCTGTCGTTTTCCGAAATTTCGCCCCGGGAATAGGGAGACACGCAGACGGCATATGCCTCTCCCTCCGCCGCAAGAGCGTAGCGGGTAAGCGTTTCGTTCGGATATTCCTTCGCCCTTTCGAGGAAGGCTTCGTAGACGGAGCCCGTCTGCGACAGCACGGGAAGAAAGACCTTTTCGACCGTGAACGCCTCGAATACCGCGGAAAAGCCGCCGCAGTGATCCGCGTCCGCATGGGTGGCGACAAGGGTCAGGGCGGGCGAGCCGAGCCCTTTGAGATAGCGTAAAATATGATTGTTATTTTCCCACGAGCCGTCTCCCGCGTCGATCATGAGTGCGGCGCCGTCGGGGAGCTCGATGACGGCGCAATCGCCCTGCCCGACGTCTAAAAAGTGCACGCGGACTTCTCCCTCCTCCCTCTTTCCGAGAGAGTAGGCGGGCAAAAGGGTGCGGAAGGGCACAAAAAAGTTAGCTATGCCGATGGCTGCGATGACGCAGACGGCGAACAGCAGCGCCGCCGCACGGAACATGAAGCGCTTTCGTGCGCGTTTTTTGTATTCTTCTTCGCGCATGGTGTTTCTTAGGTAAAATCTCTCGGCTCCCCTCGTAGGTTCTTCCTTAGGAATGGCGGGAAAAGGCGACCATTCTATTTTTGAAGCCTTTTCCGCCCGAGATGTCACGAGCTTGCGAGTGACAGAGGATCTTGTCGCCCCTTCTAGGGGAGATGTCGAGCGTTAGCGAGACAGAGGGGTTTCCGAAACCCCTTTCCCCTCACTACGTTCGGGGACTGTCTCATGCGGGTAGAGACCCGCATTCGGTCAGCATTTGCCCGAAACATATGGGCAAATGCCAAGAAAATTTTGCGCCAAAGATTATCAATCTTTGGCAGAACTGCAAAATTTTCCCTAAAAGGGGCAGCGAGAACCCTATCCCCCGCTGCGCGGGTACTTCCCCTACAAGGGGAAGCAAGGGGGGCGCGGCGCGGGTACTTCCCCTACGAGGGGCAGCAAGGGGCAAACTTAATCCCCGTTGATGAGCTCGTCAAGACTGACCTGAAAGATCTCTCCCAATTTTCGCAGCATTTCGATATTGGGTTCCGTCCGTCCCTGTTCCCAATTCGCATAACAGCTTTCCACAACTCCCAGCTCCCCCGCTACCTGTTTTTGGGTGAACCCGTAACTCCTGCGGATCGTCTTTAAGTTCTGGCAAAATTTTTTATCCATAGAAAAATTTTACGCAAAACTACACATTTTATCTTAAAATTAGACGGATTGTCTAGATGAAAATCAGATGATCACAAAAAAAGGCAACCCGTGAGGGTTGCCGTTATGTCCCCGCTTTTTGGGGGTCAATACAAGATCTGCGCGTTGTCGGGGAGAGTGAGCACGCGGGAATTGTCCCCGCGGACGGAAAAGTACTCCTCGTGATAGGTGCGGTGCCCGATCATATATATTCTCTTCCCGCGCCATGCGCCCTCCGCTTCCTTTCTGAAATACCCTTCGGAGAGGATCTTCTCCATGAGACTGCGGTTGAGTTCGATGATGACGGAACGGTATCCCTTCGCAAAGCAATCGACGATCTCGCCGCGGATCCGCATCGCCATGTACACGTCGGAGAGCACATACCCCTGCCGCGTGCAATGCGGGCAGGGTTTGAGCAGGAAGGATTTCAATTCGTTGTTCTTCCTCTGCCTCGCGATCAGCGTGACGCACATCTCGGTCATGGGGAACGCCCTGCACTTGGCCTTGTCCCCCGCGAGCGCGTCCGCAAGCTCCTTGTCGACGGCGAGGCGGTGCTCTTCGTCCGTCATATCGATAAAGTCCACGGCGACGATCCCGCCGATATTCCTAAGGCGCAACTGCCGCGCGATCTCCCGCGCCGCGATGAGATTGGTCTCGAATACCGTGCTTTCGAGATCGACGTCCCCGATATATTTGCCCGAATTGACGTCGATGACCGTCATTGCCTCTGTCGCGTCGATGACGAGCGTACCGCCGTTTTCCAAAAGGACGCGCGTATCGGACAGCGCGTAGATCTGTTCGGACAGCCCATAGTGCGCGAACATGGTGCGATCGCCCGTGTACAGGATCACCTTTTCCTCGTCCACGTCGGGGCGCATTCTCGCAAAGTAGAGGACGCGCTCGTAGAGCTCCTTATCCCCGACATAGATGCCCGAAACGCCGCCGAGCGAATCGCGCATGACTTTGACGGGAAGATCCCATTCGCGGTAGACAGCGCTCCCGACGGGCGCAGTCTTTGCCGCCGCGAGGACGGAACGGTACATCCGTTTGAGATATTCGGACTCCGTTTGGAGGTGGCGGCGCGTGACGGTCTCCGCCGCCGTCCGCACGATGAATCCCTCCCCCGGTTCGCGGAGCTTGTCCGCCTCTTTGAGAAAGCTCTCGCGGACCGACTTGCCTGTGATCTTGCGCGAGATGCCCAAAAAGTCGGTATTGGGAAGATAGATGAGCGTCTTTCCGACGAAAGAGAGGTCGCAGGTGACCTTCGCCCCCTTGTTCCCGCGGGGGAGCTTGACGACCTGCACGAGAAATTCGTCCCCCTCTTTGGGCGTCCTGCGCTCCTTGACGACCGCCGACCCGTCGTAAGAGCTCAAACGCGCGGGGCCTTCGTTGAACGGAAGATAGCAATTCCGCTCCATTCCGCAGTCGACGAACGCCGCCTGTATGCCCGGCACGACGTTCGAGACTTTCGCCTTATAGATATTGCCGAGAAGATCCCCGCCCTTGTCGCTCTCGACGCCGACCTCGACGATCTTTCTGTCCTCCGTATAGACGACCACCTGCGTTCCGCAGAAGCGGTCGAAAAACCATTCTTTCTTGCTTTCCTTCACCGTAGTTCCTCTTTCGCCATGATTGTATCATATAATTTCGGGTTTTTCAAGGGGTTTCCGCTTTTTTACGGCGAAACAAACTCTTTGAGCCGCGCGGAATAGTCCCCGCGCTCGAGCGCGCGGAAAAATTCTTCCTCGCTCATTTCGGCAAGAAAGGTTTCCCCCTCGAACAGAAGGAGAGTAAGATACTTATCCTCGCGCAGAAAGCGCAGCCCGTCCGAAAGGGCGGCGTCGGCGGAGATCGCAATGCGCCGCTCCTCCACCCCGCGGGCAAGCGTTTTTTCGCGGGAAAAGACGATGCGGCTGTACCTCGCGCCCCCGAACGCGCCCGCCGCAAGGAAGAGCGCAAAGAAGAGTGCGGAGAACGCGGGCTCCGAAAAACAGGTATAGACGAAATATCCGAGGATCCCCGCCGCCGTGACGAAGGAGAGCGCGCGGCAGACCGCCGCCGCCCGTCCCTCTCCGAGCGGGCGCAGAAGGACGCGCAGAATTCTTCCGCCGTCCAGCGGCCACGCGGGGAGAAGGTTCACGAAAAAGAGCGAAAAGGAGACGTACGCCGCAACGTCGGTATAGGCATACGTCTCGGGATACAGCCACCAGAGCGCGACGAAAAAGAATCCCGTCGCGGCGTTTGCAAGCGGCCCTGCAAGGAGCACCGCGATCTCTTCCTTGGGCGGGATCCCGGCAAGATCCCCCGAAACGACCGCCCCGTACGGCATGAGCGTCACGCTGTCGAGCGCATAGCCGTATCTGCGCGCCGCAAAGGCGTGGGCGCATTCGTGCTCGAGGGCGGCGAGCACCGCCGCCAGAAAGAGAAAGAGAGTTCCCGTAAACGCCGAGATCACCCCCGCGGCAAAAAAGAGGGGGTGGATCCGCAGTTTAGCTCCACGCAAGCGTGTTTTCGGCAACGGTGTAACCCGTCAGGAGATCCCCGTTTTCATAGAACATCACACGGACGCTCCCTTCGCCGTCCGAATATGCGAGCGGCACATTGCTCTTTACGGTCTGCCCGACAGAGAAATAGACGTCGTCCAGCCCGCTGATGATCGTCGAGAAGGAATCGGAGTGTTTCAGTTCCACCGTATAGCCGTTTTCGTCGTCCCCGTTCACCGAAGTCACCTCTCCCTCGCAGGGGGCGTATACCGCGCACTGCGCCGTGAAGGAGAGAATGCCCGTGTCGGAAACCGTCATTTCGACGTCCACATAATCGTTGACGACGGGCGAGAGGGTGAAGTCCGCATAGGTGCGGGTATCCGCCGCCTCGGCTTCCCCGTGGAAGAGCCCGCGCACAAAGGTATTGATCGCGCTTGCGGGCAGAAAGATGTTCGTAAGGAAGATCGCGGCGCAGAGGGCGCACACCGCGGCAAATTCCCCGATCAGAAGCCGCTTCATCCTCTTTTCTTTGCCGCTCACGGGCTTTTCTTCCCGTTCGATGGGCAGGCTCTGCGCGAAGAGCGGATCTTCCGTCTCCTGCATGCGGTCGTTGACCTGCTCGACAAGGCGGTCTTTCAGATCGGGCTCCGCCTCTTTGGGTTCCTTTTTCTTGCGTTTCGTGTGATTCACCGTGACCGTCTCCACGGGGATCTCGAGCATCTCGGCATAGCTCAATTCTTCGTTCATGCTTCCACCTCTTTTTGTTGATTTTTGCGGCGCTTGCCCGCCGTAGCAATCATAATGTATGCCCGCATGAACGCGTTTAGAAGAAAAAATCCCTGTCGAATCCGCCCGACAGGGGTTGAATTATAGAGGATTTTCGAAAGTCTCAACGTGAAAGGAGACGAACGACGGTCTCCGCGGCGAAGAGGGTCTCCTCTTCCGTCGTCTCCGCCCCGAAGGAGAATCTGACGCCGCGCTTTGCCTCTTCCGCACTCCTTCCCATTGCGAGAAGGACGTGCGAGGGAAGTCCCGCATGCGCGGAACAGGCGGCTCCCCCCGAACAGGCGACGCCGTTGAGATCGAGAAGATTCAAAAACGCCTCGCCGCCCCTTGCAAAAGTGATGTGGGAGATGTTCGGCGCACGGTTTTCGCCGTCGACCCTCGCCCCGTCCCCGAGCGCGGAGAGGATCTTTTCCTCGAACATGGCGCGGAGCCGCCCCGTATGGGCGCAAAAATGTTCCCGCTCCGCCTGTGCGAGTTCGAGCGCGGCGGCGAATCCGACGATCCCCGCTGCGTTCAATGTGCCCCCGCGCAGCCCCCGCTCCTGCTCCCCGCCCGCGATGAGCGGCTGAAAGGGCACGCCCTTTTTGACGATGAGCGCGCCGACCCCTTTCGGCCCTCCGATCTTATGTGCGGAGAGGGCGGCGGCGTCGGCGTAGCGTAAAATCTCCATAAGGTTCAGGCAGGAAGCCGCCTGCACGCAGTCGGTAAAAAAGAAAGCGCCGTGCGCATGCGCAAGGGCGGCAAGTTCACGGATGGGCTGGATACATCCCGTCTCGTTATTGACAGCCATGACCGAAACAAGCCCCACGTTTGCGGACATGGTATGCTCAAAATCTTCCGTACGGACGATCCCGTCCTGATGGATCGGACACGGTATGCCCTTCCCGACGTCCCTAAGCGCGGCGGAGGAGAGAACCGCCGCGTGTTCGGCGGAGGAAAAGAGCGCGTCGCCCCTTCCGAGACGCCGCATCGCCCAGTTGTCGGCTTCCGTGCCGCCGGACGTAAAGTAGACCTCGTTCGGCTTGACCCCCAAGACGGCGGCAATGCGGTCGCGCGCGTCCGTCACGGCGTGGGCGGCGTTCCTGCCGAATGTGTGGAGCGAATCGGGATTTCCGAAATTCTCTTTGAGAAGAGGGAGCATCGCGCCGAGCGCTTCCCCTCTCAACGGCGCCGTCGCCGCATAGTCGAGATAAACGTTCATATGCGGATTATACCTCGCCCGCACAAAAAAGTCAAGTCCCCGCGTAGCCCCTCTCGGCGCAAAGCCTTCCCCCTTCGGGGGGAAGGTAAGAAGAGATCGTCCACCCTCCGCGTCATTCTGAGCAACGCGAAGAATCCCGAGGATGAGAGTTCGGACTCCGTTCTTCGGGATCCTTCACCCCCTACGGGGTTCAGGATGACGCGGTAAAAAGGGGCAGGATGAGCGGTAAGTCCCTTCGGCTTCCCCTCTTAGGGGAAGTGGCGAACATAGTGAGCCGAAAGGGTTTCAAAACCCCTCTGTCACTCGCAAGCTCGTGACATCTCCCCTATAAGGGGCGACAAGACGAGCCCTTTGTTCCCAATTACGGTGCGAGGCGGGTCGCCACCCGCCGCTGCACGCCCCCATTTGGCACCCTACGGGAGCCTTAATGTCCTGTGAAATAAAATGGTGGCGGGCGAATCGTAATTACAAGGTAAAAATACTAACTCCTCGCTCGATTGTTTTGAAAAACACCCTTTCCGCCTAAAAGAGGCGGAAAGGGTGTATGAAAAAACAAATCGAGCGAAATTATAATGTTTTTTTCAATTCTTTGATGACAAGGTCGGCGATATAGCGGCAGCCGCGGTGCGTGGGGTGGACGCCGTCCTCCGAGAACTTCGCAGGATTGATATCCTGCGTGACGCCGTTAAAGATCTCGTCGAGCGGAATGAGCGGCAATCCCTCGCGCCGTGCGATCTTGCCGATGATCTCTTTATAGGGCTCGAGATAGGGACGGAAGCGCCGCTTGTCCGTCATGCCGAGCACGTAAGGCTGGATCAAAATGAGTTTCGCCCCCGCCGCCTTCAACTTTTCCACGAGGGCGGAATAGTTCGCCTCGAACTCCTCTTCCGTCACGATCTCGTCCAGCGTAAACCGCCGCCACACGTCGTTGATGCCGACTTCGAGGACGACAAAATCGGGCTTCTGCGCCACAACTTCATCCACCCGCGCAAGGAGTTCGCAGGTGCGGTCCCCCCCGACGCCGTAGTTCAGAATCTCGAAATCAATATCAGGATAGAGCGGACGGAGTTTCCCCGCCGCGATCTTTACGAAACCCTCGCCGAGATCGGTGGGATCGGACAAATTTCTTCCCGCTTCGGTGATGGAATCCCCGAAAAAAACAAGTTTCATAGTTTTCCCCCTATTTGACAAACTTCTCGCGGTATAGTTCGATACATCTCGCGACGCACTCGATCGCCTCATCCCTGTGGGCGATCTCACGGACGGTCGTCTGCTTGTGTTCGAGCGTCTTGTAGACCTCGAAGAAGTGCATCATTTCATCGAAAATATGCTTGGGAAGTTCGTGAATGTCGTAATACTCATTATAGGAAGGATCCCTGACGGGGATCGCGATGATCTTCTCGTCCAGCTCGCCGCCGTCGATCATCTTGATGACGCCGATCGGATAGCATGTGACCAGCGTCATGGGATGGATGACTTCGTTGGTGAGCACGAGAACGTCCAAGGGATCTCCGTCGTCCGCATAGGTGCGCGGAATGAACCCGTAATTCGCGGGATATACGGTAGAGGTGTAGAGAACGCGGTCGAGGCGCAGAATGCCCGTCTCCTTGTCGAGCTCGTACTTTGCCTTGCTCCCCTTCGGGATCTCGATCAGAGCTTCAAACGATTTGGGTGTAATGCGCTTTTCGTCAATGTCGTGCCAAATGTTCATAGATACCCCCTATAACAACATTTTAACATAAGATCGAACCTTCCGCAAGGGGCATGCGGAGAATTTTTCGAAAATTTTTCGGATTTTCAAAGAATATACTTTGACATTCCTCCGAATTTGTGTTATATTGATACTGTTGAGCCGAGGTTTCGGGTCTGTCGGGTCGAGGTTTTGATCTCCCCAAAGAGTGCGAAACTTCCTCGCCGTAACAATTTCATTTTGATTGAGCTTGCAGAAGTACCCAAGAGGCTCAAGGGGCTCCCCTGCTAAGGGAGTAGTACCTGCGAAAGGTAGCACGAGTTCGAATCTCGTCTTCTGCGCCAGATCCCGCCGATAAATCGGCGGGATTTTTGCGCAGAAGACGAGTAAATGGGACGTAAGTTGAACATAACTTGCGTCTCATTTTTTATTTGCAAAAAGCGAGAGCAAACCGCCCTCGCCTTCTTTATGCTTCACTAAATTGAAATTTATCGCCTTATTTATCAATTGTTGCGCTATTGTTCTTCGTAATATGAAAAGTCAGTTCCGTCATTGTTATCATTAGGATGACAAAAATCAACAAATAAATGGGCATGATAGTAAATCCGACTGCGTTACCGATAAGCCCAAACAACGGTGGAATTACGGTCGTTCCGATATAAGCGCTTGCCATTTGTATGCCGATGATCGCGCCTGAATTTTCCGCACCGAAATGGTTCGGCGTAGAATGTATAATACACGGATAAATCGGCGCGCACCCCAATCCAATCACGATAAACGCGGCGATCGCAAACACATAGGAATTTATGGGAAGCAATAATAAAACAATCCCGCAAATCAAAATGCAAGTACCGATGATGATCATTTTCCTATCGCCCAATTTTTCGGTGATAAAGCCGCTTATAAATCTCCCTGCCGTCAAGCCTATATAAAACAGCGATGCCAAATTTGCCGCCTGTTCTACCGAAATTTTCTTGACTTCAACGAAATAGGTGCTTGCCCAATACATTGTGGTCGCTTCTGCGGCGCAGTAAGCAAAAAAGCCGAGAAGTAAAAACGGGACGCCTTTGATTTTAAGCGCGCCGATCAGTCCGACGCTCTTTTGCGGTTGCTCTTCGGCTGTATTTTTGTTTACTTTCCAAAGCGGCAGAGAAAGCAGCATAATAATTGCAATCGCAAGCTGTATGAATCCTACGATACGATAACCGTCATGCCACGTGGCATTCGTGACTGCATAACCCATAATAAACGGGCTGACGATCGTTCCGACGCCCCAAAAACAATGCAACCAGCTCATATGTTTTGCCTTAAAGTGCAATGCAATATAGTTATTTAATGCGGCATCTATTGCGCCTGCACCCAAGCCGTAGGGAATGGCAAAAACGATAAGCATCCAAAATCGGGTAGAAAACGAAAAACCAAACAATGCCGCTACCGTAAGAAAGATACTGATAGAAACAACGGCTCTCGTTCCGATTTTTTTCGTAAGTTTATCGGATAAAAGACTTGATATAACCGTCCCGCATGAGATCGTCATAGAAACAAAACCCATATACGAAACAGGAAGATTCAGTTCCGTGTGAATTGCGGGCCAACCCGATCCGAGAAGGGAATCGGGGAGTCCCAAACTAATAAACACAAGATAAATTACTGCAAGCAACAAACCGTACATTTTTTTACTATTGCGAACTCCTATAAATTGCGGGGGAGGCCGCTTTCATTCGAGGACGGTGACGTCCTTTTCAAACCGATAATTTGTCGTGCCGAGCGCTTCCATCCACGCACGGGTCAAAAGCGTCGTAAAAGGTCCCGTCCCGGGCCCCTCGCCCGCGTCGTTGTTCCAGAGCCATTCGGGCGTGGGCCAGAGGCATACCTTGGGTTGAATATGCCGATAGAACGCCTCCGAAACGCCGTTCTGCCCGTGGTGCGCCATTTGAACGACGGGGCACTTGAGCTCTTCGGGGAACTCGCCGAGCAGTGTTTGCTCCGCGCGCTCGTTCATATCGCCGAGGAAGAGCACGGGCGCGCCCTTCGTCTCCACGCGGTATACGATACTCGAAGAATTGACGTCTCCCGCCGGAACGCCGTCCGACAGCGGAGTCACGCGGAAGTGCCCGACTTGCATGCGCTTCCCCTTTACGGGGCGCACCACGGGCACGCGGCGCTCCTTGATCAGCGTCTCCAGCTCGTTGACATGGGTGGTGCGCGGCAGCCCTCTTTCCTCCTGTTCGACGAATGAGACCGGCGGAAAGAGATAGCAGATGCGTTCCACCTTCACCCTGTTGCGGACAAGAAGCCCGATGAGCCCCTCGATGTGGTCGAAATGGGCGTGCGTCAGAAACCAACATTGCACCGTCCCGCCGAGCGCAAGCACGGTGCGCTCCAAAGTCTCCGTCTCGAACTCCGTGCAGGCGTCGATCCCGATGACGTCCCCTTCTCCCGCCAAAAGAAAACCCATACACTGCAAGGTGGAAGAAGCGGGGATCATATAAAGTTTATCGCCGTTGAGCAGCATGTTGTCCTCCGCGAAACCGCCCCCCTTTTTGGGGCGGCGGTGTGAGGCGGGCGCCCCTCGGCGATATCATACCACGGGGCGGCAATTTTGTCAATGCAAAGATCTGCTCTTATAACGTCACCCTGCCCCGCACGCATTCTCAATCACGTCACCCTGAGCGCAGTCGAAGGGTCACCGCATTATCATAAGGTGATGGTTCGACTACGCTCACCATGACGTAATTGAGAACCATTGCCCACCCCCTTAGTCCCCCTCCTTGGGAAGGGGGTAGGGGGGTGGGGCGAGTTCTAAATCAACGGTGCGAGGCGGGTTTCCCGCCGCTGCACGCCCACATTTGGCACCCTACGGGAGCCTTACTGTCCTGTGAAACAGAACAGGGGCGGCCGAATCGCTCATACAAGGCATACGCACTAACCCCTCGCTCGATTTCTTTTGCGCTCGCCGACAAGGCGCGAGCGCAAAAGAAATCGAGCGAAATGTTTGCAATTCATAAAAATCTGTGCTACAATACCCATGATGAACGTCGTACGGCTCAATGCCAACGCTAAACTCAATCTCACCCTCGACGTCACGGGGAAAGAAAACGGGTATCATATGCTCGATTCTCTCGTCGTCACGGTCGACCTCTCCGACCGCATCGTTCTTAAAAAGCGTAAGGACGGAAGAAGTTCGGTCGTCATGCACGGCATGGGGAGCGAGAGCATCCCCCCCGAAGAAAACAACGCCTTGCGTGCCGCGGAACGCTTCTCCGCCGCCTTCTCGACGACGGGCGCGGACATTACGGTCTACAAAAACATTCCCGTCGGCGCGGGGCTCGGCGGCTCCTCGGCAGACGCCGCGGGCGTGCTCCTCGGCATGAAACGTCTCTATGGGGTCTCGGACATGGGTGCGGTGGAATCGCTCGCGGACGAACTCGGAAGCGATACAAAGTATCTCCTCACGGGCGGGCTGGCGCGCATGCGGGGACGGGGAGAAATCATCGAACATCTTCCCGAAGAGCCCGAAATGCACTTTCTGCTCCTCTGTCCGAAGGAAGGGGTCTCTTCCCGGGAATGCTATGGGGAATACGACAGGTTGCAACCATCCTACGCGCCCTGCACGGAGGAGGCCGTCCGCCTGATCCGCGGCGGCATGCTCTCATGGGCGGCGCAGCGCTTTTCCAACCGTCTGTACGACGCGGCGGCTTCCCTTTGCGGGACGGTCAAAGAAGCGTACGCCGAAGCGCGCGCCTTCTCCCCCCTCGGAGCGGCGATGACGGGCTCGGGGAGCGCTTCCTTCGCCCTGTTCGAAACGAGGGAACTTGCCGAATGGGCGAAGAGCCGATACCGCGGGAAGAGCCGCGCGATCGTCGCCAAGAGTTTCTATCCGAAAACAAACAAGGAAATCAAAAACCCCTTTGTCCTCGGGGAGGACGAGGGGACGGGAGGCTGATATGGAAGAAAGAATTCTCGACAAAGATGAAAGCAGAGGGATCCGCCTCAAACGCACGGCGGAGGGCGAAACGGACGCCGTGGAAGGCGCGGACGGGGCTTCCGAAGAGGAAGTGACCCTCACCCTTCCCGACGAAGAGTATGATGAGGATCTTGTGGGGCTTACGCCGTCGCAGCTCAAAGAGGAGCTCGAAAAGCGCGAAAAGGCAAGGCAAGAGGCGATCAGGGAGTGCAAGCGGCTGACGGAAGAGGGCAACGCGCATCTTGCGGCGGGCGATTTTGCGGCTGCGGAAAATGCGTTCGGGCAGGCGGTCGTCTATGACGGGGAAGATCCCGACGCCGCGCTGGGCTATTTTGCCGCCGTGACGCAGAACTTCACCGTGACCGAGCCCCTCTATACCGAAGAGCATGCGCAAGAGCTCGCGCGGCTCACCGTGGGACATGCCCCTCTCCTCGAAAAAATGGGCGGCGCCCTGCGCGCCGAGCGTGACGCATACAAACAAGAGGCGGACGAGCTTCGTCCCATCGAGGAGGAAAAGCGGAGCGTGCGGCGGGCGGCGTTTGCGGCGAACCGCAACCACTACACGATCTTCACCTGCGTCTCCCTGTTTTTGACGGCGATCTTTGCGGTCGTCACCGCCATCAGTTTCGACAATATTCTCCGCACGCAGAGCAATTTGCCCTTGATCCTCTCGATCGTATTCGGCGTGCTCACCTTCCTCGCGCTCACCGTCACCGCCGTGTTCGGGGTAAAGCTCTTCGGCGCGGTGCGGCTCTGCGCGAAGAATGAAAAGGAAAACGCGACGAGCGACGGAAAGCGGCTTTTGCTTTTGAAAGAGCGGCTCGAAACGCTCTCCGTCCTCTTCCCCGAGGATGAGGAATAACATAAGGATCTTGAAAGCGCAAGAGCGGCGGGAGACGTCCCGCCGCTCTTTTTTATAAAACGCCCCTTTCGGATCGAATCACAAATTTCAAAAACCGTCTTTACTTTCGCCTGTTTTGGGTGTATAATAACGATGAACAGAATTGCGGGATAACTCCCCGCGCGACAGGAGGATACCATGGAACTTATTCACGAAAGCGCAGGCAAGAAACTCTACCGTGACGGCGACAGGCTCATCAAATCCTTTGACGAACGCTACTCCAAGGCGGGGATCCTGAACGAGGCGCTCAACCAGGCGCGCGTCGAAGAGACGAAGCTCAATATCCCCAAGGTGCTCGGCGTGGAAGTCATCGGGGGAAAATGGTCGCTCATCTGGGAGTTTATCGAGGGGGAGACGCTCGAATCGCTCATGCAAAAACATCCCGAAAAGACGGACGAGTACCTCGAATATTTCGTCGATCTTCAAATCGCGATGAGCAAAGAAAAAGTGCCGCTCCTCGGGCACTTGAGAGATAAGATGCACGCCAAGATCTCGGCGAGCGCGTTCCCCGCGACCGTGCGGTACGACCTGCATGTGCGGCTGGACGGTCTGCCCCGCCACAACAAGCTCTGCCACGGCGATTTCCAGCCCTCGAACGTCATCATCAAGGCGGACGGTACGCCGTATATCATCGACTGGTCGCATGCGACGCAGGGCAACGGGTCGGCGGACGCCGCGAGGACGTACCTCATCTTCAAACTGCAAAAGCGGGACGAGCTTGCGGAGAAGTATTTGAGGCTCTTCTGCACCAAGACAGACACGGCGATCCAATACGTCCAGCGCATTCTGCCCATTGTCGCCGCCTCGCAGTCCGTGAAGAACAAGCCCGGCGAAGCGGAATTCCTTGCAAGCTGGGTAAACGTCTGCGATTGGCAGTAAAGGGGAGCGCCGAGAGGAAACCCCTCAGTCACGCCAAGGGCGGCGTGACAGCTCCCCTACGAGGGGAGCCGAGAGGCGGGCAATGGTTCTAAATGCGTCACCCTGAGCGCAGTCGAAGGGTCACCACAGTATAATAAGGTGATGCTTCGACTTCGCTCAGCATGACGTAAGAGAGGAAACCCCTCTGTCACGCCAAGGGCGGCGTGACAGCTCCCCTACGAGGGGAGCCGAGGGAAAGGCATGTCGGAATAACACTACGAACCCCTCGCTCGTATTTATTTTGAAAGTCCGCCCGAAAAGGGCGGACTTTCATAAAGAAATCGAGCGAAACTTACGGAAGATAGTCCTCAAAGATAATATTATCGACAAAGGGGCGGAAGCGGGATTCCTCGGAAGGAGAGCGCACGACCCAAGCAAGACGCGCGCCCTTGAAGCGCGCGATCTTTTTGCGGGGCAGATCCTCTTTACGGTAGCTGATAAAATCGGGCTTTGTGTAAAAATTCAGGGGCAAATGCTTGATCGCAAACGCCTGAAAACCCTTCGCCGCCCCCTGTTCCGCCGTCCCGAGCACGCCGCACATAATATCCCTGTGCAATTTTTTATAGGCGTGCACATACAGCGGGTTGAAGGACTGGACGGCATATTCGCCGCGATATCCGCGCATCGCCTCGGACAGCGCCCCCGCGATCTCCCCCGCCTTCACGCCCGCCATATTCTTGATCTCGATGAGAAGGGGAACGCGCCCGCCGATTTCTTCCAAAAAGTCGGAAAACAGCGGAATATGCGCGGGTTCGAACTCCGTTTGAGGGGATCCTTCGCTACGCTCAGGATGACGCGGGGAACCGAGGTCGGGACAAGACGGCGGCTCAGGATGACGCGGAGAGTCGGGGGCGGGATGACGCGAGGTCTCGGGAAGGAGCGTCAAGGTCGCAAGCTCCTCATAGGTGCAGTCCGAAACCTGCCGCTTATCCCCCGTCATGCGGAGAAGATCGTCGTCGTGGAATACGACGATTTTTTTGTCCTTTGTGAAGCGGATATCCGTCTCGATGCCATAGCCTTTTTCAACGGCGGCGCGAAAAGCGGAGAGGGAGTTCTCGGGCATGGTACCCCCGTGAAGCCCGCGGTGTGCAAACGGATTCGTTTTGAGAAAGGGTTCGATGTTCATGCCCCCATTATAGCACGGCGGCACAAAAAATGCAAGGGTTGAAAAGGCACGCTTCTCTTGACGGAAGCGCTTCCGTATGATACAATCAATGGTAAGGAGAATTTTCATGAAAAAGCTTTTTTGTGTTTTGCTCTCTGCGGCGCTTGTCCTGCCCGTTCTCTCCGCTTGCGGCGGGGAAACGTGGGACATTTCCAAGGACGGGGACGGGAGCCTCACGGCATTTTTGGAAGAGAAGAACGGGAAGCGCACCCTCGTCGTCGAAGGTGAGGGCGAGATGCGCGACTTCAAAGAGGGCACCCAGCCGTGGTATTCTCAGTGCGGTACCATTGAGGCGGTCGAGGTGGGCTCCAAGGTCACCTCGATCGGATCCAACGCCTTCCGCGGCATCCCCGTGCCCTATATCCTGCTCCCCGAGAGCGTTGCGCTCATCGGCAGCGGTGCGGCGGGGATGGAAGTCAAGCTGTTCGCCGAAAATGCCGCCGCGACGGATTTGGGGGCGGTGGACGTCTATTATTACAGCGAAACTCTGCCCGAGACTGCCGACGTCTACTGGCAGCAGGACAAGAGCACGGGCGACGTCACGGACGGTCTGCATTCCGCCGAACGCCGTTACTTCCGCTACGACGGCACGGGTATGCCCGTCGCATGGGAGTTTTACAAAGTCCTCTTTATCGGGAACAGTTTTACCTACCGCAACGGATATGAGGATCCCGGCACGGGCGTCCCGGGGATCTTCGACGCAATCTCGGAAGATCTCGGCGCCGCCTGCGAGACGTATATGATCACGGGTCCGGGGTGGCATCTCAAAGATCATGCAAATCCGCAGGACGCGTGCGGAAAGCAGGTCGACCTGCTCCTCAACGCCGTGCACGACTTCGATTATATCGTCTTACAGGAACACAGCACCGACTCCATCGACAAATTTTCCGACTTTGAGAGCGGCGTCAGGGCGATTCAAGAGAAGGCCGCCGCGACGCAGAGCCGCGCAGAGGTCGTCCTCTACGAAACGTGGGGCTCCCCCGCCTCGGCGAAGGCGAGAAACACCACCGTCGCCGATATGGAAGCGGAGCTCAAAACGGTATACGAAAGAGCCGCCGATGACTGCGGGATCTCCCTCATCTCGTATGTCGGGAAGGCGTTTACGGAAATCTACGGGGCGCACCAAGACGAGAAGGCGTACTATCTTTGGGATACGGACAACCGCCACCAAGGGTACGTCGGGGCATATTTGAGCGCATGCGTACACGCGGGGACGCTCTTCGGGCTCGACGTGCGGGAGTGCCTCTATGAGGGCGAGGAGAAAGCCCCCGCGCTCGCGGACAATGTTCTCTTTGACCTGCGCGAAGAGGCGTACAGCGTGGTGTTCGGTTGATGTGCGGAAGAGGCGAACCCTCTTCCCTACCCCTCCCCCTTACGCAGGGGGAGGGGCAAGTTTTAAGTCCCCCTTGCTTCCCCTCTTAGCGGAAGTACCCGCGTAGCGACCCCCGCGTCATTCTGAACCCCCGTAGGGGGTGAAGAATCCCGAGGATGAAAGTTCGGACTTCGTTTATCGGGATCCTTCGCTACGCTCAGGATGACGCGGTAGAGGCTCAGGATGACGCGGTAGAGGCTCAGGATGACGCCGCCCCCCCTTGCTTCCCCTCTTAGCGGAAGTACCCGCGTAGCGACCCCCGCGTCATTCTGAACCCCCGTAGGGGGTGAAGAATCCCGAGGATGAAAGTTCGGACTTCGTTTATCGGGATCCTTCGCTACGCTCAGGATGACGCGGTAGAGGCTCAGGATGACGCGGTAGAGGCTCAGGATGACGCCGCACCCCTTACTTCCCCTCTTAGGGGAAGTACCCGCGCAGCGGGGGATAGGGTTTTCAAAAACCCCTCAGCCGCGCAAGGGCGCGTGACAGCTCCCCTACAAGGGGAGCTAAGGGAAGCCTCGGAAACGCTTGCAATCTTGTTTCAAAACCGTTATAATGAAATTATGGCAAAACCCAATCGGAATTTACGCAATTTTTGCATTATCGCCCACATCGACCACGGCAAGAGCACCATTGCCGACCGTATCATGGAGCTTACGGGACAAGTGAGTAAGCGCGACATGGAAGAACAGCTTCTCGACAGCATGGACATCGAACGGGAGCGCGGCATCACCATCAAACTCGCCCCCGTCCGCATGTACTATACCGCGCTCGACGGGCAGGAATACGAATTCAACCTCATCGACACCCCGGGGCATGTCGACTTTACCTATGAAGTATCCCGCTCCCTTGCCGCCTGCGAGGGGGCGATCCTCGTCGTGGACGCGACGCAGGGGGTAGAGGCGCAGACGCTCGCAAACGTCTATCTCGCCCTCGAAAACAATCTCGAAATCGTCCCCGTCATCAATAAAATTGACTTACAGTCCGCACGGATCGACGAGACCAAGGCGGAGATCGAGGACGTCATCGGGCTGGACGCAAGCGACGCCCCCTGCGTTTCGGCCAAGGAAGGAACGAATATCCGCGATATTTTGGAGGCGGTGGTCAAGCTCGTTCCGCCCCCCGAAGGGGACACCGACGCCCCCCTGAAAGCCCTCATCTTCGACAGCTATTACGACAATTACAAGGGCGTCATTCTCTTCGTCCGCGTCAAGGACGGGAGCGTGATGGTGGGCGATAAGATCAAGGCCTGCCTTTCGGACAAGACGTACGACGTGACCGAGGTCGGCGCGTTCTCCCCCGCCCTGCAACCCAAAGAGAAGCTCCTCGCGGGAGAGGTCGGCTACATCGCGGCGAGCATCAAATCCATCGAGGAAGTCGCGGTCGGCGACACGGTGATCTTCGCCGACAAGCCCGACACGCCCCCGCTTCCCGGCTATAAAAAGGTGCAGCCCGTCGTCTTTTGCGGCATCTATCCCCTCGACGGGAGCAAGTTCCTCGATCTCAAAGAGGCGATCTTAAAGCTCAAACTCAACGACGCTTCCCTCATCTTCGAACCCGACAATTCCGTTGCGCTCGGCTTCGGCTTCCGCTGCGGATTTTTGGGACTTCTGCACATGGAGATCATTCAGGAGCGCATCGAGCGGGAATTCAATCTCGACATCATCACGACCGCCCCCTCCGTCTCCTATCTCGTCCACAAGACGGACGGCTCTCAGTTTTATGTGGACAACCCCTCCCATCTTCCCCCCGTCTCCGAGATCGAGAGTATGGAAGAGCCCGTCGTGAAAGCGGAGATCTATTCCCCGCCCGACTATCTCGGCTCCATTATGGACCTTTGCCAAGATAAACGGGGCACCTTCAAGGACATGACCTATCTCGACGCGCGGCGGGTGAAGCTCGAATATCTCTTGCCGCTCAACGAGATCGTATACGACTTTTTCGACGAACTGAAAAGCCGCACGAAGGGCTATGCGAGCTTTGACTACGAGATCGCGGGGTACCAAAAGAGCAGGCTCGTGAAACTCGATATCCTGCTCAACGGCGAGATCTGCGACGCGCTCTCCACCATCGTCCACGAGGAACGCGCCTATACGCGGGGCAGAACGCTCTGCGAAAACCTGAAGGACGCCATTCCCCGCCAGCTCTTTGAAATTCCCGTACAGGCGGCGATCGGCGGAAAGATCATCGCCCGCGAGACGGTGAAAGCGGTGAGAAAGGACGTCCTCGCCAAGTGCTACGGCGGCGACATCACAAGAAAAAAGAAGCTCCTCGAAAAGCAGAAGGAAGGCAAGAAGCGCATGCGCCAGATCGGCACCGTCGAAGTCCCGAGCGAAGTTTTCATGGAGATTCTGAAAACGAATAAAGATAAGTAAAGGTTTCGCAAATTTCTTTATGATTTGAGCGCCCTTCAGGCGGAATACTAAGGTCAAAGAAATTTGCGAGGGGTTAGTTCTCTTGCCTTGTATATGCGATTCGGCCGACCCTGTTCTGTTTCACAGGACATTAAGCCGAAGGGGTTCGGCAAATTGAGTCGCCCTACTTCGCCCTTGCGGGCTCGTGCCGCGCTTCGTGCAATAGAATGCGCGCGGGGCGGCGGAAATGAATTCCGCCTAAGGCAAGTAATTTTAGAACGTGTTTCGCAAATTTCTTTATGATTTGAGCGCCCTTCGGGCGGAATACTAAGGTCAAAGAAATTTGCGAGGGGTTAGTTCTCTTGCCTTGTATATGCGATTCGGCCGACCCTGTTCTGTTTCACAGGACATTAAGCCGAAGGGGTTCGGCAAATTGAGTCGCCCTACTTCGCCCTTGCGGGCTCGTGCCGCGCTTCGTGCAATAGAATGCGCGCGGGGCGGCGGAAATGAATTCCGCCTAAGGCAAGTAATTTTAGAACGTGTTTCGCAAATTTCTTTATGATTTGAGCGCCCTTCGGGCGGAATACTAAGGTCAAAGAAATTTGCGAGGGGTTAGTTCTCTTGCCTTGTATATGCGATTCGGCCGACCCTGTT
>CANQQY010000022.1 GCA_947626105.1 uncultured Clostridia bacterium | reverse complement strand
GAGATGTCACGAACGTAGTGAGTGACAGAGGGGTTTCAAAACCCTTTTCCCCTCACTGCGTTCGGGGACTTCCCCTAGAAGGGGCAGCGAGAAAGGCCTACCCCTTTGGGGGGGAGGCTCCGCCGCAGGCGGTGGTGGGGGGTGTTACTTGTCGCCCCTCATAGGGGAGATGTCACGAACGTAGTGAGTGACAGAGGGGTTTCAAAACCCTTTTCCCCTCACTGCGTTCGGGGACTTCCCCTAAAAGGGGGCAGCGAGGGTGGGGAGGAAAGGGGGAAGGGGAGAGATGGTAAAATTTTTCTCCGAGGAAAAGAAAAACGGAAAGAAAATCTTTCCGCAAAAACTTCATGGATCTACCTAATCGATGAAGAAAAAATTTACCCCTTCCTCTTTACTTCGATTTATTATAGAACAAATCTTATTATTTGTCAACTGTAATTTGAATTTTTATCTAATAATTTTCTCTATTGGTAAATTCTCCGTGGTAAAATTTTCATCGATTAGGTAGATCAATGAAAATTTTCCATTTCTCGGATTGTATATATAAACGGGTCATGCAATCGCAAAATCGCACATAAGTGCCCGATTTTGTGCCGAAACGCCTGTTGAACGGGCAAAAAATTTATAAAATATCGCATAAGCGGTATCAATAAAAGGAAAAAGGAGAAATGCTATGAACAAAACAAAGAAACGTTCTTTCACCGTTTTGCTCTGCGCGCTCGTCTGCGCGCTCGCGCTTGTTCTGTCGCTGGGGATTCTCAGTGCATGCGGCGGTAGCGAAAGTGCGAACGTTGACGAAAGCACAGGCGAAGCGACGTGGTACTACGGCGACGCGGAACCCGCAGAAGGTCTCGGGAAAGCGGGGGACTATTACCTCAATACCAAGACGCTCGCGAGCTACGTCAAGGAAGGTAAAACATGGCGCGAGGCAACGGCGGGCGAAACGGGAAGCTGGTACAACGGTACGGAAGCTCCGCAGGACACGCTGGGGAATCCGAACGACCTGTACCTCAACACCAAGACGGGCGAACTCTACCGTAAGACCGAAGGCGGCTGGGGCAGTCCTCTCCTTGTCTTGCAAGGTAAAGATGGCAGAGAGGGCGTCATCTGGCATTCGGGCGAAGGCGTTCCCGGAACGATCGAGGACGCACACGAAGGCGACTTCTACCTCGATTACAGCGAGTTTCGGGTCTATCAGCTTCAAGCGGACGGGACATGGAATCCCCTCGGCTCCCTCAAAGGCTCGGACGGCGTAACGCCTACGATCGAGGGCTTTTTGACGGGCACAGGCGCCCCCGATCCCGCCCTCGGCGCGGATAACGATTTCTATCTCGATACCGAATCGGGAAAAATCTGGCAGAAGAACGGATATTGGAGCAGCAAGGGCTCCCTCGGCAATCTGAACGCTTCCCAAATCAAGGAAATCAGATATATACATCGCCAATATGGCAAACAACATTATGGACAATGGAGCATCCGGAATCCTCTTGACGAAATGGGCGATACATGGAGTATCATCCAGGCAGATCAATTTATATACGGATACTGGCTGTTGTTTGAAGATAACAGCAGTTTCTTCATTCCGGCGAAATGCACGCATGCCACCTCTGCCGGGCAAAATGCTCTGATTACCCTCTATAACGACGATTGCACCTTTGGAACGGTTCAAATTCTCAAGTGCGCCTACTGCGGCGAAACGGTGACGCAAGTGACGGAGCCGACAGGCAATCCGAACCACCGTTATGCCGAAGGGTGGACGTCGGACGAAACCGACCATTGGCATGCGGTTACTTGCAGCCATAGGGACGCCCCCGTTCAAAAGTTCGGCCATGCGTGGCGTGACTACTACACCGTTGATTATGACGGGGAATCCGTGAAGGGCTATATCAAATGGCAGGAGTGCCGAGTCTGCGGCTATAAGATCAGCGAAAAGATCATTACCGCCGATAGCTTGGTGCAAGGCGATACCGTCCACATTTCCAACGCGGATGAGTGGAATGCCTTCGCAAAGGCGGTGAACAGCGGCGCTACATACGGCGAAGGGAAAAAGTTCTCCGAGGCGACGGTCGAGCTGGACGGCGATATCAACTTCGGCGGCATGGAGCTCATTCCCGTCGGCGTTCCCACCAACGCGGCAGACGTTACCGACCGTACAAACGGCGCATATCTCGATCTGAAAGCGGAAGCTCATATCGAAGGCGGATTCAGCGGGCACTTTGACGGAAAAGGTCATAAAATCAGCGGATTTACGCTGGACAGCGGCAACTTCACGGGGCTCTTCGGATACCTCAACAACGCAACGGTCACTGATCTCACCGTCGAGAAGGCCACCGTTACGGGCGACGCGTTCGTCGGTACGGTCGCAGGCTTCATCACGGGAACGGACGTTCGCATTTCCAAGGTCACCGTGGTCGATACCAAGGTGAAAGGGCTCGTCCACGTCGGCGGCATTGCGGGCTATGCAAAGAACGCAGGACCTCAGGTGACGACGGCAAACACAGGGAGCGAAGCCGCGATCAAGAACTGCACCGTCATGTCGGTAACGGGAACCTCTGCCAACCACGATTCCGCAATGACGGTCACAGCGGCATTCGCCAACAAGCCCGATTCGGACGGATATTACTTTGACGGTACCAATGTGGGCGGCATCCTCGGGACATCTTACAGCAGTTCCGTCATCGGATGCTACGTAAAGGAGATCTTGGTGCGTGTAGCTCCTGGGTGTACGGGATCTGCGATCGTCGGATATGCCGAAGGTACAGAGACGGAAAAGAGCATCGTCGTCGGAAATATTGTATCTGTCCAAAATGGCGCAAACAATTGTTTCAGTGACGCAAATTATTACACAAAGGATGGAATTACCAGAGTTCCTGGGGACGGCGGACGCGGTAAATACAAAATAAAGGTACAAAAATTTGGGTTGGGGTATACAGGCGATGTCAATGGCAATGGCAATTTGTATGTACACCATAAGAAGTACATTAAAGATCAGGATGAGATTTACTGGGAAAGATTTGTTGTAAACAGTAACAAGGAAAGCACAACGGAGACGCCGTATGAGGGCGCTGGCGGCTTGACGTCCATTGCGTTCAGATCGTATCGGCAAAATGATGAAGGACCGGTTGAAAACATTTCAACCGCAGATCAATTAGAAACATGGGCAACACGTGTAGATGGGGGAGCTTCGTATGCGAATTATACGATCAAACTTATGAATGATATTCCGTTTCCCGAAGGGCAAACCTGGTACCCCATCAGTATTTTCAGCCCCGAAAACAGCCCGCTCCAAAATGCCGTATTCGACGGGCAGGGATACACCATTTCCAACCTTCACACAGAAGAAGATGCCTCTACCTCCTATCCTTACGGCGTTGCAATGTTCGGCGTCGTCACGGGGACGTTCACCATTCAAAACGTAACTTTCGATGACGCGCACATGCACTTTAATGAAGGCGAATATTATGGGAATGTTGTAGGGGTCGTTGTTGCATACGCCTACGGCAATCTGACCTTCAATAACGTCTCCGTCACCAACAGCGAGGTTTGGGGCTTCGGCAAAGTCGGTACTCTCCTCGGCATGGGCGCAGATCCCGGCGTGCACATCACTTTCAACGGTTGCACCTCTGAGAATAATATTTTGCATGGGGCGTATAACGTAGGCGGCTTTGCGGGCAATATCCAGCGCGCTTCGGACGGCACGGACAATACCGTATTCGTGAAAGATTCGGGCAATCTCTCCAAGGGGAATCAGTATATTCTCAATCAGAAAGAGTTCACGGTTGACGCGGAAGCGGATTTCCTGCATAACGACCGCACGGGCACGACCTACGACCAAATCGTCAAGGGCGTATATGTTGAAGTCGGTGCAGCCGGTTATCTCTACGGCGGTTGGGCTGAATATTACATTTCCTATGGCAGCAGCTCTTACGATCCCCTCATCACGACGGGAGAATACGCGGGCTATCGTGTCGCTAACAGCGAGATTTGCATGAACGAAGCCCAGACCTTTGAGCACGGCTACGTTCCTCCCGTTACGGAGGAGTAAATCAATCGGTTCACACTTCGGGGTGTTTGATACCCCATAACCACACGACAAAAGGAGAGGATTTTTTCCTCTCCTTTTGTCGTGTTATGCGGTTTTGAGTGGGGTGGGAGTTACTTGTCGCCCCTCATAGGGGAGATGTCACGAACGTAGTGAGTGACAGAGGGGTTTCAAAAAACCCCTTTCCCCTCACTCCGTTCGGGGACTTCCCCTAAAGGGGCAGCGAGGAAGGCCTACCCCCTCTGGGGGGAGGCTCCGCCGCAGGCGGTGGTGGGGGGAGACCTGCCCCCTTTGAAGGGGTGGAGCAACGCGTTCTGCCAAAGATTGATAATCTTTGGCGCGTTGCGACAGGAGTGAGCGCATTATCTAGCGCGAACGGTGACCGAGGGCAGGACGCTACCTGCCCGAGAAGGTGGCGCGCCGCCCTTGGCGCGACAGGTGGGGGTTCATTCCAAATCGCGTCACCCTGCCCCGCGCACGTTGCTACCGCGTCATCCTGAACGAATGTGAAGGATCCCGAAGAACGAAGTCCGAACTTTCATCCTCGGGATTCTTCGGTCGCTTTGCTCCCTCAGAATGACGCGGGAGGGTGGGGCAGAATGACGCGGGGGATCCGAGGGTGTGCCCACCTCAGTCACCTGTGGTGACAGCTCCTCCTTGGGAGGAGCCATGGGTCCCCATAGGGGGTAGGGCTTGGCGCCTGCCCTCTACTTTTTCTTTTTCCAGTCCGCTTCTTCTTCGGCGGTCGTGAAGTCGAAGGAGATCTTTTCGTTCCGCTCTTGCAATGCCTTTACAAAGGCTTCATACCAACTCTCTTTCACTACAATGATCGTGTATTGATTCTTGTAATCGTCAAAATACACGGCAAGCCGCCCCGAGCCCTTGAAATACCGCACAGAGTAGATCTTTTTCAGCTCATACGTGGAGCGGATCACTCCGAATTGCAGAATCAGTTTATTCTCGGTGATAATATATTGCGATTTGATGAGCATCGCCGTCACAAGCACCGCGAGCAGACCGCATACGAGGTACATGAGCACGTATTTCAGCCATTCCCAGACGGATGAGAGGTCGGAGCCCTTCAAAAAGCCGATAAATTGCCATGTCGTCAAGGCGACTCCCGCCACACACAGCGCGAGGAGCAAACAGAATACGGCGATCATCAAAGGCGTGAATTTGAAGGGGAATTTTTGATAAGTTTTTTTTGCGGCGTTGTCCATACCGTAAGTATAGAATAATTTTCTGAAAAAAGCAATAATTTTCGCCGAATTGAGCGATTGGGTCTTGAAAAACTTTGTCGGATATCGTATAATGGGTTCAAGAGGTGAAATATGGTAAAATTGATCCGTCAAGGCGTGTATTATATGGAAGGCAGGCTCGTCAAGGAAGCCCATGCCTTTATGACGTCCGATAAAAAGGAAAAGGCTGTCCGCGGGACGATCTCCTACGGCATTCTGAAAGCCCACGGCGGGCAGGGCGAGGCGCTTTCTCTGCGCTTCGACGCGCTTGCCTCGCACGATATTACATATGTCGGGATCGTCCAGACCGCAAAGGCGAGCGGAATGAAGAAATTCCCCATTCCGTACACGCTTACGAATTGCCATAATTCCCTGTGCGCGGTGGGCGGGACGATCAATGCGGACGATCACGCCTTCGGGCTCTCCGCGGCGAAAAAGTACGGCGGGGATTTCGTTCCCGCCCATCTTGCCGTCATTCACCAATACATGCGCGAATGCGTCGCAAAGAGCGGCGGAATGGCGCTCGGGTCGGATTCCCATACGCGCTACGGCGCGCTCGGCATGCTCGGCGTGGGGGAAGGCGGGGGAGAGCTCGTCAAACAGCTTCTATGCAAGACGTACGATATCCCGCGCCCCGAGATCATCGCCGTTTATCTCAAAGGCAAACTCCGCCGCGGCGTGGGGCCGCAGGACGTCGCCCTCGCGCTCATCAAAGCGACCTATCAGAACAATTTCGCAAAGAATAAAATTTTGGAGTTCATCGGCCCCGGGATCGCCAATCTCTCCATGGATATGCGCTGCGGGATCGACGTGATGACGACGGAAACGGCGTGCCTTTCTTCCGTATGGGAGACGGACGGCAAGACGAGGGAATATTACGCCGTCCACGGCAGAGAGGGGGATTTCAGAGAACTTCATCCGACCCAGCCCGCCTACTACGACGGCGCGGTGACGATTGATTTGAGCCGTATCGAGCCCATGATCGCGCTTCCGTTCCATCCGTCGAACGTCTTTACGATCAAGGAGTTTACAGAGCACGCGGAGGAGATTTTAAGCAAAGTTGAGGCGCAGGGGAAAAAACTCAACCCGTCGTTCAGCCTTTCCCATCTCATCAAGGACGGGAAGGTGCACGTCACGCAGGCGGTGATCGCAGGCTGTGCGGGGGGAAGTTATGAAAATCTTGCGGAAGCCGCGGAGATCCTGCGCGATAAGAGCATCGGCGCGGGGGAATTTGAGCTTTCCGTCTATCCCGCTTCCCAACCCATTGCCCAAGGTTTGACCGAGGGCGGATATTCATCTGTGCTCATGCGGGCGGGAGCGGTCGTTAAGACGGCGTTCTGCGGCCCCTGTTTCGGCGCGGGAGATATTCCGCAGAACAACAGTCTTTCCATCCGCCACACGACGCGGAACTTCGAAAACAGAGAGGGCAGCAAGCCCGCGGAAGGACAGCTCGCCGCGGTCGCCCTCATGGACGCCCGTTCCATCGCCGCCACGGCGGCAAACGGCGGCGTTTTGACCTCCGCGCTCGATCTCGAATACAATAAAAGGATCAAAAAATATCATTTCGACGGGACGATCTATCAAAACAGAGTCTATCACGGCGCGGGAAAGCCGCAGACGGACGCGGAACTCGTCTACGGACCAAATATTGCCGACTGGCCTCACTTTTCGCCCCTCGGAAAGCATCTTTTGATCAAGATCGTCTCCGTGCTGGACGATCCCGTCACGACGACGGACGAACTGATCCCCTCGGGGGAGACTTCTTCCTACCGCTCGAATCCCGAAAGATTGAGCGAGTTCGCTCTTTCCCGAAAGGATCCTTCCTATGTCGGACGGGCGAAATCCGTCCGTGCGCAAGAAGAGGCGCGAAAGAAAGACGGAGCGCTCCCCGAAGAGGTTTTGAAGGAACTTCACGGGTTTGTCCCTGCGGAGGGCACGGCGCTCGGCAGCGCGGTCGTTTCCAAAAAGCCCGGAGACGGCTCCGCCCGCGAACAGGCGGCGAGCTGCCAGCGGGTGCTCGGGGGCGTCGCGAATATCTGCAAGGAGTACGCGACAAAGCGTTACCGCTCCAATCTCATCAACTGGGGCATGCTTCCCTTTACGGCGGAGAAGCCCGATCTCAAAGTCGGGGACTTTGTCTATCTCGAAAATGTTGCCGAGCTCTTGAAGGGGGGCGAAACGCAGTTCCGCGCAAAGGTCATTCACGGAAAAAATATCAAAGATCTCGAACTCTCCGTCGGTTTCCTTACGCCGACCGAGCGGGAGATCCTGCTAAAAGGGTGCCTTATCAACTATTATCGCGAAGAGGGGAACCATGACGCTTGACGAAATGAAACGAACCGTCGACCTTACGCCGTATCCCCGCCCCGCACTCCTCAACGGGAAGGAAAAAGAGGAGACGTGCGACGGCCTTCTCAAATTTCTTCTCCGCGAACAGGGGCTCATTGCGGCGTTCAACGCTTCCTACGAGAAAAAGCGTGCCCTGATCCGCCGCTATATGAACCAAAGGATGGCACATCCCATCCCGCGGGAGATCTTAGAGATACAGGACAGACTGTTTTGGACGGAGAGCGTAGAGCGCGGCGAAGTCGGGACGGAGGAGCTTTCCTTCAACGAGTGCGGCGTCGGGCTGTGGCAGGGGGATATCACCCGTCTTGCCGTCGACGGGATCGTCAACGCGGCTAACAAGGGGCTTTTGGGCTGTTTTTTGCCGGGGCATCATTGCATCGACAACGTGATCCATTCCTTTGCGGGGATGCAGCTCCGCGACGACTGCGCCAAGCTGATCGCAGCCCAAGGGCAGGAAGAGGAGTGCGGCGAAGCAAAACTCACCCGTGCCTATAATTTACCGAGCAAATATGTTTTACATACGGTGGGGCCCATGGTCGGCAGTGAGCCGATGCGCGAGGACGTCGCGACGCTCCGTTCCTGCTATATTTCCTGCCTCAATCTCGCCGAGGAAGCTGGACTCAAAAGCATTGCCTTCTGCTGTATCTCGACGGGCGTGTTCAACTTTCCCAACGAGAACGCCGCGGAGATCGCGACGGGCGCCGTTCTCAACTGGAAAATGCGCAGCGGGAGCCGTATTAAGGTACTTTTTAATACATATCTGCCGACCGATACGCAAATTTACAAAAATATCTTGGAACATTTATGAGGTTTTCCCATGAGTTTTGTGATCGCGCTTGACGCGGGCACGACGAGTATCCGCGCTTTTTTATATGATACCGAAAAGGGGACGTTCGTCCACAGGGCACAGCAAGAGGTGGAGAGCCGCTATCCCTTCCCCGGTTGGGTGGAGCAGGACGCCAACGAGATTTTTTTCAAGGCGGCGTATGTGCTCAACGATTGCCTTGCGTTTGCCAAGGGGAAGGTCGCGGGAATCGGCATGACGAACCAGCGCGAGACGGTCGTACTCTGGAACAGGGAGACGGGCGAGCCCGTCTGTCCTGCGATCGTCTGGCAGTGCCGCCGCACGAGCGACTTCTGCAAATCCATCCCCGCGGACGTCGTGAAACGGATCCGCGAGAGAACGGGACTCACCAACGACGCCTACTTTTCCGCAAGTAAGATCAAGTGGGCGATCGACAATATCCCCGTTGCCAGAGAACTGATGGCGCGGGGAAAGCTCTGCGCGGGAACGATCGACAGCTACCTCATTTTTCAGCTCACGGGCGGAAAAACCTTTGCGACGGACGTCACAAACGCGTCCCGCACCATGCTTTTCGATATCCACACGCTCGATTATGACGAAGAACTTCTCCGCTTTTTCGGGATCCCGCGCGAGATCCTGCCCGAAGTCCGCGCCTCGGATGCGGAATACGGAAGCGCGACCGTCGGCGGGACAAAAGTTTCTCTTGCGGGCGTCGCGGGAGACCAACAGTCCGCGCTTGTCGGACAAGCCGCGCTCGCCGCGGGCGAGGGGAAGATCACCTACGGGACGGGTCTGTTTTTACTGTTCTTTACGGGAGAGAAGTGTATCCGCTCCAAGAGTGGGCTTCTGACGACGGTCGCCTGCAAAGTGGGCGGAAAAACGAGCTATGCGCTCGAGGGAAGCGTCTTTCATGCGGGCTCCGCTGTGCAATGGCTGCGCGACGGGCTCGGGATCCTCTCTTCTTCCGCCGAGAGCGAAAGCGTCGCCCTCTCCGTTCCCGACTCGGGCGGCGTTTCCTTTGTGCCCGCCTTTACGGGGCTTGGAGCGCCCCATTGGGACAGCGAAGCGCGCGGCATGATCGTCGGGTTGACGCGCGGAACGACCCGTGCGCATATCGTCCGCGCCGTTCTCGAAAGCATTGCATGCGGCGCAAAAGAGCTCCTCGACTGCATGACGCGCGACAGCGGGATCCTGCTCCGCGAAATCAAATGCGACGGCGGAGCTTCACAGAATAATTTCCTCATGCAATTTCAGGCGGATGTCCTCGCAGCCAACGTCAACCGCCCTCGCGAGCGGGAGAGCACGGCGCTCGGCGCGGCGTATCTCTGCGCCGTCTCGAAAGGCCTGTTTTCGTTTTCGGAACTAGCAAACCGCAGGGAGTGCGAGCGTGTGTTCGTTCCGCAGGAGAAAGAGAAAGCAAGGGAGATTTACGAAGCGTACATCAGGGCGGAAAAGAGGGTTCTCTGCAAGATTTCTTAAAAATCAATCATTAACATAGTACTATGTCAGACATAAAAGCCGTTTTTTTGAGAAAATTCTCTTAAAAGCGACTTTTTCACATATTTGATTGATTTTTCATACGATGTCCTGCACCCCTTCATGCGGGGTGCGGGAGGTTTGCATTGGGCAAATATTTCGGAACGGACGGCTTCCGCGGGCGGGCGAACGAGACGCTTACCGCCATCCATGCTTTTCGTGTCGGAAGGTTTTTGGGCAGATATTTTTCCCGCGGAAAGCGTGAAAGAGCAAGGATTTTGGTCGGGAAGGATACGCGGCTTTCGTCCTACATGTTCGAATATGCGCTGGCGTCGGGTGCAACGGCGTCCGGCGCGGACGTGTATCTCTTGCATGTGACGACGACGCCGTCCGTATCTTATCTCACCCGTACGGAGGGGTTTGACTGCGGCGTGATGATCTCCGCAAGCCACAATCCGTTTACCGATAACGGGATCAAGCTTTTCAACGCAAGCGGCGAAAAGCTCGAAGAAAGTGTTCTCGATCGCGTCGAAGAGTACCTCGACGGGGGCGTCATTCCGCTTGCAACGGGAGAAAATATCGGCAGAACCGTCGATTTTGTCGCCGGGAGAAACAGGTATCTCGCTTATCTTCTGACGCTCTCCCGCGCGTCGTTCCGCGGAATGCGCGTCGGGCTCGATTGCGCGAACGGAAGCGCTTGGCAGATCTCGAAGTCGGTTTTTGACGCTTTGGGTGCTCGGGTCTTTGCCATTGGAACGCAGCCGGATGGCACAAATATCAACGAAAATTGCGGTTCGACGCATATCGACGCCCTGAAATCGCTCGTGATGGAGCGAAATCTCGACGTCGGGTTTGCCTTTGACGGCGACGCCGACCGCTGTATTTGCGTGGACGAACGCGGGGACGAGGTGGACGGGGACGGGATCCTCTATCTGTCTGCGCGCGCCATGAAGAACAGGGGTGAGCTGGACGGAAACGCCGTTGTCGCGACCGTCATGAGCAATTTGGGGCTCGAGGAAAGTCTGGCGCGGGACGGGATCCGCCTGATCCGCTGCGAAGTGGGCGATAAATTCGTGCACGATACAATGGTTTCGAGCGGTTCCATGTTGGGCGGCGAACAGTCCGGGCATATCATCTACCGGAAGGTCTCGGCGACGGGAGACGGGATCCTGACTGCGCTCAAAGTCATGGAGATCATGCTCGAGGGAAAATGCCCGCTTTCCTGCCTCGTCGAGGGGCTCGGCCGAGTTCCCCAGCGGACGAAGAGCGTCCGCGTGAGCGATAAAACGGCGGTTTTGCAGAACGATAGCGTCTTGGAAGCGCTCGAAACGGCGAAAAAGACGCTCGCGGGCGGCAGGATCTTGCTCCGCGCGTCGGGAACGGAGCCTGTCGTCCGGATCCTTGCCGAGGGCGACGACGAGAACGCATGCGCCGAAGCGATCTCCGCCCTCGAACGTGCGATCCGCAGTGCGTCGGAGGTGATCTGATGTGCGGGATCGTCGGGTATGTGGGGAAACGTCGGGCGGCGCCCGTTCTCATTGACGGGCTGTATGAGCTCGAATACCGCGGCTATGATTCGGTCGGGATCGCCCTTTCGGACGGAAAACGGCTGAAAATCATCAAAAAAACGGGTCGGGTCAAAGAGATCGAAACGGCAAGGGATGAGAAGGGAAACGTCGGGATCGGGCATACGCGTTGGGCGACGCACGGAGGCGTCACGGAGAAAAACGCCCATCCGCACGCCTTCAAAAATATCGTGCTCGTCCATAACGGGATCATTGAGAACGCCGCTTTCCTCAAAGAACAGTGCCTCGGGAGAGGGGAGACTTTCTCATCCGAAACGGACAGCGAAGTCGTCGCCCACTTGATCGCAAACGCCTATCGCGGCGATCTGCTCGAAGCCGTTGCCGAAAGTGTGAAACGCCTTATCGGATCCTACGCGCTCGCTGTGATGAGTCAAGAGGAGCCGGATACCGTCGTCTGTGCCCGCATGCGCAGTCCGCTCATCGCGGGTAGGGGAAAGGACGGGCTTGTGGTCGCAAGCGACGTGCCCGCCGTCGCAGAGGAAGGGGCGACGCTCTTTGCGCTTTCGGACGGCGAATTTGCAAAGTTGAAAGGGGAAACCCTTTCATTCTACGACGCATCCCTCCATGAGATCTCCAAGGAGCCGATCGAATTCGACCCCGTGGACGAGGTACCCGTTCTGAAAGGCTATCGTCACTATATGAGAAAGGAAATTGATGAGATTCCCAAAGTTTTGTCGCTTTCTCAGGCGAAAATTTCGGAAAACTCTTGTTTTTCGGGCTTTTACGAAGTACTATGTCAGACAAAGTATATCCAAATCGTCGCCTGCGGGACGGCTTATCATAGCGGATTGTGCGCAAAAGAGGCAATCGAGCGGATCTGCCGCGTTCCCGCCGACGTATATGTGGCGAGCGAGTACCGTTACTGCGATCCCTTGATCCCTGATGGGACGCTTGTCATCGCGATCAGCCAAAGCGGGGAGACCGCCGATACGCTTGCCGCCGTCCGCCTCGCAAAAGAGCGGGGCGCATATATCGCCGCGGTGACGAATGTGACCTATTCTTCTTTGACGCGCCTTGCGGATACCGTACTCTATACAAAGGCGGGAAGGGAGATCGCCGTCGCCGCGACCAAAAGTTTCAACGCACAGCTCATGACGCTCTATTCCGTCGTATCCGCGCTTGCCGCTACCTTGGGAAAGGAAGCGCCCTCCGTCGGGGGACTTTCGGCAATGGCGGAGAGCGCCGTCATTTCCGCCGAAAGCGTCAGAAGTTGGACGCCGCATTTTGCGGGAGCGAAGAGCGCCTATTTCATCGGGCGCGGGGCGGACCGCTACGCCGCAATGGAGGGGAGCTTAAAGCTCAAAGAGATCTCCTATCTTCCCAGCGAAGGGTATGCCGCGGGAGAGCTTAAACACGGCACGCTCGCCCTCATCGAGAAGGGGACGCCCGTCGTTGCCATCATCACCCGCCGTGAGATCGCCGATAAGACGATGAGCGCGGTGCACGAAGCGTACGCGCGCGGGGCGACCGTCTTTCTCGTCACTTGTTTTCCCGAACTCTGCAAGACGCCCGAAGTTACCGCCTCCGCCGTGATCCCGGAGTGCCCGCCCGAATATTCTCCCATTTTATCGGTCATTCCGTTGCAGATGCTGGCGTACTATACGTCCGTTGCGCGCGGGAACAACCCCGATAAGCCGCGGAATCTCGCAAAGAGCGTGACCGTCGAATAGAAAAACGCCCCCTGCGCGGGGGCGTTTACCGTTTCTTTGTAAAATTATCCGATCCGTCTTACGAAAGGATGGTAGTCGAGGATCTTTTCGATCTCTTCGAGGGCGTCCGCGGGGATCGTGCGTCCGCTCGCCTCGGCGTTTGCTTCGAGTTGGGCGGGGCGGCTCGCCCCCGTGATGACCGCGGAAATCGGTTTCAGCCGTAAGATCCATGCCAAAGCGAGTACGGAAAGGGGAACGCCGAGACCGTCGGAGACCTTCAAAAGTTTCTCGACCTTGTCGAGATTTTCATCCGTGAGGAGCGCATTGATCTGCCTGTCGGCTTGCCACGTGGCGCGGGAGCCCTCGGGGAGGGGTTTCCCCTTGCGGTATTTTCCCGTGAGAAGTCCCTGCGAAAGCGGGGAGAAGGGGGTGACCCCGATCCCGAACCGTTCGCAGATCCCGACGATCTCGTCCTCAATATAGCGATCCATCATATTGTATTGCGGCTGGTAGACCGAAAGGGGACGGTTGCCGTCCCGCTGTGCGGTGAGAATTGCTTCCGTGATCTGCGCGGGCGTCCATTCCGATACGCCATAGTAGAGGATCTTGCCTTCTTTTACGAGGTCGGAAAGCGTCTCCACCGTCTCCGCGATGGGGGTCGTCGGATCGAACCGATGGCAAAAGTAGAGATCGAGATAGTCCAGCTTCATGTTTTTCAGGGTGATTTCGAGCTGTTCCCTGATGTGTTTGCGGCTAAGTCCCCATTCGTTCGCGCCCTTTCCCATGGGGAAAAAGACCTTGGAGGAGACGACGTATTCGCCGCGCCTGTGGTCGGAGAGAACTTTCCCTAGGAAACGTTCCGCTTCGCCGCCGGAATAGGCGTCGGCGCAGTCGAAAAAGTTCACGCCGAGGTCAAAGGCCTTATCGACCGTCTGTTTTGCCGTTGCGACCGCCGAAGCGTCCGAAAGATTTGTGACCCAACTCCCGAGCGCGATCTCGGAGAGTTTGAGCCCCGTTTTTCCCATATTGCGATATTTCATGATTTCACCTATCTTAATTGTAACATGGATCGCTAAAATGAGCAAGCAAAATAAAAAAATTTCCCGCCGCGGCGGGATTTTTTACTATCATACTGCGTTTTCTTTCAGAAGCGCCCGCTCTTCCTTTTTGTACGACCATTTCATGAGAATGGGGGTGAGAATGGAGGAGAGCAGGATGATGACGATGACAAAGGGGTAGATCTTTGCGTCGACAAGCCCTGCCGCGACGCCTTTTTCGGTGCAGATCAGAACGACTTCCGCCCGCACCATCATTCCGATCCCGACGCGGAAGCTGTCTGCAAGGGAAAATTTGCACATTTTTGCGCCGAAGCCGCATCCGATGAGTTTTCCGAGAAGTCCCGCTGCGACGAACGCCGCGCCGAAGCCCAAAAATTTCAGATCGATCTGTGCAAAATACTGAATGTTGCTCATGCCGATAAAGGCAAAAAAGATTGGGGAGAAGATGAGATAGCCCATTTCATCCACTTTGCTTTCGACATAGGGCGTTTCGGAGAGCGTTCCGCCGAGGAGGATCCCCGCGAGGTACGCCCCCGTGATGTCCGCAACGCCGAAGATCTTTTCGGCGATATAGGCATAAATAAAGCAGGCGGCAAGCGATATAATGGGAATGCGGCGGTTGTGGGGGGCCTTCCGCTCCATGACGTTGAAGAGCTTGCGGAGCGCCACGCCGACGGCGATCGCTGCAACGAAAAAGAGAACGATCTTGATCACGACGAGTCCTGCGCCCGGCGCAAACCAATTCCAGCCGCCGCCCCGGCTCTCTCCCGAAAATCCCGTAAGGACGGACAAGATGACGATGCCGATCACGTCGTCGATGACGGCCGCCGCGACGATGGAAGTGCCCACCTTCGAATCGAGTTTGCCGAGTTCCTTCAAAACCGCAACGGTCACCGAAACGGACGTCGCAGTCAGGATCGCCCCGTAAAAGAGATTTGACAGAACGCCCGCCTCGGGCATGAACAAAAACGCAGTGAGCGTCCCGAGACCCATCGGGACGGCGACGCCGAGAAAGGTGATCACGATCGAAGCGACGCCCGTCTGCCTCAATTTTTTGAGGTCGGTGCCGAGCCCCGCGGAGAACATGATGAGCACAACGCCGATCTTGCTCATGACGGAGAGGACATAGGTCGCTTCTTCCCCGAAAAAGCCTCTTTGCAGGGGCTCCCACGGGATGTAGCGCAAAAGTCCGATAAGAATCCCCGCGACCAGCATGCCGAGGACCGCGGGCATGCCGCATTTATGTGCGCCGAGACCCATGAGCTTGGAGAGGAGCAGGATCACGGCGAGAGGGAGTAAAATTTCGAATGCTTCCATAGTATGCCTGATGCCGCCTTTCGGCGACCCTATCTATTATAGCCTTTTTGCGCCGAAAAGCAACTTTTTCGCGGCGGTTTCGGGCTTAAAATTCAATAGATACTTGCTATTTTTTATTTCCTATGTTATAATATGGAAAATGTTGACGGCAGGCGAACCCGTATCGGAGATGCGGGCAAGACAAATGAATCCCGTCGTCCTCGCTTTTGTGGGGGACGCGGTCTATACGCTCCTCGTGCGCGAGAAGCTGGCGCTCTCTTCGGGGGAAAAGACGGGGGAGCTCAACAGGCGCGCCTCCGAGATCGTCTCCGCCCACGGGCAGAGCGGCGCGCTCGACCGCATCCTGCCCCTTCTCACCGAGGAGGAGTCGGAGATCTATCACCGCGGCAGAAACGCCAAAAAGCCGACGAAGAGCAAGAATGCGAGCGTAGGGGAATACGTCCGTTCCACAGGCTTTGAAGCGGTGATCGGCTACCTCTACCTGACGGGACGGACGGAACGGATCCGCGAATTGTTCTTTTTGGAGAATTGAATGAAAACAGAGGGCAGAAACGCCGTTTTGGAACTTTTGAAAACGGACAAAACGGTCGATAAGATATTGCTTGAAAAGGGCGCGCAGGGGACGCTCGGCAAAATTTTCGCCGAAGCGAGAAAAAAGGGTCTGCGGGTGCAGTTTGTCGACCGCGCCGTGCTCGACAAAGAGAGCCCCGACAAGAGACATCAGGGCGTTATCGCCTTTACGACAGATTTCGTCTACGCCGATTTCTTTGAGCTCGGCGGCGGGGACGAGAGTTTGATCGTCCTCTGCGACGGGATTGAGGACGTCCATAATTTGGGCTCCGTGATCCGCGTCGCCGAGTGCGCGGGGGCGGACGGCGTCGTCATTCCGAAGGCGAAAGGGGCGAGCGTGACCGACGCGGTCGTCCGTATTTCCGCGGGCGCAGCAGAGCATCTCCCTGTCGCAAAGGTGCCTTCCATCAACTATGCGATCGATTCCCTCAAAGAGCGCGGCTATTGGGTCTATGCGCTCGACGCGGGCGGGGAAAGCATTTACGATACCGCCCTTACCGGGAAAGTCGCCCTCGTTATCGGGGGAGAGGACAGCGGCGTGAAGCGTCTCACGCGCGAAAAATGCGATAAGTCGCTCTCGATCCCGCTCTTCGGAAAAGTCAATTCCCTCAATGCGTCCGTGGCGCTGGGGATCGCGGTCTATGAGGTGGTCCGTGCAAGAATTTCAAAATGAAACGGATGAGTCGCTCGTTTTGAGGGCGCAAAGCGGAGAGAGGGCGGCGACGGAGGAGATCCTTCTCCGTTACAAAAACGCCGTCCGCGCCCGCGCACGCAAATTTTTCCTCGAAGGCGGCGAAACGGACGATCTCGTGCAAGAGGGCATGATCGGGCTGTATTCCGCGATCGGCGCATTCGATCCCAAGGCGGGGAAGCGCTTCAAAAATTTTGCCTATCTTTGCGTGACGCGGCGGATCTACGACGTTCTCCGCGCGGCGGGAAGGCAGGGAAGCGCGGAGCTGTTCGATCCCGATACCGTCGAGAGCGGGGATTCTCCCGAAGATTTCATCCTCGACGACGAGGCGCGGACGGAGATACGAGCAAGACTCATGAAGGAATTGAGCGATTTTGAATTCCGCGTCATGATCATGTATTTGGACGGAATGAGCTATTCGCAGATCTGCGAGGCGACGGGGAAGTCCGCAAAGAGCGTGGACAATGCCCTGTCCCGTTCCAAACGGAAGTTGCAGATCGCATTTTCAGACGGAAAATAATTTTTGGAGGCATCTATGGCGCACGTTTCGCTGTATCGCCGCTTCCGCCCCGAATCCTTTGACAAGATGGTGCGGCAGGAGCATGTGGTGCGCGTTCTGAAAAACCAGATCGCGGCAAGGTCGGTCGGGCACGCCTATCTTTTCACGGGGCCGCGCGGCACGGGTAAGACGACCGTCGCCCGTATCTTTGCGCGCGCGGTGAATTGCGAACATCCCGTAGACGGTTCTCCCTGCGGGAATTGTCCCTCCTGCGTCGCGCTCGCAAACGGGTCTCTCGACATTACGGAGATCGACGCCGCTTCCAACAACGGCGTGGGCGAAATGCGGGATCTCCGCGAAAAGGTGCAATATCCCCCCGTGAGCGGGAAATATAAGGTCTATATCATCGACGAAGTGCATATGCTGACGGACAGCGCCTTCAACGCGCTGTTAAAGACGCTCGAGGAGCCGCCCGCGCACGCCATCTTTATCCTTGCAACGACGGAGCCGCAGAAGCTCCCGGCGACCATTCTCTCCCGCTGTATGCGGCTGGATTTCAAGCTGATCCCCGAAGAGGATCTCGAAAAACATCTCATGCGCGTGCTCGACGAGATCGGGAAACCCTACGAAAGGGAAGCGGTCGCGGCGATCGCCCGCGCGGGGGCGGGAAGCGACAGAGATATGCTCTCCATCGCCGAAATGTGCATCGCCTATTCCGAAAAACTCACCTACGAAGGCGTGACTGCGGTTCTCGGCGCGGCGGATTTTCACGAAACCTGCGCGCTCGTCTCCTGTCTGCTCCGCGCGGATGGGGGCGGTGCGCTCGAAAAAACCGAATTGATCCTTTCCGAAGGGAAGGCGGTCGGCGTCCTTGTAAGAAATCTCCTCGATCTTCTGAACCAAGTGCTTGTCGCAAAGACATGCGCTTCCGCAGAAAGGTTGCTCTCCCTTCCCAAGGAGCTCTTTTCTCAGGTGAAGGGGCTTGCGGACGGGGCGGAATACAAGGCGATCCTGCGTGCGACGGAGATCCTCGCGAAAACCGAGAGTGAGCTCAGATACACGACTTCTCCCCGCATCGTGCTCGAAACTGCGATCCTGCGCGTCTCCTGTCCCGCGGAAGATTATGATATCGAAGCGCTGCTCGTCCGTATGAACGCCCTCGAAAGGGAGCTCAAAGAACTCAAAGCAAGCGGCATAAGGGTCGAGGAGAAGAGGACGGACGCGATCCCTGCCGCGCAGAACGCCCCGAAAGCGGCGCAGAATGCCCGCGAAGAGAGCGCGCCCGAGCCCGACTATTCTTTCCCCGAGGAAGAACCGATCTTCGAAGAGGCGTATTTCTCGGACGGTTCGATCATCCCGCCGGAGCCGCTTCCGAAGGCGGAACAGCCGAAAAAACAGCCTGCGGAACCTCCCGCAAAGACTCCCGAACCGTTTGCGGCCGCGCCCGAAACTCCCGCGGCGGCCGGAACTTCCGCGTCAGAATCCGCGCCCGTAGCGGCTGTGAATCCCGTAGCGGCGCCCCAAGATGCGCAGAAGGCGTTCGGGCAGTTCATGCGGACGCTCCGCAAGACGAGCAGAAGCGGCGTTCTGTTCACGATGTGTTCCGATCTCGAGGCGGAATTCGAAGGCGAAACGCTGGTTTTGATCTCCGACAGCGAGACGATCGTGCGTTCCCTGAAACGGGAGGAGCATGTTAAGATCATGACGGAGGTCTTTTCGGGGATCGGGATCGCGTCCTTCGAAGTGCGGGGAAGGGCACAAACGCCGAAGAGCGGCGGGATCGAAGAACTCAAAAACAATTTTAAGGATTATCCGATAGAATTCAAATAGATTGGAGGAAACTGAAATGGCATACGGCAGAGGCGGCATGGGCGGCATGGGCGGCGGCATGGGAAACATGCAGAATCTCATGAAGCAGGCGCAGAAAATGCAGGAGGAGATGCAAGAGACCGAGAAACTCCTCGACGAATGGGAGATCGTGGGCACCGCCGGCGGCGAGGCGGTCGTTGTCTATATGAACGCCAAAAAGATCATCGACGGCATCGAGATAGATAAAGAGGTCGTCGACCCCGAGGACAGCGAAATGCTGGAAGATCTCATTCTTGCCGCGATCCTCGACGGATACAAGAAGGCGGACGCGGTCTATCAGGAAAAAATGTCCAAATTCGGCGCAATGGGCGGACTCGGAGGAGGGCTCCTTTAAGTGGAAGTATTTATCGAGCCGATCGGAAGGCTCATGAATGAGTTTTCCAAGCTCCCGGGCGTCGGGAAAAAGACGGCGCAGCGGTACGCATACCGCGTCATCAACATGTCGGAAGGCGAAGCGCGGGAGTTTGCCGAGGCGATCGTCAACGTCAAAAAACGGGTGAAGTTCTGCAAGATCTGCGGGAATTTCACCGAGGATGACGTCTGTGAGATCTGCAAACAGCGCGACGACAGTACGATCTGCGTCGTAAAGGAACCGAAGGACGTCGTCGCCCTCGAAAAGCTGCACGAATACAAGGGCGTCTACCATGTTTTGCACGGCGTCATCGACCCAATGAACGGCGTGACCCCCAACGATATCAGGATCCGCGAACTTCTCGACAGGGTACAGCAGGGAGAGGTGCGGGAAGTCATCATGGCGACCAATCCCGACGTCGAGGGCGAAGCGACCGCGCTCTACATTGCAAAGATCTTGAAGCCGCTCGGCGTAAAAGTGACCCGCCTTGCGCGGGGGATCGCGATCGGCAGCGAACTCGAATACACGGACGACGTAACGCTCGCCCGCGCTCTCATCGAGCGGAAGGAGATATGATATGAAAATATCCGTGCTGGGCTGCGGAAGATGGGGATCCTTTATCGCATGGTATCTCTCCCGTCGCGGAAACGAGGTTTTCAGCTGGGGACCCGAAACTTCCGAATCTTATAAGACATTGAAGGAAACGGGGCGGAACGATTATGTCGCCCTTGACGGAAAGATCACGCTCACCTGCGATTTAAGGGAGGCGGTGGAGCGGGCGGAGATCATCGTGATCTCCATTTCCTCGCAGGGATTGCGCGGCTTCATGCAGCAAGTCATGCAGTTCGACGTCTCCCAAAAGATTTTCGTGCTGTGCATGAAGGGGATCGAATCGGGCACGGGAAAACGGCTCTCCGAGATCATGACGGAGAGCGGCGTCGCCCAAGACAAAATCGCCGTTTGGGTGGGACCCGGGCACATCCAGAGTTTCGTGCAGGGCGTTCCGAATTGCATGGTCATCGACTCCGCAAACGAGACGTTGAAGCGGGATCTCGTCCATAGCTTTAAGAGCGATCTCATCCGTTTCTACTACGGAAACGACCTCATCGGTACGGAGATCGGCGCCGCGGCAAAGAACGTCATGGGGATCGCGGCGGGCATTCTCGATGTGATCTGCGTACCGCTCAAAGGTCCGCTCATGTCCCGCGGCGCGCGGGAAGTTGCCCGTCTGATCAAGGCGATGGGGGGGAATGAACTCTCCGCCTACGGTCTCGCCCATCTCGGGGACTATGAAACGACCCTCTTTTCTCCCTATTCCCACAACAGAATGTACGGGGAGATGCTTGCGAAGGGGCAGCGGTTCGAAAAACTTGCCGAGGGCGTCGCGACCAGCGAAGCGATGCGCTTCCTCGGGCAGAAATATAACGTCGAGCTTCCCATCACCGAAGCGGTGTACCGCGTCTGTTTCGGAAGCGGGGACGATACGAAGCGTTGCCGTGCGGAGATTGAGAAACTTTTCTCCCGCAGCACCAAGGCGGAAATGTACGAGTAGAAGGCATTTTTTAAGGATTTACATAGTACTATGCCTGACATAATCGACGAAAAATCGAAAGAAACGGCGGAAAAACCGCTTGCACGGGCGTCTTTTTCCGTCAATGGACGGACGCAATGGGAATTTTCCCGCGCGCTCCTCATATACAGCGGCGCCGTCGCTCTCATTGGGATCGCGCTCTTGATTTCTTATTTGATTCTCTCCGCCCAAAGCAGGAATGCGCTCATCAATATGAATCTTGCGCTGCTTTTGACGCTCCTCGGCATGGGAACGCTTCTCACGCTTGCGGGGGTTGTGGTATCGGGTGTTCTGATCGGAAACATTGTGCACGCAGCACGGAACCGTAAATCTTATTCCTGCGTGTTTTTTGAGGACGGGATGCTTGTCCGCACGGAGAATGAGGAGGGCGGAACGGAAAAGAAGCTCCGCTATCCGGAGCTGAAAAGGATCAAGGAGACAAAACGGCGTTTTCTTCTATATCTGTCGGGTTCGCTCGTTTATCCTATCGAAAAGGGGGAGCTTTCCGAGGATGAGATCGCCGCACTGCGCAGTGTTTTTCATGTCGGGAAAAGCATAAAAATCAATCATTGAGTTCCGGGGAATCGCATGTCAGAAAGAACCGAAAATCAAATAAAAGAAGCCGAAGAGATCCCGCAAGGTTGTTCGCTTCTCCGGATCTCATATCGCATTGATGCGCGTGCCCAAAGAGATATTTGAAAACGGGCAAGGATCGGAAGCCTGATCGCCCTGTTCGCAGGCATTTCCATTTTGATCGCTTTTATCGTTTTGAGTGTTTTGGATGAAGAGGGCGTATGGCTTGATACGGTCTTTCACGTCGCGATCTTGCTCTTGGGCGCGTTTCTTTTCGGTTTGGGTCTTATCTTTTATCTTTCCGTCAGAAAGAATATAAAAAATGCGGAAAGGCTTGATGCGCTCAACCATTATGATTTTTACGAGAATTATATGGAAATCGAGAGCGACCGCCACGGCGAGAATATTGGGAAGGTAAAGGTCTATTATCCCGATTTTGTCAAGATTCGGGAGAAGGGGAAATTTTTTATGCTTTATTCTACGGCGGCAACCGTTTATCCGGTTCCCAAAGAAGGACTTTCCGAAGACGAGATCGCCGCACTGCGCCGTGTATTCCATTTGAAAACCCGAAAAAAATAATTTTTTGTATTTTTTCCGAAAAAAATCGAAAACGCCCGAAAGAATGCTTGACAAGCTCTTTTGATTTGTGTAGAATAGTATCGTTATGCACGGGGGCGTAGCTCAGTTGGTTAGAGCGCTTGCTTGACATGCAAGAGGTCACAGATTCGAGTTCTGTCGTCCCCACC
>CANQQY010000021.1 GCA_947626105.1 uncultured Clostridia bacterium | reverse complement strand
TAAGGTGATGGTTCGACTACGCTCACCATGACGTAATTAGAACGTCGCGTCGCTTTTTATTTCCGCGAGGGCATTCCGATTCGTCATCCTGAGCCGCCGCTGACAAAAGCGGCGTGTCGAAGGATCACCGCATTATAAACAAGGAGAACAATATGCCCTATATCTACATGCTGACCGACGACAGAAACAATGTGCTCTATACGGGTGTCACAAATAATTTGGAACGCCGCATGAGCGAACACAGGAGCGGCGAAGCAGACGCCTATACAAAGAAATACCAATTACACAAACTCGTTTATTGCGAACAATGGGAAAGCATGAAAGACGCCATCCGCCGCGAAAAACAGCTCAAGGGTTGGAGACGCTCCAAAAAAAATGATCTCATTGCAACGATAAACCCGAAATGGGAAGAATTGATGCCATACAAATAAAATAAGGTGATGGTTCGACTACGCTCACCATGACGTAATTGGGAACGCCGTGTCGCTTTTTATCACCGCGCGGGCATTCCTAATTCGTCATCCTGAGCCGCCGCTGACAAAAGCGGCGAGTCGAAGGATCACCGCATTATAACAAGGTGATGGTTCGACTACGCTCACCATGACGTAATCAGAACGGCGCTACATTGCGCTCACCATGACGTAATCAGAACGGCGCTACATTGCGCTCACCATGACGTAATCAGAACGGCATTTCCAAAATATATCAATATCAAAGGAGTCAATATGAAAGTACCTTTCAGCTGGTTAAAGGAATATGTGGATATCGACATTTCGGCGGAAGAACTGCAAAAAAAGCTCTTCTCCTGCGGATTTGAGGTCGAGGAGCTCATCTACCTCGGGAAAGACGTCGAAAAAGTCGTCGTGGGCGAGATCCTCTCCTGCGAAAAGCACCCCGACGCAGACAGACTCACCGTCTGCCGCGTGAATTGCGGCGGATACGGCGAAAAGCAGATCTGCACGGCGGCGACGAACGTCTTTGTGGGCGCAAAAGTGCCCTGCGCGCTCGACGGCGCCACCGTTCTCCACGAGGGCGGCGTGCAGAAGATCAAGACGGGCAAGCTCCGCGGCGTCGTCTCCGAAGGCATGTTCTGTTCGGGGGAAGAGCTGGGCATCACCGATGATTTTTACCCCGGCGCGGAGTTCAACGGGATCCTGATCCTCGGCGAAGAGGCAACCGTCGGCGGGGATATCCGTCCCGTCGTCGGGATCGACGATCATATCTTCGATATCGCCGTCACGGCGAACCGTCCCGATTGCCAGTCCGTGTTCGGGATCGCCCGCGAGGTCGCGGCCGTTCTTCATAAGCCCCTCCGCTATCCCGCCCTCGGGTATACGGCGGCGGAAACGGACGTGAAGATCCCCGTCACCGTCAAGGAGCCGCTCCTCTGCCCCCGCTACATCGGGCACTATGTGAAGGACGTCAAGACGGGCGTCTCTCCGCTCTGGATGCGGCGGCGGCTCGCGCTTTTGGGGCTGCGTTCCATTTCCAATATGGTAGATATCACGAATTATGTGCTCTTGGAGCTGGGGCAGCCCATGCACGCCTTCGATAAGAGATATTTGAGCGGCGGGGAGATCGTCGTGCGCCGCGCTTCGGAGGGCGAAAAGATCGTCACCCTCGACGAGAAGGAATTTACCCTTTACCCCGAAAATCTGCTCATCTGCGACGGGGAACGCCCCGTTGCGCTCGCGGGGATCATGGGCGGGCTCAACAGTGAGATCCGTCCCGACACGGGCGAGGTATTCTTCGAGGCGGCGCGCTTCGCCCGCGACAATGTGAGAAAGACTTCCCGCGCCCTCGGGCAGCGTTCGGATTCCTCGGCAAGGTTCGAAAAGGGGGTGGATATGCAGACGCCCGAAGTCGCCATGAAGCGCGCCCTGCACCTCACGGAAGAACTCGGCTGCGGCGTACCGACGACCTATCATATCGACGTCATCGCGGGGGACAAAAACGGAAAAGCGCCCGAGAAAAAGACGATTTCCGCGGCGTATGCCGAGATCGACGCCCTCCTCGGGATCCATGTCCCCAAAGAGGAAGTCAATGCCATTTTGGAGCGTTTGGAGTTTGAGGTTTCGGACATGGGCGCTTCATTTTCCGTCACGGTGCCGCTGTATCGCGAAGATGTGGACGGCGTGCCCGACCTTGCGGAGGAAGTTATCCGCATGTACGGCTACGAACATCTCACGCCCACGTTCTTAAAGAACGCCGCCGTCACGCGCGGCGGGCTCACCCCCGCGCAGAAGACCGAACTCAAATTCAAGCGCGTGTTACAGCACGAGGGTTACATGGAAGCGTGCAATTATTCCTTCTATTCTCCCAAGGATTTCGACCTTCTCCGCCTTCCCGCAGACGCTCCGGAGCGCAACGCCGTCAAAATTCTGAATCCGATCAGCGAAGAACTCTCCGTTATGCGGACGATCTTGCTTCCGAGCATGCTCGGGAACGTGGTGCGGAACGTCCGCCGCGGCAACGAAAGCGGTATGCTCTTTGAGCTCGCAAACGTATACCATGCCCAAGAACTCCCCCTCAAAGAATTGCCCGAGGAGCGCAAAAAGGCTGTCATCGCCCTCTGGGACAAGGGCGACTTTTTCGACCTCAAGGGGGCGGTCGAGGCGATCGCCGAAGCGTTTGAGCTCAAACTTTCTTTCATCCGTACGGATAAGCCGTTCCTGCACCCCGGCGTGTCGGCGGCGGTCGTGATGGGCGAAAAAGAGGTTGGCTTCCTCGGCGAACTGCACCCCGCGATCGCGGCGGAGCTCGCGCTCGAGCGAAAAGTCTATGTCGCGGAGCTCGATTATGACGCGATGAAGCGGAAATTTGCGAAGGATCTCGACTATCACAATCCGCCCAAGTTCCCCGACGTCGAGCGCGACCTCGCCGTCGTCGTCGATGAGAACGTGACCTGCGCGGAGATGACCGATTGCATCCGCCGCGCTTGCAAAGCCGTGAAAAAGGCGGAGCTGTTCGACGTTTACCGCGATAAAAAGCTCGGCGACGGGAAGAAGAGCATGGCGTTCCGCCTGACTTTCGCCGCCGACGCGGGCGCGGAAAAGCCCCTGTCCCCCGAAGCGGTGGACGGCTTCTTCAATAAGATCGTCGGCAACCTGAACCACACCCTCCACGCCGAATTGAGGTAAATTCTCGCCCCTTGTCGTCCCTTTTGGGGGCGCCGTGCCACCCTCCCCCCAGAGGGGGTAGGGCTTGGGATGTGGAAGCACATAAAAACACGGCGGCGCAAAATGCGCCGCCGTTTCGTCTTGTTCGTTCACTCCACCGTGATCCTGCGGATTGTGCCGTCCGTAAATTCCACCGTGACGACGTTGCCCTCGTACGAAATACTGCCGATGATGTCGTCCTGCAATTCCGCGCGAATCAGCGCGATCATCTCTTCAACCGTCATGATTTTCCTCCTATATTTAGTCATTGCTTAAATTATAATGCAGTCACTGACTAAGTGTCAAGCAATTTTTTAAGCAATGCTTAATAATATAGGTGTGGAAGTTAGTTTGGATCAAAAAATCACCGACAACTTGAAATTTGAAATCGAGCATAGCGGCAAGACAAAGGCGGAAATCGCACGGGCGATTGGGATAAAACAATCGTCCGTCTCCCAATACCTTTCGGGAAGGGCGCAGCCGACGCTCGCCAATCTTTCCAAGCTCTGCAATTTTATCGGCTGTTCCGCGGATGATATTTTGGAGATCAAGCACGAATAAAAAATCGGCGGCTCTTGGTGACGATTTGGAATGACACCCCATCAGTCACCTGCGGTGACAGCTCCCCCTCAAGGGGGAGCCAAGAGCGAGGCCTACCCCCTTTGGGGGGAGGCTCCGCCGTAGGCGGTGGTGGGGGGACCTGCCCCCTTTGAAGGGGGCGGGTGGCGCGCAAAGCGCGTCAGGTGGGGGTTGTCCCATTTACCTTATTCCCCCCCATCCGTCACGGCTTGCGCCGTGCCACCTTCCCCCCCTGGAGGGGGAAGGCTTGGGTCGCGAACATTCATAAAAAATCGGCGGCGCAATTTGCGCCGCCGTTTCGCCGTCGTAACGATCAAACCGCGGGGGCGAGTTGCTTCTTTTTCTTTCCTTTGAGCTGCGTTTCGACTTCGCGGCAGGTCTCCTCGAGCTCTTCTTCCGTCTCGGAAACGTCGATCCCGTCGAGAATGTTCTGCAAATTGTATTCCTTATTGAGGTATTTGATGGTCTGGTAGCCGATGAGGGCGGTCAGCGTGCCGTTTGCGAGTCCCTGTACGGAGGAATCGACGAGGGTGGAGATGATGCTCCCGAGGATGGGGATCCCCTTGACGGCGTCGCCCATCGTTTTGACGACGGCGTTGCCGATGTTCAGCCCGCCCATGCCCAGCGCGACGAGGGAGTTGCGGATGACGCCGATGAAGATCTTGACGAGTTTCGTATCGGACGGGCGGAAGCCGTACAGAAACACAAGATCCTTGATGAGCTGGATATTGACGACAACGACGAGCGCGGCGTCCAATTTTTCGGATTGGGAGATCGCGGAGTACATTCCCGACCGCACCGAACTCTTGAAGATGATCGACTTTGCCGTTTTCTTTACCGAGCCCTTATAGAGCTCCGTGAGCGCCTCTTTGAGCTTTTCCTCGTCCCCCGTGTTGCGGGCGATCGCGAGTTTCCCCACGACTTCGGAATCGTACCATCCCGCGCCCTCCACGTTCGCCGTGAAATGGATCATCTTATCGGCGATGTCGTGCCGCACCTTGCGGTTGTGCCGCTGGGCGTTCGCCGCCGTGCCCGCGTTGACGTTCGTCACAAAGTAGGGCGCGCGCAAGATCTTGACAAGCGGCACGATGAAGATAAAAATGTAGAGGATGAGGCAGACCGCCCCGACGGCGTAGCCCGCGTACTCATTGACGTCGTACACGCGCAGCGTCACGAGAAGGAGCAGGACGAACAGAAATACGCCGATGAGGGAAGCGATCAGGCGGATCGCGAACTTCGCCCCCTTGACGTTTTGCTTTTTGACATATTTGCGCTCGTAGTCGTAGATCGTCATTTTCTCTCCGCTCTCAACGGGAGCGGGCTTTTTCTCTTTCATAGGATCTCCTTTCCTATGATGATACACCATTTTTCGCGATTTGTAAAGACATTTGCCGAAAGCGGTTCCTTTTCCGCCGAAAATTTCGGTGGAACTCGGGACGAAAGAGGCAAAACGCGCCGAACGCTTGTCTTTTCCGTCGGACTGTGCTAAAATATTCTTATGAAGAAGAGAACGACCGTTTATGAGGACCGGGCGGCAAAAGAGGAAGCGCGGAAGAAGAAGCGGCAGGAGCAGATCGAAAAACATCTCGTCGTCTGCCCGCACTGCGGGGAGAAAGTGCTCGACCATATGACGAAATGCCACAAGTGCGGCGGGAAACTCGTGCCGCGCGGCTATACCCCGATCGACGATAAGAAGATCAAGATCATTCGGGGCGTCTTTTGGGGCGTCACGCTCGCCGTCATCGCCGTGACGGTTCTCGTCGTCATGCTCTATAAATGATCCCGCCTCGGCCGCCCGCCAAAGCGGGATTGGAAAATTTTCGGCAAGATATGTGACAAAATCACCCGCTCTACGCACAGTAGAGTGGGATTTTTTTGGCGTAGAGTAGGTTTTTTCGGCGTAGAAAAGGGCAAAATAAGGGTAGGACGGCGAGAGAAAGAAGTAGGTTGCTTTTTTTCGGCCCGTATCGTATGATGATGGCGACATCAAAAAAAGAAGGGACAAAACAATGGAAGCTGTCGTACAATCGCTCTTACGCAAACCGACGTATACAAAGGGGGAAGAGATCTTCAACGCCGTCTCGCACATCGTGGGCGGGGCGATCGGCATCGCCATCTGGGCGACGCTCGTCTATCTCACGTGGGGTGACGCCTTGCGCCTCGTCGCCGTCTCGGCGTTCGGGTTCGGCGTCGTCGTGCTCTATACGATGAGCGCGCTCTATCACTTCCTGCCCAAGAGCAAGGGCAAGAACGTGTTCCGTATCTTTGACCACTGCACGATATTTTTACTGATCGCGGGCACGTATACGCCGTACTGCCTCATTCCCCTCTACGGCACAACGATGGGGTGGACGGTGCTCGCCATCGAGTGGGGCGTTGCGATCTGCGGGATCATTATGAATTCGATCGCGATGAACAACGTCGTCGTCAAGTGCTTCTCCATGGTATTTTACGTCGTGGGCGGGTGGCTCGCCATCGTATTTCTGCCCATGCTGCTCGAAATCGTCTCTCCCGCCTGCGTCTGGCTGCTTCTCCTCGGGGGAGTCGCGTACACGGCGGGCATCGGATTCTTCGCCTTCGGACAGAAAGTGCGCTATTTTCATTCGATCTGGCACCTCTTCACGATCGTCGGCACGGTCTTGCAGTTCACAAGTATTTTATTGATGCTGTGAGGGGGCAAGGAGACGCGGCAGACCCAAGCCTTACCCCTTCGGGGGGGAAGGTGGCACGGCATAGCCGTGACGGATGGGGGGGAATAAGGTAAATGGGGGCAACCCCCACCTGACGCGCTTCGCGCGCCACCCGCCCCCTTGGAAAGGGGGCAGGTCTTGCCCCTCCGTGGAGGGGGCAAAAAAAGGCTCCTCCTGCGGAGGAGCTGTCACCGTAGGTGACTGAGGTGGGCACGCTTCAAAAATTATGGTGCGAGGCGGGTTTCCCGCCGCTGCACGACCCTATTCGGTACCCTACGGGAACCTTAATGTACTTGCAAAGCGATTTTCGGGGTGACTTAATTTATGCACAGGGAAGGTTCGCTTGTTCATTTCTTTTCGAAGCCCCGCGAGATCCCCCCCACCACCGCCTGCGGCGGAGCCTCCCCCCCCAAAGGGGTAGGCCTTAGCGCGGCGAGCAAAAAAATGAACGAAACACGCTCCAAATCACTTGCCTTAGGCGGAATTTACTTCCGCCGTGGGCGACTCAATTCGCCGAACCCCTTCGGCTTACTGTTCTGTGAAACAGAACAGGGACGGCCGAATCGTAATTACAAGGCAAGAGAACTAACCCCTCGCTCGTATTTATTTTGAAAGTCCGCCCGAACAGGGCGGACTTTCATAAAGAAATCGAGCGAAATAAAGTCTTACGCCGTTCTCGTCAATTTCACTGCCAAAACGGTCATATCGTCCTCGGCTTTGCCCTTGTAGCGGCCGAGGGCGTTTTTTAAGATCTCTTCGGCGAGAGACTGCGGGTTGAGAGGCTTCATGCCGCTCAAATAGTCGCACAGCTCCGCGGAGGAGCCGAACGCCGCCGTCACGCCGTCGCTCATAAAGATCAAGAAGTCCTCCGCTTTCATATTCACGCGCATGGTCGCAGGGTGGACGGCTTCCAGCATGCCGATGGGCAAGCTCTCTCCTTCGAGCACGCGGAGCTCCTCGCCCGAGAGCAAGAATCCCATGGGCGCGCCGATCTTCACGATGTCGGCTTCTCCCGTATCGAGATCGACGGATGCGACGTCGAGGCAGGAAAAGGTCTCTTCGCCCGAGAGCGCGATCAAGCGGTTGACGGTGGAGAGCACGGTGTCCCCCGGCATCTTCGCCTTGTAAAAACTTTCGAGAAGGGAGAGCGTCCTGTCCGAAACGGAGCGCGCGTTTTCACCGCTCCCCATGCCGTCCGAGAGGGCGACGAGGAATCTCCGCTCGTCGATCTTCAAAATGGAATGGGTGTCCCCGCTCATGAGCTCCCCCTCCTTGGGGCGGGAAGCGATGCCGAACGTGGCGTCGAAATCGGGTTTGCGGCGAAGGATGAAGCAGGCGCGGTCGGAGGTTAAGGGGATCTTTTCGGAGAGCGCAAGGGGAATGCGGAGCGCTTCCCCCGCGATTTTGGCGAGCTTTTTCCCGTCCGTCTTGTCCCGCATGGTGAGCGAGACGGTGAAGAGGGGCCCCTCGCCGTAGAGAAAGATCTCGTTCGTCATCAGCCCCGCTGCGGTGAGCGCGGCGGAGATCCGTTCTTCCTCATCGGAGAAGGCGTATTCCTCGCTCTGTTCGAGGGCTATGTCCCTTAGAATATCGCTCACGCCCCGCGCCTGTTCCGCGAGAAGCCGTCTGCCCTCCCGCGCGGCTTCGAGATCCTGTTCCATGCGGCGGTATTCTTCGAGTTGCTTGTTGAGGGCAAACAGCAGTCCTGCGGCATTGCGGCAGACGGAGGAGATCTCGGTCGGGAGATCAATGAGATTCGCCCGACCCTTTGCCCGCGCGACGGCGATGAGTTTATCGAAACTTTCGTATACGCCCGCCTCGCGGCATTTGCGGCGGTTGGGGCATGCCGTACAGAGGGCGACGATCAGACGTTCCTTAAAGCGGGTCCCCGCGCCCGTATCCTCTGCGTTGCGGTCGGAAAAGGCGGTCTCGATCTCGCGGAAGAGGGAAGAGACTTCATAGAGCTGTTCTCCGAGGGCGCGGCGGTTCCGGTTGATGGCGATGCGCGGAAGCGTTCTTTCGCGGTAAAAGAGCAGGGAACGGCCGATCTTGCGGTAGAGTTTTTCGGGCAGAAACCCGCAGACCGCGACGGGAACGAGACAAGCTAGAAGGGTAAAGATCACAGTGAGCGTCGGCTGCGCATACAGCCCCTCGAAGTATTCTATGCCGAGAAAGCCGATCAGAACGGACAGCGAGGATACGAATCTCCCGTAGGGGCAGAAGAGCAGCCCGAAGCAGGAGAGCAGGGCGTATTCGGCCAAGGGGATCGCACTCACGCGCACGGCGCAGAGGGGCAGGGAGAGGGCGAGCGCAAAGGGGATCGCGGCTGTGTTCCGCAGCAATACGACGGCGGCGACGAGGAGAGTCAGCGAAAGCGCATAAAAGGCGATCTCTCCCGCAAGATTGTAAAATCCCATGCCGACGAACAGCCATAAAAGGATGAGTTCGCTAAGCTCGCTTCCCACGAGTCGGCAGCGGAAGGCGCGGAAGAGGAGCGCGCGGACTGCGCCCTCAAAGAGAAGGGTGAGGAGCACGAAGAAGAGGGCGATGATCGCTTTTTGCCATACGGCAGAAAGGGGAAAGAGGGCATACCCTGCGTGCGGGTACAAAAACACGAAGGGAAGCTGGGCGAGGGCGAGGAAGAAGATCCGTTCCCAATTGGCTTTCCGCCCCATTCTGGCATAAATGACAAAGACGAGGCACAAAAACGCGGCTTGCAGCGCACAGCACAGGGTCGCCGCAAAGGAAAGCGCCGCGACGGAGGCGAGCGTATAGCAGGCGGCAAGGACGAAGGGGTTGAGCCCGCAAGTTAAAAGCGCGAACAGAAGTGGAAAGGCGACGGGCTCCCGCATCGGCAGAGCGAAGTTCAGAAGGAGCATGGAAAAAAGCACGGCGGCGTATTTTCCCGCCGTTTTGAGGGAGAAAACTTTATGAAAGCGTCTCATGAAAAAACACCTCTCGTTTTTCCGAAATTATAGGAAAAAACAGGGAGGAGTACAGGCGGAGAATGCGTCTTGATTTGTCGAAAGATGAATTTTATGCCCCACCCCCTGCCCCCTTTGAAGGGGGCGGGTGGCACCGTAGGTGACGGGTGGGGGATGAAAATCCCAAAGCACACAGAAATACCCCCGCGCAACCGCACGGGGGAGTGTTTTCTTCGATTCAGTTGTCGGGCGTGCCGCCCGGAAATCTTCCCTTCGGCGTTCCGGATGCGCAGACGGGTCGTTTTCCTTCGGGCAATCTCGACCTTACCTCATTTTGCGGACTTCTGTCCATGCGGCGTTTCCCTTCGCCGCCTCTCACTTCAAAGTCGATTTTCCGCCCTTATCATATAATGGTACATTGGTCTTCTCCTCCTTTATCCGGTCGTTCGCCTTCCTTGGAGTTTCGTCATATCGCGTACCTCCGATATGGATTTTTTTGAGAGCCTTGACTTCCTTCCCGGACCCTCCTGTGGGCTGCGAGCTTTTCCGCCCGCTTACCTTTCATGAAAGATACTCACAAATTTTGTTAGCCACTTTCCTTTTCTGCCTTTATTGTACCATAGATTTTAGATTTGTCAATAGGTTTCGGAAAAATTTTTTGGATTTTTTTCAGTAGTCGGCGATGCCGAGAATATAGTCCGACTTTACATCGAGAAGGGCGCAGAGCTTTGCAAAGGTGTCGAGCGCGGGAAAGACGTCCTTTTTCATGTACTTCGAAACGGTCTGCGCCGAGACGCCGATCCCCTTTGCGATCTCCTTTTGCGGGATCCCGCTTGCCGCAACGCACTCCCTCAACCGCCGCTGAATCTCATTGAGTTCCATATTTCCCCCCAAAAATTTTATTTTTCAAAAAAAATATCGCACAATGTACGATTTTTTGCTTGACAATCGCACATTATACGATTATAATAGAGGTATCTTCCGTCGAAAAAGGTCGGAAGTAGGTAAATCGAATAGAACATGTCTTTCCCCCAATAAAGTCATTCCGTACGATTTACCCGCCCGCGGTGTTTTTTGCCGCGGGTGTTTTTTTGCTCGATAGTTTCGTTGAATTTCTTTTTTCGTCTGCGCCTTTGGGGCGCATGCTCAAAAATAAATTCAACGAGGGTTTAGTTTATTTGCCTTGTAAAAGCGATTCGGCCGTCTCTTTTCTGTTTTACACAACATTAAGGTTCCCGTAGGGTACCAAATGGGGGGCGTGCAGCGGCGGGAAACCCGCCTCGCACCGTAATTCGAACGAAGGGCTTGCCTTGCTACCCCGTGCTACCGCGTCATCCTGAGGGCGAAGCCCGAAGGATCCCGAAGATCCTCCGAACTTTCATCCTCGGGATTCTTCCCCTTCGACTACGCTCAGGGTCAGAATGACGCGCGGGTAGGGGCGTTCGCCACTTCCCCTAAAAGGGGAAGCAAGGGGGCAGTCCTCATCCCGAGGCGAAGCCGAGCGGATCTCATAGACCCACGGTCGTTCGTACTTACGAGGGGATCCACTCGCCCCTTGCGGGGCTCGGAATGAGGGCACTCATTCCCTAAGCATAAAAAAATCCCGTTCCCGAGGAGGGAACGGGGAGAGGTCATTCTTCGCAGTTTTTCTTTAACGTCGCAAGGCTTTCGCGGAGCTCCTTCGGGAGGCGATCGCCGAATTGCTTGTAATACTCCGCGATCTCGTCGGCTTCCGCGCTCCAACGCGCCTTATCGACGTAGAGGATCTTTTCGAGTGTCTCAACGGGGAGATCCAACCCTTCGAGGTCGATGTCCTTCGCGTAGGGGACGTATCCGATCGCCGTCTCTTTCGCGTCCACGCTTCCGTCGCAGCGCTTCAAGATCCATTCGAGAACGCGCATGTTGTCGCCGAAGCCCGGCCACAAAAACTCGCCGTTTTCGCCCTGCCTGAACCAGTTTACGTTGAAGATCTTGGGCGGGCGGCTGATCTTCTTGCCCATCTCGATCCAGTGCCCGAAGTAATCCGCCATGTGATAGCCGCAGAAGGGCTTCATCGCCATGGGGTCGTGGCGGAGAACGCCCACCGCGCCCGTTGCCGCCGCCGTCGTTTCGGAGCTCATGACGGAGCCGACGAATACGCCGTGATCCCAGTCGCGCGACTGATAGACGAGGGGGGTGGTCGTAGCCCTTCTTCCGCCGAAGATGATCGCGTCGAGCGGAACGCCTTCCTTGGAATCGAATTCGGGGGAGAGGCAAGGGCAGTTCACCGCGGGAGCGGTGAAGCGGGAATTGGGATGCGCCGCTTTCGTGCCGCTTGCGGGCGTCCAATCATTGCCCAGCCAGTCGATGAGTTTTTCGGGCGGCTGTTTCGTGAGCCCTTCCCACCACACGGTGTTGTCCGCGGGGTCGATGGCGACGTTTGTGAAGATCGTGCCCTTTCTCGTCGCCGCGAGGGCGTTGGGATTGCTCTTTTCGTTGGTGCCGGGCGCGACGCCGAAAAAGCCGTTTTCGGGATTGACCGCCCAAAGCCTGCCGTCCTCGCCGACCCTGATCCACGCGATGTCGTCGCCGACGGTCTCGATCTTATATCCCTTTTCGAGGTAGTGTTTGGGAGGGATGAGCATGGCGAGGTTGGTCTTGCCGCATGCGGACGGGAACGCCGCCGCGAGATACTTCTTTTTGCCGTCGGGGAAGGTGACCCCGAGGATCAGCATGTGTTCCGCCATCCAGCCTTCTCTTCTTCCGAGGCAGGACGCGATGCGGAGCGCAAAGCACTTTTTGCCGAGAAGAACATTCCCGCCGTAGGCGGAGTTGACCGAAATGATCGTGTCGTCCTCGGGGAAGTGCATGATGTAGCGTTTTTCGGGATTCACGTCGCACTTGCAGTGGAAGCCCTTGATAAAGTCTCCGTCCGTTCCGAGCTCATCGTAGCAGCCCAGCCCGACCCGCGTCATGATCGCCATATTGAGGACGACGTAGATGGAGTCGGTGACCTCGATCCCGATCTTGGAGAAGGGGGAGCCGAGAACGCCCATCGAATAGGGGATCACGTACATGGTACGGCCCTTCATCTTCCCGCGGGCGATTTCCCCGCACATATGATAGGCTTCTTCGGGATCCATCCAATAGTTGATGGGACCCGCGTCCTCTTTGTTTTTGCAGCAGATAAAGGTGCGCGCTTCGACGCGTGCGACGTCGTTTTCCGCAGTGCGGTGATAGTAACAGCCGGGGAGCTTTTCCTCATTGAGCTTTATCATCTCGCCCGTCTTGACGGCTTCCGCACGGAGCGCGTCGAGCTGTGCTTCGCTGCCGTCGATCCAGACGATCTTGTCGGGGCAGGCGAGCTCCGCGCTTCTTTGAACGAAGTCGAGAACTTTTTTGTTTTCGGTCGGTGCCATGGTATCAAATCCTCCTGATATTGCGATGACGTAAGGGTGATCGCCCATATTCCGTCATTTTATATTATACCACAAGATCCCCCTCTTGTAAACGCCGCAGCCCGAATTTGAAAGGAAAAATTCTCGGCGCCCCTCTTAGGGGAGCTGTCACGAACGTAGTGAGTGACGGAGGGGTTTCCTTGGCGCCCCTCTTAGGGGAGCTGTCGTGCGTCCTTGCGCGACTGAGGGGGTGTCGTTCTGATCACCCTAAGGGCATTCCTAATTACGTCATGGTGAGCTTGTCGAACCATCACCTTATTATAATGCGGTGACCCTTCGACAAGCTCAGGGTGACGTGATTAGAACCATTGCCCCACCCCCCTACCCCTCTCCTACTTCGCAGGCAGTGCCCGCTCGTGCCGCGCTTAGTGCGATAGAATGCGCGCGGGGCGGGAGGGGGCATGCGCGTGGCTTGGGATGAGGGCTGCCTCCTTGCTTCCCCTTTTAGGGGAAATACCCGCGCAGCGGGGGATAGGGTTTTATTTCTCAAAGCCGAACAGGTCGTTCGGCGTGATATCGAACCGCCTGCAAAGATATACGATCAACTCGTAGCTAAGCCGCACGTTCCCCGTCTCGTAGTCGCTGTAATCCGATTGATATTTATTCAGTTCTTTTGCAATTTGTGTCTGCGTAACGCCCTTGGCTTTCCGCGCCTCTTTTAAGTTTTCCCCTACAATTTTTGCTATGTCCATATTCTCAAAAATCATAGGAAAATTTTCTATAAATTACTTGACTTATAGGACAATATCCTATATAATAATCGTGTTATTGAAAGTTTTTTCATAACATACCTCTAAAAGCCTTCCCTTCGGGGAAGGTATTTTTTTGCGGAAGATTTTGGGATGGGGGCTCCCTTGGCTCCCCTCATAGGGGAGCTGTCACCGTAGGTGACTGAGGGGGTGTTGTTCCAAATCGTCATGGTGAGCTTGTCGAACCATCACCATATTATTATGCGGTGACCCTTCGACACGCCGCAAGGACGGCGGCGGCTCAGGGTGACGTAATTAGAACCATTGCCCACCTTACCTTGGGCGGCAGGTATCGCCGCAAGGCTCGTCGCAGTTGCCACTGCTCCTGTCGCGGCGCAGCTCACAGTGCAAAACACTGTTGAGCAAGAACTGCGCCGCTCCACTCCATTTGGCACCCTACGGGAGCCTTACTGTCATGTGAAACGGAAAAGGGGCGGGCGAATTGCAAGTACAAGGCAAAAACCTTAACCCCTCGCTCGTATTTGTTTTGAGCGCGCGCCCCCAAGGCGTAAGCTCAAAAGAATTACGAGCGAAAAGCAGGCTTAGCTCTTCGTCTCCACTTTCGCTTCGATCTCCGTTTCGGCTTTTCCGGGCACGGCGTCTTTGAGCTCCGAATATTTTTTGAGCGAAGAACGGTACAGGTCGCGCTTCAACTCGAAAAGATCGCAGCCCGACGTGACACATTCGTCCCACAGTGTCCCGATATACCCTTTCAGCGTCTCTTCTGCGGAGCGCAGCGTCTCGTCGGAGACTTCGTCGGAGGAAACGTCGTCGATGGGCGCGGACATTCCGCGGCAGCACAGCCGCACGGTGAGCGAAAGGGAGAGCTTGACCTTGGGGCTCTCTTTTGTTTCGAGCGAAACACCGCCGCCGTTTTCAAGCACCGTCAGCGTGACGGGCTTCTCCCCGTCCATGGCGTTGAACGTCCCCGTGAACACCTCTCCCTTCAAGAGAGAGAACGCAAACGTCTCCTCGGGGGAGAGCAGCCCGACCATTTTCCCCTCGTGAAAAAGCGCCGTCTCGTTTGCCGAATAGATCTTCTGCGTTTCGCTCTGTTTGCCCGAGCCGCCGGGGCTCTCGTTTCCGCCCGCCTCCTGCGAGCCCTCCTGATCCGCCATGCGAAGATAGGGCAGATACCCGCTCTTTGAGACGCCGAAGTAGGAGATCGAGAAATCTTTCAGCGTGTTCGGCATGACCTTGCCCGACTTTACCGACGCGTCCGAAAAAAGTTTGGTGATGGCGAGGGAGGAGGCGTCGTCGATCGCGCTCTGGGTGGAGAGCATCTCGCCCGCCTTTCCCTCGCAGACGGCGAGGTAGCAGGAATCGGGCATATATTCGTTCCTCAAAAAGTAGTTGAGTCCCCCGAACACGTCGTCCTTTGCCGCCTCTTCCCCCAAAAGGATCAGGTTGCAGAACACGAGTTTGGGCACCCAGCCCGTCTTTGCGTACAGCATGGAGACGCAGTCGGAGACGGTTTTTCCCTCCGTCTCGATCTCCACCGAGGAAGTTCCGCCCGTCGTCCTGTCGCTTCCCTTCGGAACGGCGATCTGTGAGGAGAGCATATACCCGTCCTCCGTCTTGTCGATGCCCGCCGCCAAGATCACGGCGGTCTTTTGCACGTCCACAAGCCCGAAATCGTTCGAAAAAAAGGCGAAGAGAATGACCGCGAGCAGGATGAGATAGAGTTTCATGGGGATCGTCTTGATGAATCTACGCGCGTCCATGGTCTCTCCTTAAAAGCAAAGTCAGCGGCGGCAGGACGACGCAGAAGGCGGGGAAGATCCAGAAGGCAGGTCCCGTGATGAAGCGCATGACCTCGCCGAAACGGTTGTCCAAGAGATATAAGAGGGTGAGGAAAACCGCGTTGACCGCGACCGAGAGGATGGTGGCGAGATGTCTGCGCCTGCCGAAGGGTTGCAGATAACAGTCGATCCCCGCTTGCAGGGGGACGGCGCACCAGAACGCCATCACGAGCGCGAGGGCGTAGATGAAGAGATAATCGATCCGCCCGAGTACCGTGATCCCCGAAAAGTATTTGGACGTCTTGGTGAAGGCAAAATATTGGTTTACGGCAAGATCGCCGAATACTGCATAGAACACCGCAAGGAACAGGAGCACGCCGAGCCCGCCCGCAAGATACCAAAGCGTTCCCTTCCAAGCCGTGCCCTTTTGGTAGTCGATCCGCCCCAAAAGCATGAGAAGGATCGCCCCGTCGAAAAACCAACTCGCCGCGGAAGAGAGGGCTTTCATAAAGCCCGCGCCGCCCCCTCCGCCGACGGGCAGAAGAAAGCCGAAGTCCGTCGAACCCAACGAGAAGATGAGGATCCCCGCAAGCCCCATGATCGAAAGGGGGCCTAAGATATCCCAGACTCTTCCCTGCGAGCCGAACGGCTTCGCGCAGAGATAGACGCTGAACACGAAGAAGGGCGCGAAGGCGGCGAGAGAGGGAAGGGTGTCGTAAAAAACGCTCTGCACGAGCAGCCGCTGTTCGAGAAGGGGCAGTAGCGCCGCATAAAAGAAGAAGAGCGACAGCACGCACAAGATCACAATGCTTGCAACTTTTCCGAAGGTGTTCTCCAATAGTTCGTAAAGGCTTGTTTTTTTGCTTGACGCAAGGAGAACGGCGAATACGACGCCCGCCTCGATCAGGAAGCTCACGAGCATGGGGAAGAGCAGATCGTTTTTTGCGTACTTCGCGAGCAGGGAGGGAAGAAAGATGATCTTCCCAACGGGCATTACGCAGGAAAGGAAAAAGTACAGCTGGCGGGGGGATATCTTGTTCATTTGAGCCTCCTCTTATTTTTGCTTCCGAGCGTTCTCGGCCGCAGTTTCAAAGATCCGAGATTATATTTGACGATACTGTCGCGGAGATCCCTTCCGATCATCGGCGAGAAGGGAGCGAGCAGCGGCGCCCCGAAGTTCTCCGTCGTGACGAGATATAAAATGATGAACGCCGTCGCGAGAATGATGCCGTACGTTCCCACGCTCCCCGCGACGAGCAGCATCAATAGACGGAGAACGCTCGTCTGTTCGATGAGGTTGGGAACGGCGTACAGCCCGATGCCCGAAAAGGCGATGATAATGATCGCGGGCGTGGAAACAAATCCCGCCGACACCGCGGTCTCCCCCAACACGAGCGCCCCGACGACGGAGAGCGCCATTCCGACGTATTTCGGCATGCGGATGGACGCCTCGTTCAGAACTTCCAGCACAAAGAGCACGAGAAGCATTTCGAGCGAGGGCGAAAAGGGAATGTCGCGGATGCTCCCCGCGATCGTCAGGAGCAGTTTCACGGGGAAGAGCTGTAATTTGAACAGCTGCGCCGCAACGTAGAAGGCGGGAAGATAGATCGCAACGAGAAGGGACAAGAGCCGCAGGATTCGGGTGAAAGTCGCGCGGTATGGCGGGACGAAGTAGTCCTCGCTGGACTGGAAATCTTCGACAATGAGGTAGGGGAGCGTCAGGGCGATCGGAGAGCCGTCCACGAGGAGTCCCACCCGCCCCTCGGCGATCTTCGCGCAGAAGATGTCGGGTTTTTCGGTCGTGCCGATCTGTTTCACGAGGGAATAGGGACGCGAGGCGAGGAAGTGGGTGAGATAGGACGAATCGGGGACGACGTCGATGTCGATCTCCCCGAGTTTTTTCCTGACTTCGTCTACCGTCTTTTGCACGGACGTCCCTTCGAGATAGCAGAGGGCGACGACGGTCTTGGAACGCCGTCCCACCTCGAGGTTTTCGATCCGCAGTTCCCCCGTTTTCAGACGGCGGCGGACGAGAGAGGTATTGATCTTCACGTCCTCGATGAATCCCTCGCGGGGGCCTTTGACCGCGACGTCCGTCGAGGGCTCCGCGATCGCCCGCACGAAAACTTTTTTCGTCCCGACGACGATGCCCTCGTCCATTCCCTCCCAAAGGAGCACGGGGTTGCCTGCGAGCACCTCTTCGGCGAGCTTATTCAGCTCTTTTTGGAGACGCAGTTCGGGGGAAGTGATGTTTTTCCCGATCTCCTTTGCCGTCCGTTCTCCCTCATAATGCAAAAGGGGGCGGATCAGCTGTTCACCGAGGAGCTCTTTATCGGTGATCGCGTCCGCATAGACGCAAACAAAGGGGAGTCCGTTTGAGGAGACAAACTCAAACGTCAGGATATCCTCCGCGGGCAGTAGCTTTTTGAGCGCGTCGGTATCCTTTTTGAGACCGCCTGTTACATATTTCATATAAGGAAGTATGGTGGAGTCCGTCATTTTTATGCGCCGCCAAAGCCTCTTGCTGCCCCTTTTAGGGGAAGTGGCGAGCGTAGTGAGCCGAAGGGTTTTCGACCCCTCCTTATGGGAAGTCTCCGAGCGAACCGTTCCCTTGCTTCCCCTTGTAGGGGAAGTACCCGCGTAGCGGGGGATAGGGTTTTCGAGAACCCGGTGCCAGGAAACCCCTCAGTCACGCAAGGGCGCGTGACAGCTCCCCTATGAGGGGCGCCAAGGCAACCCCCACCTGACGCGCTACGCGCGCCACCTTCTCGGGCAGGTAGCGTCCTGCCCTCGGTCACCGTTCGCGCGAGATAATGCGCTCACTCATGTCGCAACGCGCCAAAGATTATCAATCTTTGGCAGAACGCGTTGCTCCACCCCTTCAAAGGGGGCAGGTCTTGCCCCCTCCGTGGGAGGGGGGTAGGGGGGTGGGGCGAGTTCCGAATTACTGCGCGTGGCAGGGTCTCCCTGCCTAAGCGCACCCCATTTGGTACCCTACGGGAACCTTACTGTCCTGTGAAACAGAACGTTGGCGGCCGAATCGCTCATACAAGGCAGAAGTCTTAACCCCTCGCAAATTTCTTTAACCTTGATATGCCGCCCGCAGGGCATTCCGATTATAAAGAAATTTGCGAAAAATCGAGCGAAACAAACAAAAAAACCGCCTGCGGTATCCCGCAGGCGGAAAACGTCATGTAATTTGTTTTAAGTATTCTTCGATGAGCGCCGCCGCGGCGGCAAGCTCTCCCTCTTCAAGAGGGGGGTCGGCATACGATAAAAGCGTCTCTTCGATCTTTTTGCATAGGCCCTCTTCCGATCTGTCCAGCCCTAAGATCTCTTCCGCCGCCTGATCCCGCTTCTCCCCGGGGATGCATTCCAAGAGGGGAAGGAGCGGGTTCGTCCGAAATTTTCCGCGCAGGAAATTTTCATAGACGGCATAGTAGATCGTAGCGACGCTTCCGGTGCCGAATCCCCGTTCGAGGATCCCGAAAGCCTCCTCCGCCGTAAAGCAGATCCCGCCCTTTGCGATCAGGCTGTACGCCGCATAGATCAGAATGCCGAGCGCGAAGGGCAAAAAGACATACGCCTTGCTGCTGACCGATTTCATGACCGTTTTTTTGAGGAGAGACGTCAAAAACGTCACTCCGACCGCGAGTAGAAGCACGTCCACGCCGAACCGGCGCAGGACTTCGGCTACCTGTATGATGTTCATAAAAGCACCGTCCTTTTCCCGCCGCATGAACATCATAGCACGGTTTCCCCGAAAACGGGGGGACGTATGACATTTATTTTATAAAGGTTTTACTTTTACGCTTCCGCACAGCACTTCCGCGTAAGAATAGGAAGTCTTTCCGAGGAAATTTTTATCGTTCGGCTCGACAGTAAAGAGGGCGGGGTACACTCCCGAGAGTTCTCCGCAGAACCTTTGGACCTTGTTCCTTCCGAGGTTTACGGTGACGTCGACCTGTCTTTTGAAATAATCCGTGATCGTCTTTTTGACGGCGGCAATGTCGCTCTTCTGCTTGATCATATGACAATGATTGCCCTTCTTCCCCTTAAATATACCCCTCTCGACAGGCGGGACGGCGCATAACGCCCGCAAAGGGCGCATAAAATGAAGGGAATCCATCATAAGGAGTGAATTATGTTGAACACGCAGACGCAAACTTTCCGCGGATACGGAAAGGTCAAAGAGCTCTCCGCACAGACGGCGGTGGAGTGCCGCTTCGGAGGGGAAGTAGAGACGGTGCTCACCGCGCATGCGCATGCCGCGCTCACGGGCGCGGACGCGGGAAACGGCGAAGTGCGCTATTATGGGAAAGCGCATTTTTCCATCGTCTACGAGGACGCCGAAAAACACATCTGCCGCGCCGAAAAGGGGGTGGAATGGGCTGCGACGGTCAAAGACGAGAGCGTGTTCCCCGCGCTCACGGCAAGGGCATCCGTCGCGGTGGAGAATATCTCGACGCGGAGAGAGGGCGCAAGCGTCTTTCTCACCGCCCTTCTCGGCACGGATATCTCCCTCTACGGGGAACAGAATTTCGAGTATCTCACGGGCGGAGATCTCGTCGTCAAGCGGGAAGCGGTCAAGACGGTCACCGCCCACCTCTGCGGCGGCGCCTGCGAAGCGGAGGACGAATTCGAAACGGAGCCCCTCGGCGACATTTTGCAGCACAGCGAGAAGGCGTGCGTGACGGACGTCGTCTGCGAGACGGGGCTCGTCAAGGCGGAGGGAGAGATCAATCTCGGCGTGCTCGCCCTCAAAGGCGAAAATTCGCTCATGTCCTTCGAACGCCTCGTTCCCTTCCGTGCGGAGATCCCCTGCGAGGCCTCTGCCTACGGTTGCAGCGCCGAGGTGCATGTCAGCGTCGTGGACGTCTCCATCCACGCCGAAGAGGAGGACGGTAAGAGCCGCATCGAGGTACGCTTTACCCTCACGGCGGAGGCATGCCTCTACGAAGAGGTCGCCTTGGACGGCATCGTGGACGCGTTCTCCAAGGAGAGCGAGGTCGCCCTCGCCTATTATGAAGGAAACGCCGCGTGCGCGGGAGAGACCCGCCGCGTCGCCGAGCGGGTCTCGGGAAAAGCGATCCTCTCGGGAAGCGTGGATTTTTCGGATACCCTGCAAGCGGTCACCCTGCAACGCGCGGAGGCGGAGATCGTCTCCGCGGAGGACGGAAAGCGGGCGGAAGGGGTCGCCGCGGCGACGCTCGTCATCAAGGCGAGCGACGGGGAATACCGCTGCGTCGAGATGAGCCTGCCCTTCTCGATCCCCGTGACGGCGGAAAACTGCACGGCGGACGTCCTCGTCCTCGGCATGTCCGCCCGCCAGAAGCAGGAGGGAGAGATCGAGGCGGAGGCGACGGTCAAGATCTTCCTGTCCGAGAAGAAGGAATATCCCGTGAAACTTGTGACGAACGCCGCGGAGGGCGAAAAATTTACCGAGAGCGACAGCGCGATCAGCGTCTATATCCCCTGTGCGGGCGACGGGCTGTGGGAGCTTTCGAAACGCCTCAAAAAATCGCCCGAAGAGGTCACGAAGAGCAATCCCGACATCGAATTCCCCGTCAAGGAGGGGCAGCGCGTCGTCATCTACCGCCGCAAGGCGCTCTGAGCAGCGGATCTCCCCGTCCGCGAAGAGGATCTGCTCGTACATGATCTCGTCCCGCCGAAAAAATACCCCCAAAGAACTGAAAATTCAAAAAAGACATAGCGGATGCTATGTCTTTTTTCTATCTCATTTGGAAACGGGGATCGGAGTGTTCGGGCTGCCATTCAAAAATGCCCCCGTCCGCAACATGCGGACGGGGGTCTGATTTAGGTATCTGTATTTTCGAGATACCAATCTCTATTGGAGTATTGTTTCAAATAATTCGCCGCGTCGGCGTGATCCGAAAGCTGTGATTGCGTGAAATGGATGTCCTCGCCTTCGGACGTCTCGCGCAAGACTTTCCAATTTCCGTCTCCCGTAAAGGTCGCGGAAGTGAGGGGACAATTTGCCAGCGCGCCCCGTTTGATACAGTTCAGCGCGCGGGGAAGAACGATTTCCGCAAGAGAGGAGCATCCCCTAAAGGTATCGGTTTGCAACCATTCGACTTTTTCGGGGATCTCGATCTTTGTGAGCGCGGTGCACCCCCTGAAGGCTTCCGACTTGATTTCTTCCAACTGCGAGGGGAGAGAAATGTGTTCGAGCGCAGTGCAGTTTTCGAAGGCGTTCATGCCGATCACCGTCACGCTTTCGGCGAGCGTTACGTCCGTAAGGGAAGCGCATCCGAAGAAACACATGGTGGGGATCATTTTCAGTCCCGTTTCGAACGTGATGCTTTCAAGCCCGCTCTCCTTAAACACCGCGCTGTCCATAAAGACGACTGCCGAGGGGATCGTGATCGTTTTGAGCCCTTTCCTTCCCGAGAACGCCCTGCCGTAAATGTCCGTCACGGTTCCGTCGCTCGGAATGACGCTCGCGGCGCTCCCCCAAAGCAAGGCATGGTCTTCCATGCGGATAAGGTTGTTCCCCGCGCCGGAATAGACGGCGTTTTCTTCGTCTACTTCGATCGTTTCGAGATCGCAGCCGTCGAAAGCATTCATGTCGATGAAACTGCATGCCGCGGGAATGCGGACGGATCTTAATCCCGTATCCTCAAAACATCTCCAACCGATAGACTCCACGCTGTCGGGAAGGACGGCGGTTTCGAGGTTTTCACAGCAGTAGAACGCAAGATCCCCGATCGAAGTCACGCTGCTCCCGAAAGTCGCACGTTCAAGCGCTCTGCATTGCGTGAACGCATTCTCCGGAATGATCTTTACGTTCTCTCCGAATGTCACGCTTCTTAAATTTGTACAGTTCTCAAAAACCGGGTTCAAACTTCCCCCCGCTTTGGTGCAATTTTCCGCATTCCAGATGACGCTCGTAAGCCCTGTAAGATCCTTGAATGCGGAATTACCGATGGAGTTCACCGTTTCCGGGATCCACACAATTTTGATTTTCCCGGACGCGCCGTCCGTTCCCGATCCGGCAAAAGCGCCTTCGCCGATCTCCTTGACGGGCTTTTCGTTATAGGTCGAAGGAATGATGAGCGCGGCGGTATCGGCGGTACCCGGGCCTGTGACGACGTATCCCGATCCGTCCTTTGTAGGTTCATAGGCGAGCCCCTGCGTGTCTTGTAGCGTATAGCCGCACACCGTACAGACTTTTCCGTTGAACGAGTGCTGTGCAACGTCTTTCTTTGCTCGGCAGACAGAACATTCTTTATAGTGTTCCGCTTCGCTTGAGACCCAATCTCCGAATTGATGTCCCGGCGAATGCGTTACCGTCTCGTCTTTTCCGATCTCCTGTTTCCCATTCGCGTCGGAAAAGTACTTTCCGCAGACGTTACACTCCCAATAATCGATCGTGCCGTCGTCAGTGCAGGTTGCGTCGCTTCCGGCATGCTTTTTGAGATCGTGTTTTCCTGTTGCGGGGATAATTTGCGTATCTTTTTCCCCGCAGGCGCATTCACGTTCTTTTTCACCCGCCTCCGAACAGGTGGGCGCTTTCGTCTCCGACCATTCCGACCATACGTGCGTATGTTCGGGTTCGGGCGATGGTGCAGAGGGGGCGCATCCATAGAGAAAAGCTGCGCCCAACACAAGGAAGCATGCAAATTGCTTGATTTTTTTCATAAAGTGGCTCCTTTGAATTATTGTCTACAATTTTATCACAAAATGACACATGTGTCAATATCTCATTTTGAGATATTCTAAAATTATTTTCATGGAGTTACAATTAAAAGCCATTCGTCGTGAGCGCGGAAAAACGCAGATGCAAGTTGCGGATTTTTTGCATATCAAACAGAATGCTTATTCACAATATGAAACGGGTCGGCGCGAGATCCCGCTTGCGCTCTTAGTGCGGCTATCGGAGTATTACGAGGTCTCCGTAGATTTTTTGCTCGGTCTTACCGATCAGGAAGACCCGTATCCGAGAAGACAATGAAAGTATTTCGTTTGCCTTGCTCAAAGAGGGAGGCCGCCTTTTTCCGTATTTCAGGGTTTTGCGCGTACGCTCGCGCACCAGCGAGCGCGAAATAAATATAGTAGAAAGAAAAATTTTCCGCACTTTCCTTAAAAAAGTAAAAATTATCTTCGAAAATTGCTTGACGAAATAAAAATGAAGTGTTATGATAGGGAAGCTATTTCGCGGAACCCCCGCGGAAAAGTTTTCCTCTGTCGAGGAAATTCCGAAGACTGACAACTGCATAGCAAGAGAAGAAAGAAAAGGAAAGGCAAGAAAATTCAAGACGAATAGGTTAATAC
>CANQQY010000020.1 GCA_947626105.1 uncultured Clostridia bacterium | reverse complement strand
GTATTGAGATAATGATCTCCGTTTTCGCCGAGTTCCGCCGCGGGCGCCGTCACGCCGTAGTACCACGTTCCGTTTGCGTTTTCGCCGACGTCCGCAGTCTCATTGCCGTCGCACGCGCAGAAGATGCCGAGCGACAGGACGAGCACGAACAGGGAAGCGAGCACAAACAGAAGTGCGGTAAAAGAACGCTTTCTTGTCTTGTTCATAACCCTTTCTCCTTATAGAATTTGCACGATCAACAGTCCGCATTTTCCACACGAAAATGACGAAACTATTAAAATATATGTGCACCCTCTATTTTACCCCCCCCGCTTTTTTGTCAAGTGATTTTTGATATAAAATTGGGTTATGTCTGAAATTTTTTTCGGAGGTTGAAGAAAAAGCTATCGACAGGGGCTTTTGAAGATTTTAGGGGGGATTGCCCCCACCTGACGCGCCAAGGACGGCGCGCCGCCCGCCCCCTTCAAAAGGGGGCAGGTCTTTTCCGCACGGAGAGGGGCATAAAGCCCTACCCCCTCGCTGCCCCTTTTAGGGGAAGTCCCCGAAGGGGAAAGGGGTTCTCATAGAACGTGGTCGAGAGGAAACCCCTCAGCCGCGCAAGGACAGCGCGCCAGCTCCCCTATGAGGGGAGCCAAGGAATAAGGTGGTTGAAATCTCCCCCACCGCCTTCGCTCGCCTCCACCCTCGACTTCCGTTTCCTCTCCTGCATTTATAAACGGACGGCGCCCCTATGGGGCGCCGTCCGTTTATGGAGCAGGAAACGGGAGTCGAACCCGCCGGAATCAGCTTGGGAAGCTGACGCCATACCGCTAGGCGATTCCTGCATCATAGGGATTATAACAAATATCCCTAAGCCTGTCAAGCGTTTTTGAAAATTTTCCTTTAAGACATAAAATAACTGTCTTTGTCGAACGTCACATTCAGCGTCACCGCCTTGCCGCTCCGCGAGACGACAAGCGTGAGCGTATCCCCCTTCCGCACGCCGAGGAGAAGATTGGTGAGTTTGTATCTGCGGGTGAGCTGCACCGTCTTGCCGTTGAGAGTGGCGGAAACGAACGTATCCCCCACGTCAAGCCCCGCAACGCGCGCGGCGGATCCGTTATCGACGGATTGGATCACGATCTTCTCCGATTTGTAAAGTTTTCCCGTTTTCTCATCGTAAACGGAATGGCTCTCTTCCGTGGCAACGCTGATGCCCAGCTTCGCGCTTTTGAGACTTCCGCCGTTCGCCCTGCAATTATTCGCCACGGCAAGCGCCGTGTTGACGGGGATCGCATAGCCGAACCCGAGGACGCCGTCCTTTTCGCTGCGTGCGTTGACGATGCCGACAAGCTCCCCCGCCGCGTTAAAGAGTCCGCCGCCCGAATTGCCGTGATTGACCGCCGCGTCCGTGCGGATCTCGAGCATCGAGACCTCGGAAGAGCCGTCGATCGTCTGCATATCGACATACTCCGCGTCGACGGAAACGACGCCCTGAACGACGGAGATCCCCGCGTTTTCGGGATTTCCGATCGCATAGACGCTCTCGCCGACGGAGAGCTCGTCGGAATTGCCGAGCTTTGCGGGCACAGCCGCGCTCTCCTTGACCGCTTCGGCGTTGGTGTGGGTCTCGCCGTCCGATTCCGTGACGGTAGTAGAGCCCTTCACCCAAAGAATGGCGATGTCCTGCTTCATGGAACCGCCGTAGTATTGCGCTTCCAATACGTCGTTTTCCGTTCCGCCGCCGTAAAGATACAGATCGATCTCGGTGCAGACCCGCCTTGTGGTGCTATTGTAGACGATGTGATAATTGGTGATGACGAACATATCCCCGCTGGTTTCATCGAGGCTTAAAATGATGCCCGCGCCCGCGCTCCCGGTGGTGGAGGTGAGATGCGCGACGACGCTTACGACGGAGCGGAAGGCGGATTGAAGGTCGGGAGCGATATTCAGCGACTGCAAAAATTCGTAATACGTCCCCGAAAAGGAACCGTCGCCTTTTGCTTCCTCCCACATGCGCCAATAGAGGGTGGAGCCCGTCTCCTGCCCGGCGAGCCACTCCCCTTCCGTTCCTTCATACCCTTCCTGAACGGCGATATCGTAGGGGTAATTGTCGTCCGCCTTGCCGGCGCCCGAAAACAAGCCGCATCCGCTTGCCGAAAGGGCGATCCCCAAAAGGAGCGCCGCGCCGATCCCAAAACATAATCCCTTTTTCATAAACTTGCCTCATGGTTCAGTATTTGCGTTCATCATTATTATATCACAGGGAAATTTGTTACGCAAGAAAAATTCTTTGTCCGTTCCGTTACGGAAATTAAAATTTTGTGAAAAAACCGCCCCTCGGCGGTTGTTTTCATCTATTCTTGATCGAAACGGAATACTTCGAAAGATTGTCCCGGCTCCCCGCCGACCAGATAAACAACGTCCCCGATGGCCTCGTACCACACGCCCCCGCCGCGATTTATATCTTTGCCACAGATATCACATACATAAGAGCCATGAAATTCTCCGTAAAAAACAACCGTAAAATCGTCATCGTTTCCATTATATTTCGAAAAATATTTTGCTTGGTACGAATGTATGATCGCTTTCTCGGTATCTTTATCGAGAACGGGATCGGGATAGGGAGACGTATAGTCGATCTTTTGAAAGTATGCTTCGGGATTCCCGTTCCACCCGTTCGGAAGCTCGGATTCGGGTACCGTCAAAAGAAGGACTTCGCCCGAGCCGCGGTAGGTGATCTCCATCAGATCCTCCCGCGTGAGCCAGCCGTTTGCGTAGGCTTCCTTCAACGTATAAAAGGAGCCGCTCGGCAAGCGTTTTCCCGTCTCGCCGTCTCCGTTCGTATCCTTTCCGGATCCGCCGCATGCGCAGAGCATGCCAAGCGCAAGGACGCACGCCAAAATCCCGGCCAAAATCTTCTTCATTCCAATTCCCCCTTAGATTCGGAGTATCATAAACCGCATTGCCTTCATGGCAGCAGCGATACTCCCTATATAATAAACGATCCAAACGGGCGATTTGTCCCGCGGGTCGGAAAATTTTTGCGAATGTTTATTCCCGCGTAACTTCGCGGAGGACAGAGGATCTTGTCGCCCCTCTTAGGGGAGATGTCACGAACGTAGAGAGTGACAGAGGGGTTTTCAAGAAACCCTATCCCCCGCTACGCGGGTACTTCCCCTAAGAGGGGAAGCAAGGTGTGGCGCTCGCCACTTCCCCTAAAAGGGGCAGCGAGACACCCCCTCACCGCCTACGGCGGAGCTCCCCCTCAAGGGGCAGCCAAGAAACGTTCATATCCTTCATCGCTTTACTCGTCTTTCATAAATTTCTGTTCCGGCATGAGCCTCTTTTGAACCACGCGACTATCGCGTGGCTTTCGTATACAAATAAGAGGCGGAAAAACTTCCGCCTCCCTTTTTTACAGGTCGTCCGCATCCTGGACGGGTCGCTCGTATTCGTTTTCGGGAACTCCCGTGTAACTTCCGAGCACGTCGTCTGAATGCATGTCCGCACCCTCTTTGAGGGATCTACTCCCCCGCTTGGGGCATTTCTCCTTCATCAGGAGCAGTCCTTGCTGTTGCTCTTCGCATTCTTGGTGCTGCCGTTTTGCGCGTTCTTCGCGTTCTTCGTGCTGCCTTGCGATTTGTTTTCGGTCTTTTTCATAGATTCTCCTTTTTGAAGGGGAGATGAAGCTCGACTTCACCCTGTGACGCGCCGCAAAGCGGGCAGATGTTCCACGCTTCCTTGGTGGTGTGCATATAGCCGCACTCGCCGCAGATCCACAGCATGAGCCGGTCTGCTTTGTAGAGGGAGCCGTCCTTGAACGCCTCGTAGAGGTAATTGAAGATGATCCTGTGATTCTCTTCGACTTTCGCTACCTGTTCGAATTTGAGCGCGATTTGCCCAAACCCCTCTTCTCTTGCGATCCGCGCGAACTCGGGGTACAGATTTTCCGCCTCATCCTGCTCGTCGATCGCCGCAAAGCGTAAATTTTCTTCGAGTGTTCCCGCATGGAAGGGATAGCTTGCGTCAATATGAATATTGTCCTGGCTTCCCGCATTCTGCAAGATCGTCTCGAAAAACACCTTCGCATGATTGGTTTCGTTCTTTGCGATCGTGCGGATGGTGTCTGCAAGGGTCTCGAAACCCTGCTTCATCGCCGCCTTTACCGTGAGTTGGTACCGCATGCCCGCCTGACATTCTCCCGCAAATCCTCTTGCGAGATTCAGATAGGTCTGCGTCTTGGTGAAATCCATGTTCGCCTCCTCTTCGCAAATTATTTTGGGCGGGGAAGCGGCAGATTATACGCCGAGCAAAATTTTCCTCTCTTGACAGTTTCTCTTTTCGGGGGTATAATAAAGAAAAAAGGAAGTCGATATGAAAAAACGATCGCGTGCGGCCAAGGCCGTACTCTGGACGCTCATCGTGCTCTTTTCGGCGATCGCCGTCTTTCTCGGCGTGTGGTGGTTCGGCTTCACCTTCCCCGCGTTCGACAGCATTGCGGAAAGGGAACAGCGGATCCCCGGGCTCGATTCGGGTCTCTCCCCGCAGGGGCTTTGCGCCCTGCCCGACGGCGGGCCGTACGCATTCGCCATGAGCGGGTACATCTCGGGCGAGCCTTCCCGCGTCTACCTCATCCCCGCCGACCATGTCGCGAGCGATATCAAACAGGCGGAACGCTTTGTCACCTTCACCGAGGGAGGCAAGGACGTCGAGACCCACTTCGGCGGCGTGGCCTGCTCGGAGAGTTACATGTACATCGCGAGCGGGAAGAAGGTCATCCGCATCTCCCTCGGCAAAATTCTTGCCGCAAACAATGGCGCGGCGGTGGAGATCGACGACTTCTTCGAGACGGACTTCCGCAGCAACGCCTACTGCTATATCTTCGACGGCGTCCTCTATGTGGGGGAATTTTACCGCCCCGGGAACTATGAGACGGACCCCTCCCATCACATGGACGTCGGCGGGACGACCAATCATGCCCTCGTGTATGCCTATCCCATGGACGAAGAAAAGACGGGCGGGGTCGCGGACATGGTGCCGTCAAAAGTCATCTCCGTGTGTGACGAAGTGCAGGGCATCGCCCTCGACGGACAGGCCATCTATCTCTCCTGCTCCTACGGTCTGCCCGCTTCCCGCCTCAAAATATACGAAAACCGCCTCGGCGCGGAGACGGCTGAAACGTTTACAGTGGGAGGGAAACAAGTTCCCCTCTATCAATTGGCAGAAAGAAGTGCAGACCTCACGATGCCCTGCATGAGCGAGGAGATCTGCCTCAAAGACGGCAAGCTGTACATTCTCTTCGAGTCGATGAGCAAGCAATACCGCTGGGTCGTACATAACAGGATCTCTGTGCTGATGTCCATCGGGGATCCCTTCGCCCTGCGCACTAAGGACTAAGTTTACGATCAGACAGTTTCCGATCCCGCTTCGGCGGGATCTTTTGTTTGCTCTCTTTCGGGCGGGACTTCCTCGATCATCTTGTCGAGCATGTACTCGTAGATCGGCTTGGTATGGAATACCGCGCCCATAAAATAGGACGCCGCGGCGCAGATGACGGCGGGCAGAAGAAAGGAAAAACTTCCCGTGAGCTCCACCGTCATGATGATCCCCGTGATGGGCGCCCGCACCACCGTCATGAAGAAAGTCGTCATCGAGAGTGCGACAAGGAGCCCCGAAAGCGTTGGATCCATGCCCATCTTCACAAAGAGAAGGGAGAGAAGTTTTCCGAGAATCGCCCCCATCGCAAAGAAGGGAACCGAGGCGCAGGCGGGCAGCCGCATGCCCGTGTTGACGACGGTCGCGAGGAAGCGAACCGCAAAGAGCGTCAAAAGGACGACCCACAGCGGCATGCCGAAGAGGGTGATCTCATCCGTCGCGAGCCCGAAGATGAGCTCTCTGCCGCTCCCCATCGCATACGCCGTGAAGAGCCCGAGCCCGCCCGCGAGGAGCATGGGGAACACATATCGCCCGATCCCCTTCCAGAAGGAGATCTTCGCGAATAAGCGGTATACTCTGATGAATACATGGTAGAAGCACACCGCCGCAAAGGAGACGACGAGCGCCGCAAGCAGGGTATAGGCGCAAAAGAGGAGCCCCGCGTCCTGCGGAAAGGTAAATCCCGCGAGGAAGGGTCCGATCTCCATGCCCATCAAAGACAGCAGGAGATTGCGGAGAACGACGGCGATCGCCACCGAAGAAAAGGAGCAGACAAAGACCTCGGGCGTAAACTTCTTGTGCGCTTCCTCATAGGCGAAGATGATGCCCGTGAGCGGCGCGTTCAGCGCGACGGCAAGGCCAGCCGAGGCTCCGCTCGTGATGGCGTAGCGGCGGTCCGATTTCCTGAAAAGTACGCCGTCCGTCATGTCCCCGCAGGCGCCGCCGATGAAGAGGCTGGGCCCCTCGGATCCGCCCGAAAGCCCCATAAAGACGAGGAAGAGCGAGGATGCAAACATGCCCGTGAGGACTTCATACCACTTGAAGCGGTAGATCCCCTGCACCGCACCCTCGACCTGCGAAAAACCCGTGCCGCGCAGGGCGGGCAGGAGTTTCAAAACGCCGCCGATGACGATCCCGCCGAGGAAGAGGGCGAGAAAGAGGAGCGGGAGAAAGGCGGGATTATCGCGGAAAAAGGCATAATATGATTCGGAAAAGCGCTCTCCGCCCTCGAACAGGACGTTGAAGAGGGTGACGACGACGCCGACGAACGATCCCGTGATCGCCCCCACGCCGATGATCTGGCCGTAGTACACTGCCTTATCGCTTAGTTTTTTAAGTTTCCGTTTCATGTTCTTCCTTGATATTTTTATGTGCGTGGGGCGAAATGACGCCGCACCGTTGCCCACCCCCCTACCCCCCTCCTCGGGAGGGGGCATGTCCGATGGTCTCCAAAAATGAATGGGGCATGTCTATGCTCTCGGCGCTCGGATGACGCGGTAAACGAAGGTGGGATGACGCAACGCCCCTCTTGCTTCCCCTCTTAGGGGAAGTACCCGCACAGCGGGGGATAGGGTTTCAAAACCCCTCAGTCACGCAAGGACAGCGTGACAGCTCCCCTATAAGGGGCGCCAAGTGAGCGGCGCCTCCTACGCGTTGTCGAATTGTGCCTCGTAGAGGGAGCGGTAGAAGCCGCCCTGCGCTAAAAGCTCCCCGTGCGTGCCCCGCTCGACGATATTCCCGTCCTTCATCACGAGAATGAGGTCGGCATTCTCGATCGTCGAAAGTCTGTGGGCGACGACAAAGCTCGTTTTTCCTTCCATGAGTTTTGCGAACGCGTCCTGCACCAACTTCTCCGTACGGGTATCGATATTGCTCGTCGCCTCGTCCAAAATGAGCATGGTCGGGTGGCAGAGCATGACACGCGCGATGCACAAAAGCTGTTTTTGCCCTTCGGAGAGGCTTCCCTCTTCGCCGAGGACGGTATCGTACCCGTGCGGGAGCCGCATGATGAACCCGTGCGCATGGGCGGCGCGCGCCGCGGAAATCATCTCCTCTTCGCTCGCCGTGGGATCTCCCATGCAGAGGTTTTCCCTTACGGTTGCGGTCTTTAACCATGTCTCTTGGAGCACCATGCCGAAGTTCTCCCTAAGCGATCTCCGCGTGACGGTGCGGACGTCCGTTCCATCCACGAAAATCGCCCCGCCGTCCACGTCGTAGAAGCGCATGAGCAGGTTGATGAGCGTCGTCTTTCCGCAGCCCGTAGGACCCACGATCGCGATCCGCTTGCCCGCCCCGGCCTCGAAATTCATATTTTCGATGAGCCGCCGCTCCTTGGAATAGGAGAACGAGACGTTTTCTACCTTCACGTTCCCCTCTGCCTTGCCGAGCGCGGGAAGCGCTTCGTCCGGCGTCTGTTCTTCCTCATCAATGAGCGCAAAAACGCGCGCCGCGCATGCGAGCGCGTTCTGGAACTCCGCGATGACTTCCGAGATCTCGTTGAAGGGCTTGGTGTACTGATTGGAATAGGATAAAAAGGTCGTCAGATTCCCCGCCGTAAAGGGGGTCGCGGTGCCTGCGGTCGCGATCGCGAGGAGCGCCCCGACGAGGGCGACCAGCGCATACACGACGGAGTTTACAAACCGCGTGACGGGGTTCGTCGTCGAGGAGAGGAAGAGCGCGGAGAGGGACTTTTTGCGCAGATTTTCGTTCAGACCCGAAAAGATCTCCTCGTTGGCGGCCTCGTGGGTGTACGCCTTGACGACTTTGAGCCCTGCGATCATCTCGTCCGCAAAGGCCGTCTGCTTTGCGCGCGCCTCCGCCTGTTCGCGGAACATCTTATAGGTGCGCGAGGCGATGATTTTCGCCGCAAAGAGGGAGAGCGGCGTGACGAGGAGCACGACGAGCGCGACTTCCCACCGCATGACGAACATAATGACGAGCACGCCCGCAATGGTAACCGCGCCCGTAAAAATTTGGGTGAAGCCGAGAAGGAGCCCGTCCGCAAACTGTTCCGCGTCCGAAAGGATGACCGAAGAGATCTCGCCGTAAGCGCGGTTGTCGATATATTTGAGGGGGAGCGAGCCGATCTTGCGGAATGCGTCTCTTCTGAGAGAGGCGAGGACGTGATAGGCCACTCTGTTGTTCGAAAGGGAGAGAATGAACTGCCCCGCCGCCGCGGCGGCGATACAGATCCCCAAAATGACGAATTGGCGGTTGAGATAGGCGAAATCGACGTTGCCTTCGCCGAGAATGCCGTCGATCGCCCTTCCGACAAAGAGAGGCGCCATGAGCTGCCCGGCGACCGAGACGACCGCCGCCACCACTGTGAGAAGCAGCCACGGCGTATAGGGCTTCAACCTTGAAAAGATCTTTTTGAGAGTGGATGTGCGCGTCATGCTTTCCCTCCCTGCGAGGCGTCGATCTCGCGATAGAGCGGACAGCTTTTCAGAAGCTCCGCATGCGTGCCGATCCCCGCGATCCTGCCCTCTTCGAGGACGACGATCTTATCCGCATGGCGGACAGAAGCTGTCCGCTGGGAAACGATGAAGGTCGTACAGTCCAGCCTCCCGAGGGCGGCGCGCAGGCGCGCGTCCGTTGCATAGTCGAGCGCGGAAGAACTGTCGTCGAGGATCAGAATTTTCGGGCGTCTCACGAGCGCGCGGGCGATGGACAGCCGTTGCCGCTGCCCCCCCGAGAGGTTCTTCCCCTCCTGCGCGATCTCGCCGTCCAGCCCCCCTTTTGCGCCGACGACGTCCTCCGCCTGTGCGATCCCGACCGCCGCCCGCAGATCCTCTTCCGACGCGCCCTCGTTCCCCCAAAGCAGATTCGAGCGGATGGTCCCCTGAAAGATGAGCGTCTTTTGGGGCACGACGGCGACGGTGCGGCGGAGCTCTTCGCTCTCCAAAGCGTCCACGTTCGCGCCGTTCACCCGCACCGTGCCCGTACCGGCACGGTAGAAGCGGGGAATGAGGTGCACGAGGGTGCTCTTGCCCGAGCCCGTGCCGCCGAGGATCCCGACCGTCTCCCCCCGCTTCACCGAAAAGTCGATGTCCGTAAGGGCGGGCGCGCCGCCGTCCCTATACGTAAAGGTGACGTGTTCGAAGGAGATCGCCTCCTCCCCCTTCTCCTCCTCGGGGGGAAGATAGCGGGAGGGTTCCCCTTCCATATCGAGGACTGCGGAAATGCGGCGCCCCGACGAGAGCGCCTTGGCGACCGTAAAGACGTAATTGGCGAGCTTCACGAGCTCGACCAAAATAATGGATACATAATTATAAAGCGCGATGACGTCGCCCTGCCCGAGCTTGCCCGCATTGACGCGGATCCCGCCCACGAGCACGAGAAGAATGACGGCGAGATTCACAAAGGCGAAAGTGAGCGGATTCGTGACCGCCGAGACCCTTCCCGCCTTCTTCTGCGCCGCCCGAAGAGATTGATTGCGGGAATCGAAAAGTTCCAGCTCCTCCTCTTCGCGGCAAAAGGCGCGGATGATCCGCACTCCCTGCAAATTCTCCCGCACCGAAAGCTGGACGCCGTCCACTTTTTCCTGCACCTTGCGGTAGAGGGGCGCCGTCGCCGCCATGACGAGCGCGATGACGATCGTAAGCAGGGGGATGAGCGCGAGAAAGACGAGCCCCGCATAGACGTCCACAAAGAACGCCATGACCGCCGCCCCGAACACGATGATGGGCGAACGCAGAAAGAGCCTCAACGTCAGATTGACGCCCGCCTGCACCTGGTTGATATCGCTCGTCATCAGCGTGACCATGCGGGCGGTGCCGACGGTGTCGATATCCTCATAGGAGAGGGATTGGAGCTTGGAAAAGAGACGGCTTCTAAGCGCAGCCGAAGTCCCGACCGCCGCTTTTGCCGCGAAGTACTGCGCCGTGAGCGCGAATGCGAGCCCCGCCGCCCCGAACGCGACGAGCAGGAGCACGCCGCAGACGATGTACGTCCTGTCCGCCCCCGCGATCCCCACGTCCACGATGTGCGCGACGACGAGCGGCACGACGAGCTCCATACACGCTTCGAAAAGTTTGAAAAGAGGGGCGAGCACCGCCTCTTTTTTATAGGATTTCAAAGAGGAAAGAAAATGCTTCATAGGATCAGACGAGGAAGAGATAGACGTAATATCCCGCAAAGCAGGCGAGCATGACAGCCCCTGCGATCTTGCCGAGTTTATGCCCCTTGACGAGGGCGAGGACGTAGAGAAGGACCGCCGCGCCGAGGGCGACGAGGGCGTCGATGAGGTTGCTCGCCGCGCCCGCCGTGGTGAAGGCGAGCGGGTAGAAGAGGGAACTCACCCCCGCGACGAGGAAGATATTGAAGATATTGCTCCCGATGATGTTGCCGACGGCGATGTCCGTCTCCCCCTTGATCGCCGCGACGACGGAAGTCACGAGTTCGGGAAGGGAAGTGCCGATCGCGACGACGGTAAGCCCGATGATCCGCTCGGAAACGCCGAAGTAGTGCGCGATATACTTCGCGCCGTCCACAAGCAGCGTTCCGCCGCCCACCACCATGCCGAGCCCGACGATGGCGAGGACGATGAGGAACCACAGCTTTTCTTCCATTTTCTGAAACCATGCGCCGATCTTCCCCTTGGGCTTGTCCGCCTCTTTTGCGGGGGGCATGTCCGCGATCCCCTCTTCTGTTTTCTTCGCTCCGAGGATCGCGCCGCGGATCAGGAAGAACATGTAGGCCGCAAAAACACACAGAAGGATGAGCCCGTCCCACCACGAGAGCGCCTTCCCCCATGCGCCGAGCCCGACGAGAAGCCCGCTCGCAAGGAGCAGAACGGGCAGATCGAGCACGAGGGAATTTTTCTGCACGGGAAGGCTGTGAAAGAGGGCGGAGAGCCCCAAAATCAGCAGGATATTGACGATATTGCTCCCGACGACGTTGCCGATCGCGAGATCCGTCGCATGCTGGACGGCGGAAGTCACCGAGACGCACAGCTCCGGCGCGCTCGTGCCGAAGGCTACGATCGTAAGCCCGATGACGAGCGGAGAGATACGGCATTTGCCCGCGATCCCCGCGCTTCCGTCTACAAACCAGTCCGCCCCCTTCACGAGGAGCGCAAATCCCAAAATCAAGAGAAAGATCCAAAGATACAGCATGCGATTCCCTTTTGTACTTTCTAAAAGTCCGACTCACAAGCGAGTTTACCACAACGCCCGCGAAAAGTCAAGCAATGAGCCCCTCGATGAGGATCTTCAAGCCGATCGCGACGAGAATGACGCCGCCGAGGAGCTGCGCCTTGTCCGAGAACTTATCCCCCGCCTTTCTCCCGATCAGAACGGCGGCGACGCTCAACGAAAAAGTGATCGCGCCGATGACGAGGGCGCAAAGCGTGACATGGAAGGGAAGCCCCTGCGACGTTTCGGCGGCGAGCAGGGTCACGCCGACGGCGAGAGCGTCGATCGAGGTCGCGACCGCCTGCACAAGCAGTTTGGCGGCGCCCGTCGGGTGTGCAGGGGGCGGCTCCTCCCCCTTTTTGCGGTGTTCCATGATGAAATCGAAGATCATCTTGCCGCCGAGGAAGGCGAGGATCGCAAAGGAGAGCCACGGCGCGATCTTCGCAACGAGATCGGTAAAGACCGAACCGAGGTAATATCCCAAAACGGGCATCAAAAATTGAAACAGGCCGAATGCGCCCGCGATCAAGAATATTTTTAGGATCCGCATGCGCGGCTCCGCCATGCCGTCCGTCATGCCGACGGCAAAGGCGTCCATGCTCAATCCAACGCCGATCGTCACGATCTCCCAGATCTCCATAAAAGCTCCTTATCTCACGAAGGGGGTCGTTTTTACTTATTTCGAAGCCGATAAAAAAAGACTTACACGCGAAAAAAACGCGCATAAGTCTCGCCGTTTCATGAAATACCCGCGGCAAAATGCCGCACTGTGTGGATATGACCGCCCGAAAGGACCGACTACTCCCCTATGACGGTTTCAATTCTACCATATTCCCGGACGTATGTCAAGAATTTTGCGGCAGAAGCGCAAGAATTTCCTTGGCGCGCTTTACGGAGACGGGCGCGGTCTGCGGCGTGCAGTTTTCCACCCGCTCCACGACTCCCTGCGCCGTCCCGCCGCCGTAGGGAACGAGGACAAGCTGCCCCGCTTCCACCTTGAAGGGGGCTAAATACCAGCATGGCGTATCCCCGATCCGCACCTTGGCGAAGGTATGCACGCCGTTTTCGGCGATCACTCCGCCGGAAAGAGAATGGATCATTTCGGTTTCCTCCGTTTAGGACGGTCATTCCTTGCCCCTCTGGGCAGGGGCAAAGAGGTCCCTCATTCCGAGCCCCCATAGGGGGCGAGTGGATCCCCTCGTAAGTACGGACGTTTGGGTCTATGAGATCCGCTCGGCTTCGCCTCGGGATGAGGGTTTTACCTTGCCGCCCTTCGTTCTGAATTACTGCGCGAAGCAAAACCACGCTTTTGCGGCAGCGCACTCAATTTGCCGAACCCCTTCGGCTTTATGTCCTTGCAAAGCGATTTTCGGGGTGATTTGATTGATGCACAGGGAAGGTTCGCTCGTTCATTTCTTTTCGAAGCCCCGCGAGATCCCCCCCACCACCGCCTGCGGCGGAGCCTCCCCCCCGAGGGGGTAGGCCTTGTGCGAAGCGACGGGGCGAGCAAAGAAATGAACGAAACTATCAAGCGAAATCATCAAAACAGCGGCGCAAAGATCTTTGCGAGTTCGCAAAGCCAGTGCCAGACGGGGCTCTTCTTTGCGTCCTCTTCCGTTTGAAGTTTGGAAGCCGAGAACGTCTCATCGAAATCCGCTTTGATCTCGGCGACCGCCTCCGTTTTATACATAAAGACGGCGTCCTCATAGTGGTAGAGGAAGGAGCGGTAATCAAGGTTGATCGTCCCGACGACGGCCGCCCTGTCGTCCGAAAGGAAGGTCTTTGCATGGACGAACCCCGGCGTGAACTCATAGACCTTCACGCCCCCCTTGATGAGCGCCATATAGTTGGAACGCGTGAGCCCGAAGGCGAGCTTTTTATCGGGGATATGGGGCGTCACTACCCTCACGTCCACACCGCGGCTCGCCGCGGCGATGAGCGCCTGTATCATGCGGTAGTCAATGATGAGGTAGGGCGTCATGATCCAGACATATTCATGCGCGGCGTTCAAAATATTGAGGTACACGTCCTCGCCGAGGTGGCGGCGGAAGAAGGGAACGGGCCCCGTGCCGTAGGGCTGGACATAGCCGCAGTCCCCGAAGGCTTCCGTCTCGGGAATATAGTTCAAAAAGTCGTCCACCTGCTTCTTTTGCAGCCCGAACTGCATCAGAAAGAGCGTCGTCAGCATCTTGACGCCCGGCCCCTCGAGGCGGAGCGCATTGTCCTTCCAATAGCCGAACGGGTGCGTTTCATTGATGTATTCATCCGCGATATTGAGCCCGCCCGTATAGGCGACCCGCCCGTCGATGACGACGATCTTTCTGTGGTCGCGGTTGTTATGGACAGCTGTCACCACAGGCACAAAGGGGTTGAATTTGACGCAGTCGATCCCCTTCTCGCGCAGTTTTTTATAGTACCCGGCGCGCACTTTTCCCATGGAGCCGATGTCGTCGTACATGACGCGCACCTCGACCCCTTCCTTCACCTTTTGTTCGAGGACTTCGAGAACGGAATCCCAGAATTTTCCGCCCTCGATGATGAAATACTCGATGAAAATGAACTTTTCGGCGCGTCCGAGATCTTCGAGAAGAGCGGGCAAAAAGGCTTCCCCCGAAGAAAAATAGTGCGTTTTCGTCCCGCCGTAAAGCACAGACGCGGGCTCCGACGAAGTGAGCGCTTCACTCACCGCCGCCCAGTGCCCCATCTTTTTCGACCGCTCTTCCTTGCCGACGCCCCGAAATTCGATACGGTCGATCTGCTGCCTGACTTCCCCATAACGTTTCCGCTCCCTGCGGCGCGGATAATGGGAAGAGAAGAGGACGTAGAGAAAGACGCCGAACACATTCAGTACGGTGATGCAGAGGATCCACGGGATCTTGGTCTCGGGCACCATGTCGCGGTTCGCGGCATGCAAAACGGCGATGACCACGATCAGCCAGCTCAAAATGGTGAGAATGATCGTCACGAGCTGCCCCGCGTTCGGAAAGTATTCGGTGAGAATTGTCTCGCCAATGACGATCGCAAGGACGACAGCGGCAAAAAACGATGCCAGCATGAGGATGATGATCAGCGCAACGAGCGGAAAGCGGCTGAACAGCTTGTGGAAAAATTTTTTCATGGAGTCACTTCCTGTATCTTTCGGTAAACGGTACAACCGCACGAAGCGGTATAGGAATCATAGGAGCCCGTGAGCATGACGTCCGCCCGCGGCGTATGGAGCAGCGATAAATCGAGCCCGGAAAAAGCGCTCCGGTCGATGTTTGCCGCATCCACGCCGCAGAGATCGATCTGCTCGAGGCCGGGACAGGCATAGAACGCCGTTCCCGTGATAACGCCGCCGCGCACGCGGAGCTTCTTTAAGGAATCCGGGACGAGGTAGGTCTCGCCGAGGCAAAAGAGATAGGCGAGCTCGCCGCCGAAGTCCATTCCCCCGCCGTATAGATCGGGGCTGAGAAAGGGAAGGTCGAGCGAGCAGAGCGATCGACAGGGCAAAAGCGCCCCTTTGTCCGCAAATGCGTAATCTTCCATATGCAATTGCGTAATAGCGGGCTCCGCCGCAACGAGCCGCCTTCCGCCCGCCGCCTCGAGATAGAGTGCGCCGTCCTGCACAAAGTATGGCGGATCCGCCGTGATCGTGACCGAAGAATCCATAAGGTCGGCCGGATCGAGCTCGGCGCGTCCGTACACGTGCATGTAAGCTGCTCCCGTCAGGCGGAGAGCATAGGAGGGAAGTTTGCCGAGCAGCCGCAGCGTTTCCGCTTGCCTTATGGGAGTACGGATGACGCGCACGCCCGTAAACGCATAAAATTCATCTCCGTCGCAGTACAGCCAATCCCCGAACGCATATAAAAGCGCGGCGCGTCCCAGCCGCCCGACGTCGAAAACTCGGTAAAGAAGCTCCGCCGCATCTCCGTGGGTCAGAATGCGCACTGCCTCGCGCATGGCAGAATTTGCGGGCACCATGCCCGAGATCCCATCGCGCAAAAGCAAGATATCTCCTTCCGCCGAAACGCCCGAAAGATACCTGCACGCGTCGGCGTAACCGAGCTCTTCCTCGCTCCCGTCCTCAAAGTAGCAAAGATACTTCTCGGACGGAACGTCGACCCGTCTCGGATAAGGCAAAAAGAGCAACGCGCAGTAGACTGCGCCGACGGCAAAGGCGATCAGGGCGGCGATCCCCTTTTTCATGTCCATTGCAGGCGGTGAAGATCGCCCGCCGCCGAAAGTCCGCAAAACCCATTCTGCCGAAGCGCCTCATAGACGGCGATCGCCGCGGCATTGGAGAGGTTCAGAGAGCGGCTCTCCCCGATCATGGGAATGCGCACGCAGCTGTCGGCATGCGCGACGAGAAGCTCCTCTTCGAGCCCCCTCGTCTCCTTGCCGAATACAAGATAGTCGCCGTCGCGGTAAGAGACTTCCGTATAGGCGCGGCGGGCTTTGGTCGTAAAAAAGAAAAATCTTCCGTCGGGCGCTGCGGAAAAGAGCTCGCCGAGATCCTCATGGACATGGACCTTGACGAGGTTCCAGTAATCCAGCCCCGCCCGTTTGAGATATTTATCCGAGATCTCGAAGCCGAGCGGCTTCACAAGATGCAATTCGCTTCCCGTCGCCGCACAGGTACGGGCGATATTGCCCGCGTTCTGCGGGATCTCGGGTTCTACCAAAACAATGTGAAACATATCCCCCTTATTGTACGACAAAAAACGCCGAAAAGCAAGTCTTTCGGAGGAAAAAGCCGTAAAGACCTTGCCGGAGCCCCAAAATCCGCTCGAACCGGAATACAAAAACAGGCAACGACGCAAAATCTGCGCATGGGTTTGCGGACATGGTATACGGATAAATCGCAAAATAATTTTACAGTAAAAGAAATCCGAATTTTTATGAGGAATAAGTACCTCATCAAAATCCGACTCTGAAACTATCCAATGCTTTTTCTCAATAAAAAATATCTGCTCACCGATCGCCCCCCTCATCATCTTTACGTGAAATTGCATAAAAAACAGAGCGAACCAATTCGATTCGCTCTGTTTTGGCTTTGCTTCACCGAATGACCGCACGATCGCCGATCGGCGCGGCGAAAACTTACTTCCCTCCGTTCAACAGCTCGGATTTTTTCTTCTCGTATTCCTCTTCGCTGATCGCGCTCATATCGTAAAGCTCTTTATATTTCTTGATCTGCTCGGCGACGTCTCCGTTGCTCTGTCGGGTCTCTCGGTTTGATTTTTTGACTCCGAAATCCTCGGGAAGAAGTTTCATGCAGACAAAATATCCGGCCGTAAGCAATGCAACCACGATAAACAGCGCATAGGAGGCCGTTGTCCCCGCAAGTTCGCTTGAAGCCACCGCGGCGATCCCGTCTATCATATAGAGAAACGAAAACGCGGCGGAGACGATCATGACGGCAATCTGCACGCGCTGCGCTTTTTTTTGCTCAAATGTCGTAATTGATAAGATCGTAAGCACCAAACATACGATCGTTGCGAGCAGCTGCAACCAAACAAAAGCCATGAGCGTAGCCGCCACCGACTCGAGAGCCTGGGGCATGGAACCGCCCAGAACGTTGAAGCCGAGCACCGTCCTTTCAAAAACACTCCCAAAAATTTCTTCTTTGAAAGCCCAGATGGGAAAAGAAAGCCCGATAAACATGAACAGTACGGTGAACATTGCGATGCCAAACAGCACCCATTGCTTTGCCGTATGTTTGACAGGCGGTTTATTCGCCTTCGATGACGCTTCATTCTTCGGGAACTTTTCCTCTTCGGTATTTCCAATTTCCATATTTTTCTCCTTTGGAACGATTTGTTCCACCCATATTATAATGGAACAAACTGTTCCCTGTCAAGCGTTTTGGAACGATTTGTTCTAAAATATTTTTATGAACAAATTTGATTCAAGACTGCGCGAACTTCGTATCGAGAAAAATATATCCAGAGCGGAACTTGCGAAAAAACTTGGGGTTTCGCTTCGTTTGATTTCATATTGGGAAACGGGGAAACGCGAATGTTCGTTTGATATGTTGATGTTGCTTGCGGATATTTTTGATACCACAACCGATTATCTGCTCGGGAGAAGCGAATACTGATCTGATCCAAAAAAACAATAGCAAAAAACGGCTTGACGTTTCGTCAAACCGTTTTTTGGCTGCTCCTGTCAGACTCGAACTGACGACACCGCGGTTAACAGCCGCGTGCTCTACTACCATAGACAAGTAGAAAGAGTACAGTATTTGTACCCAAATGCAAACTCATTATGAAATCGCATTTTCCTAGAAAAAATTTACTTGACCTTGGCGACCCGAATTTGTTTAATGTTAATCAAGTGAGAAAAAACATCAGGATTCCCAATCACAACGATCGCAAGTTTTTCCCGCACTCGTGTCACTTCCTGAAATAACATCTGATGATAGAGATAATTCCAATTCGGATGAGCCCTCGACTTTAATTTCCTATCCTCATAATAAAAATTCTCATCCATCATAACAATAACATTATCAAACTCCTGCCCGATGACAGCATGCGCAACAACGGTGGTGTCGAACTCATCCAAAGTTGCGGGCGCATATTGCGACGGTGTATGATTGATGAATTGATAGCCTCTACTTTTGTATATGGCAATTATATTTTTCGCTTCAGCCACGTTGTTGGCATAAAGCAAATCTACGGCATGGTAAAAATAGTTGTAATTGATTTTCCCCTCATCCCCCATTCCTTGGATAAAAGCAGCAAGCTCCGGATTGGTACGGATCTTATTCGTTAGAGGAAACAATTTTATTTCGTCAAGAGATTCGATCAAATTGGGGATGGCGTCCTCGGATTCACTGCGCGCCAATGTCTGCCTTGAATCGTAAGAAAAAATGACGGGGGTTGAATTCTGCTTCAATTTCTCCAGCAACTTCAAAAATTGCATCTTATAGATCCTTTGCGTCTCATCGACGATGAAATATCTATAGGAACTCATATCATGGTCTATTTTTAACCATACCACGGGAAAAATATCAATATTTTTGCACACTTCGGAAATATATTTATGTCCGTCGGCAAGTTTCCCGCAATGGATCACCCCAACCTTACCGCGTTTAGCCAGTTCTTTGGCTATATCATAAACAAGCAAAGTTTTTCCCGTACCCGCGGATCCCTTGATCGCATAATATGCCCCATTGTCGATTTCCTTTAATATCTCATTTTTGATTTCCTGCTGTCTCTGTGTGAGAAAATACTCACCATCCATAAAGCGTTTCGGCGTATTTAGCGGAGAAATAAGAAAATGCGACACTGAGAACAATTTCTCAATTCCCTCATCGTACGCCTCGGTAATTGTCCCCATCCGTTTGATAAGCTCTTTTGCGGATATGGAGCAAAGTGTTTGGTCCTCAGTCAATTCAAAAAGCCTTCCGCTTTGCGCATCAAAAGTAATCAATGACTGTTTTCGATCCGAAAGATGACGCAAATAAAACCGATTCTTGGTGAGCTGCTCCCGCGCCCTCTCTTCATCCATACGGCTCTTTAATTCGATGTTCAGCAATGAATCATCGCCGATTTTTAAAATATCGAATTCTTTGCCGATCTGAGGGATCACAAAACCATAGAAATAATTTTCAAAGAGTTGCAGTTTTGCCCCCGCATCAAGGAGCAGGTCCACCAAGGCTTTGAGGCTGTTGATTTCCTCTTGAGAGTAACGCTCTGTTTTTTCGCTTTCCGCCATTGCCCTATAATATTCCGTATAGTTTTCCGCATCTGAATAGCGGGAAAGGATATATAAATTCAATGCTTTCATTCGTATTTCCTACAATACTCCTCTCTATTTATTCAAAAGTAATATCTTGCTGCGCACGTTCATAAATATTAATTTGGTTTCGAACTTCCAGCTCCGTAACAATATACCCCCTTAACCTGCAGGCATGCTTAAATTCTTCAATACGATTTACATTACGGATCTCTCTCAATGTAATCACTGCACCGAAGTTTAGCGCCCCCTTGCGCGGAGAAACAAAACGTTCTTTCGATGTCACTGAAAAGCCCCAATATTTGTCTGCAAATGAAGTTTTCTCGCGAATTCTTGGGGTAAACCTATGTGAAATAAATTTTGTATTATCCCACTTTCGCTGTTTATTCCTTGATTTTCTTTCTTTGGGATGCCCTCCTTTTTCTTGATCATTAAAGTTGATATCTTCTATTGTACCATCATCTTTTACTTTTCCAAACATTAAACTGAGTTCTCTGTTTGTGTAATCAACCCCTTGCTCCCGCCTACATTCAGGGAAATAACAAAGCGTCGCCCGTGCAACAAATGGATACTTGTTATTTCTGTCTTTAGGAATCGGAATAGCGTAATTAACTGTTCTATATGATTTTGACGTTTCGTATAAAACAAATTTGATTTCTGAGTTATCCGAAGATAAAATTTTATCAATATGTATAGGGACTACACCGTAACCCATAATGTCCCTGTTTTTAGAACCGCCCTGTTTATACTCCCATCCGGCTGCCGCATCGATTATCAAAGCTTTTGCGACTTCGCGGGGAAGTCCCATAATGTCAATCAAATAACAAAGTTTCCTACTGATCCACGGCGCAGCAAAAGATGTCCCCATCTCCTTTGCTATCCCATTAGGGGAATAGACAAAAATGGGCTCATTTAAATCTCCGCCATAATATGAGACATCCGGTTTTTGATAAAAAGACAAGATGGGGCCCGTTCTTGAATATGAGCACGGCGTATTGTTCCGTCTCACAGAATTGACGACCAATGAATTGATCGAGTCGGCAGGAGAGCCAACGCGGGATTTATTTTTGTTTCCAAAATGGATATCATTGGTCCCGGACACGATAAAAATTATGTTTTTTTCTGCTTGTAGTTTATCAAGAATTGCCGCATCAAAAGATATAAAGTTTTTGGAAACCTCCTGTTCTGTCCCTAAAGAAAGATTCCAAACATGAATGTCGGAATTTGCATTAACTATATCGGTGATTTTCCGCATCAAACGCAAAGGGGATATTCGTTGTCCGCACACCCCAAAATGACGCACCTTGAATCTTCCACATCCGTCATCCAATTCGGGATTTAATCTGGGACCATCGACGATTAGAGATGTAACTTCTGTCCCGTGCTCATAATCTTCATCATCAATTCCATTTCTCTCATATTCCTCAAGTTCTTCATGATAGTCGACCCATTCGGAGAAATAAACACTACGATCGAATAAGGTATCGATTACTCCTATCGTCGGTTCATCTTTTGGAACCGGTATAGGTAAGTTTTCTCTTTGGAAATTTTCTTTGCTCCCGACGGGAAGAACACATGACACGTCTGATACCGCCATAGAAATCATATACGGTATTTCCTGGATAAGCTTTTCAAAAACGCTTGGACTAACTAATATGGTATTCTCACCATAAGAATAATAATCGGGAGAGTATCCGGTTTTATATACTTTTTGTAAAATTTCACTTGTTTTCAGTTCGGTTTTATAAAATGTAATCAATACATTTTCCTTTGAATGAAGTTCTTGGATACGCGGAACATCAAATTTTTCAACCACGGAGCAATCTACGATCAAGCCCCGAATTTCCGAATCTGTGTGTCCTTTATACCCATTAAAAGAAATCACATATGGTTTGTTTTTCTCAATATTGAAGTTATCTTTATTTGCCTCGTCCGATAGCTTATCACGTAGAACGCTACGAATCAACTGCAACTTCTCTATGGCCTTGTCTATAACATCAAACTCTAAATAATGTGTAATAATATGATTCTCATGCCCAGCCGGAGCGTCCGAAAATCTTGCCCCCACAATACTTTCATCGGATGTTCTCTTACCTTTAAATATTTGTTGCACTCTGCTTGATTTAGCAATCACATCATCATAATACACGTCTATCAAGCATCCGGAAACGAAAGATTTCCGCGCGAGAAAATAGCTTTTTACAGCTTGTAAATCAGCAATAAGTTGTTGGATCTTCTCAATATTTAAGCTTCTTCCGCTCCTTAAATTTCTCACCCCACCGCCATTAGGACCTGGCTCAGAACTGAATTTCAGTTTTACTTTTAGTAATTTGTTCATATATCAACTCCTGAGTTTTCTTGAAACGCTACTTTTCGGCATTTTGGTAAGTATTTCTATTTCCCGTGTAGTGTATCCCGCTTTTTGAAGTCTTTCTATTGATGGCGGATCCAAAGTTTTATTCAATTCTAAATAGATTTTTCTGAGATAATCCAGTTCGCTTTCCGTATCAGAGAAAGCTACAGCCGTTCTAATCAATTGCTTCAAATCGCCCGGATAGGGTAGTTGTTCTTGTTCGTTAAGAATTTTGTGAAAAAGGCGTTTGTTTTGTTTTGTTGAAGTTGATTTTTTTAATTCATTCAATAAGATTGCATCTGCAATCTCAATCAATTCGTCTTTCGAATATCGATTAAAGGAAATAATAGCGTCAAATCTTCGTAATATTGCTTTATCAAACTTTTCAAACAAATTGGTGGTAGCGATAATTACAGCATTCCCGTTTAATTCATCCATATTTCTTAAAAAAGTAGATGTTACCCGTCCCATCTCACGCAAATCATTGCCATTTATTCGATCTAAAACAAGCGAGTCGATTTCATCAAACACAACGATGACTCTATTCTGCTGAACTCTACTTATCTCGTCGAACAAGCGAGAAACATTTTTTGCCGTTTCACCCAATCTGCTATCGACAAGATCTTCAAAATCCACAGAAAGCACATCGCGTCCAAGTAGCCTTGCAACTTGGTATGCCGATTCGGTTTTACCCGTCCCCGGAAAACCATAAAATAAAAATTTATTAATGCCCGCACCATTTTGTATTGATCGCACTATTCCGAGAATATCCTCTTTGATTGTGTCGGGAAGAAGTAGCATTTGATTCCGTACATTCATCTTTCTTAAATATTGAAAATTTTTATATGACATTTGGGGGACATAAAAATTTGTTGTTGAAATTAAGTCCATTAAATACTCGGATAAGGCGCTATCTCCCGACAATTCAAAATCCTTCGCTATCTCCGCAACCTCACTTCGAAATGCATCATCGTTCTTTTCAACATAATATTTTACTAAATTGATTATGCTTTGTTTCTTCATACCTTCCTCCTATATATATTATACACCGTTTGGGACAAATGTCAATATAATTGGGACAAATTTTAATAAAGTTTTTGCTTCGAATTTGGTAAAAGGGTAATTATATTCCTATCACGATGCCCTTTATCCAAAAAATCTACCCTTCTACATCGTCTTGATAAATTCCCTACAGCCTAATCAACACCTCGCTCACCACACTGTATGTAAATACCACTCTCTCGGCAGGATCAACTGCCATCGAGTCGAACAATAATTCGCAAGCCGCAACCTCTTTCTGCAAAATTTCATCGCATTTCAAAAGAGCGACGAACGCTTTCATCTTTTCGATTTTCGCTGATAGTTCTTCGATTTTTATCCTTAGTCCGTCCATGTCTGTAGTAAGGGGGTCTACATCTTCAGAAAGATCTTCTTGGGGATCCATCAACATTCCCGTGATAACATCGCACCTCTGCGCATTCTTCTTGTCGTATTCTTCCTGCAATGCTTTTTGATTTGCCCGTAGCGAGAACCTTGCAGTTTGCAATCGCCGAATAGTGCGCATTTTATCGGAATATGCTAACGTCTGCGTCTGTTTAATCTTTTCGGTCACTTGCGTATGAATATTTTCCGCTGAAAAATACTTTCTCTTCCCCTTTGGATGAGAACCGCAGGGACAGTAATAGTATATTTTCTCATATGCAACAACTTTGCCCGCGCAGTTGATCGTCTTTTTTCGAAAAATTTTTGTTTTCAATTCCACTCCACACAGCGTACAACAAATACGAAACTGATTTTTTGGCGCAACGCTTTGAGGCTCGATGGAATCTTTGCGCATCATACGCTTTTGCGCTTGCTCAAACTGTTTCCGCGAAACGATTTGCAAACGGTCAACAGACGGAGAATACACATCTCCGTATTTCATTTTCCCTGTATATGTAACATTCTTCAAAATCGCATAAATGCTGCTTCGTGACCAGTGTTTCGCCTTTCGAGGCAAATATCCGCGCCGCTCCAACTCTTTGCCAATCCGATCGACAGATTTCCCCGATAAAAAGAAATCAAAAATCAATTTTACAGCCGATGCCTCATGCCGCGATTGAACTAAATATGCTCGTCCTCCCTCGTTTTGCCTTTTCAGTCGATAGCCGTATGGAATAGCGCCACCGCAAAATTCCCCCTCTGAAACCAACTGTCTCAATCGGGTATCTACGCGCATCTGTGTATGCCTGCTTTCGCTCTCCGCCGACCAAAATCGGATAAATTTCACAAGTTCGCCACCGTCACTAAAATCTAGCTCCCCCTCTTTGACACTGTAAACACGGACTCCGAAATTTTGTAAGATCGAGATAATGAGGCACATTTCCCTTGCCCTACGCCCAATTCGGTCGAACATATAAACGAGAAGAATTTCAAACTTCCCCGTGCGCGCATCCTCCAAAAGGCTTTGTATTCCCTCTCTTTCCGCCGTTTCTGTCTTGTAACCGGAGATCCCCACTTCGGAAATCTCCTTTACAATGCACCAACCCTGCTGCCGAGCATAATCGCGGCAGGCGATCTGTTGCATTTGAATTTCATTGTTTCCATCCGCTTGTTTTTCGGTGGATACCCGATATAGGCAATAGACGCGTTCCATTTTTTCCTAAAATTGAAATTTCATTATGTTTTTACAAAACCCCCGATAGCAAAACTGCTATCGGGGGTTTTGGCTGCTCCTGTCAGACTCGAACTGACGACACCGCGGTTAACAGCCGCGTGCTCTCCCAAGCGTATCAATTTG
>CANQQY010000019.1 GCA_947626105.1 uncultured Clostridia bacterium | reverse complement strand
CCGCCGTAGATGGAGGAGCAGCCCGTCGCGTTCGCAACGATCATTCTGTCGCCGAAGAGCTGGGTGACGACCTTGACGTAAGGCGTTTCGCCGCAGCCTGCGCATGCGCCCGAGAATTCGAAGAGGGAAGGGGTGAATTGGCTCTTCTTGACGTCCGCCATCTTGACGGCGGAAAGATCGACTTCGGGAAGTTCGACCGCATACTCCCAATTCTTCGCTTCCGTCTCTTCGAGTTCGGCGAAAGGAGTCATGACGAGCGCCTTGTTGCCCTTCATGCCGGGGCAGACGTCCGCGCAGACGCCGCAACCCATGCAGTCGAGCGGGCTCACCTGCATTCTGAATTCATAGCCGGGAACGCCGGTCGCGGGCTTGGTGTCGAACGCCGCGGGCTTCTCGCTTCCGCTCTTGACGAGGGCGGGGCGGATGCAGGCGTGCGGGCAGACGAAAGAGCACTGGTTGCACTGGACGCAGTTCTCTTTGACCCACTTGGGAACGAGAACGGCAACGCCGCGCTTTTCATATTTTGTCGTGCCCGTGGGAACGGAGCCGTCCGCATTGAACGCCGACGAGGGCAATTTGTCGCCTTCGAGGGCGAGGATGGGAGCGACGACGCTTCTGAAATAGTCGTTGTCGGCGAGCTTGACCATCTCCGCACCCTCCGTCGCGGTCGCCCACGAAGCGGGGATCTCGATCTTGACGAGGTGTTCTTTTGCGGAGTCGATCGCGTTGTAGTTCATCTGGACGATGGCGTCGCCCTTTCTTGCGAAGGACTTATAGGCCATCTTCTTCATATAGTCGACCGCGTCGCCGTACGGCATGATCTGTTCGTTGATGAGGAAGAACGCAGATTGCAGAATGGTATTCGTCCTTCCGCCGAGGCCGAGTTTGCGGGCGATGGAGATCGCGTCGATGACGTAGAGGTTTGCGTGCTTCTTCGCAAGAAGATTCTTCATCTTTGCGGGAAGGTTGTGTTCGAGCTCTTCGACCGTCGTCCACGGCGCGTTGAGCAGGAAGGAGCCGCCCTCTTTGAGATCGCTCACCATGTCGTAACGGATGACATAGGAGGGATTGTGGCAGGCGATGAAGTCCGCCGCGTCGATGAGATATTCGCTCTGGATGGGCGTCTTGCCGAAGCGCAGGTGCGACACGGTGATGCCGCCCGATTTCTTCGAATCATAGAAGAAGTACGCCTGCGCATACATATCGGTGTGGTCGCCGATGATCTTGATGGAGTTCTTGTTCGCGCCGACCGTGCCGTCCGAGCCGAGCCCGTAGAACTTCGCCGAAGTGGAGCCCGCGGGAGCCGCGTCGAACTTTTCGGAGAAGTCGAGCGAGGAGTGCGTCACGTCCTCATAGATCCCCACGGTGAAGTGGTTCTTGGGCTCGTCCTGTTCGAGATTCTTATAGACGGAGAGCACCATGGAGGGGTTGAACTCCTTGGAGCCGAGGCCGTATCTGCCGCCGACGACTTTCACGCCGACGCCCTTTTCCATCAGAGCCGTGCAGACGTCGAGATACAGGGGTTCGCCGAGCGACCCGGGTTCCTTCGTCCTGTCGAGGACGGCGATCTTCTTGACCGTCTTGGGAAGCGCGGCAACGAATGCGTCGCTGACGAAAGGACGGTACAGGCGGACCTTCACGAGGCCGTATTTTTTGCCCTGCGCGTTGAGTTTGTTGATGGATTCCTCGACGGTCTCCGCACCCGAGCCCATGACGACGATAACTTCCTCCGCGTCGGGCGCGCCGACGTAGTCGAAGAGATGATAATGTCTGCCCGTGAGTTCGCTCACCGCGTCCATCATTTCCTGTACGATCGCGGGTGTCGCCTGATAGTAGCTGTTCGCGGTCTCCCTGTTTTGGAAGTAGGTATCGCCGTTCTGCGCCGTGCCGCGCTGGACGGGATGTTCGGGATTGAGCGCACGCGCCTTGAACTCGGCAACGTCCTTTGCAAGACCCTTCTTGTCGAAGAGCGATTTGAGTTCTTCATAGTCGATCGCGTCGATCTTGCTGACTTCGTGGGAGGTTCTGAACCCGTCGAAGAAGGAGAGGAAGGGCACGCGCGAACGGAGCGTCGAAAGGTGTGCGACGGCGGCAAGATCCATGACTTCCTGCACGGAAGAGGAGCAGAGCATCGCAAAACCGGTCTGGCGGCAAGCCATGACGTCGGAATGATCGCCGAAGATGTTCAGCGAATGCGCCGCAAGCGCGCGGGCGGAGACGTGCATGACCATGGGAAGCAGTTCGCCCGAGATCTTATACATGTTGGGGATCATGAGGAGAAGCCCCTGCGAAGCGGTGTACGTCGTGGTGAGCGCGCCCGCGGAAAGCGACCCGTGCACAGCGCCCGCGGCGCCGCCCTCGGATTGCATCTCGGTAATGCGGAGTTTCTGACCCCACATGTTCACTCTGCCCTGCGTCGCCCACTCGTCGGCGGACTCCGCCATGGGGGACGAGGGAGTGATGGGGTAGATCGCAGCCACTTCCGAGAAGGCGTAAGCGACATGCGAGGCGGCGGTATTGCCGTCGATTGTCATTTTCGTCATCGAAAAACCTCCATAATAAAATAATATTTTCCTGATTTGCACGGCAAAAAGACGAGCTCCTGCCGCCTTGCCTATTATAAATGGTTTTGCGCGCAAAGTCAAGTTGTATCAATAAATTATTTCACAATATTTCTTTTCGCTCGATTTCTTTTGAGCTTGCGCCGACAAGGCGCGAGCTCAAAAGAAATCAAACGAGGGGTTAAGGCTTCTGCCTTGTAATTACGATTCGGCCGCCAACGTTCTGTTTTTCACGACAGTAAGCCGAAGGGGTTCGGCAAATTGAGTGCGCTTAGGCAGGGAGACCCTGCCACGCGCCGTAATTTGGAACTTGCCCCACCCCCCTTGGTGGCGCGCCGTCCTTGGCGCGACAGGTGGGGGTTTCTTGTCGCCCCTCATAGGGGAGATGTCACGAGCAACGCGAGTGATAGAGGGGTTTCCAAACCCTTTTGGCTCACGATGTTCGCCACTTCCCCTAGAAGGGGCAGCAAGAGTGGAGGCGTCATCCCGAGGGAGCTTTGTGACCGAAGGATCCCAAAGAACAGAGTCCGAACTTCAACTTTCCAAAAATCGTAATTTTTCACCTCTATTTCATTGTAAAAGCCGGTAAATTTTGCTATAATGAAAAAAGTATGACTGCGGTTTCATTCAAGAACGTCGATTTTTCCTATGGGGAAGACGGCTTTCACATGAAAAATTTCAGCCTCGACGTCGAAGAGGGGGAGCTCGTCGCCGTTCTCGGGCATAACGGAAGCGGAAAATCCACCCTTGCCCGCCTCATGAACGGACTTCTGCTTGCGGACGGCGGCTCGGTGGAGATCTTCGGCGAACCGCTTACCGAAAAGAACCTCTATGACGTGCGCCGGCAGGTCGGGGTCGTCTTTCAGAACCCCGACAACCAGACGGTCTCCTCGATCGTTGAGGACGACGTCGCTTTCGGCGCGGAGAACGTGGGGCTTCCCCGCGAGGAGATCGGGCGGCGGATCGAGTTCGCCCTCTCCGCCGTCGGAATGGAAAAATACAGGGACGCGACTGTCTCCCGTCTTTCGGGCGGGCAGAAGCAGCGCGTCGCCATTGCAGGCGTTCTCGCGCTGAAACCGCGGGTGCTTGTTCTCGACGAGTCGACCGCCATGCTCGACCCGCGCGGCAGGCGGGAGATCATGGACGTCGTTTTACGCCTCAATCGCGAAGAGGGCATGACCGTCGTCCTCATCACCCATTTTATGGAAGAAGCGCTCCTCTGCGGCCGCGCCGTTGTCATGAACAGGGGCGAGATCGTGATGCAGGGCGCTCCCGCCGAGATCTTTGAACGGCATGAGGAACTTTTGACATACAATCTGACGCTCCCGCGGATCGGGGAGATCTGCAAAAAATTGCAGGCGGGCGGTCTGCCCGTCCCCGACACGCTCGATATTGACCTTTTGGCGGATTCCATCGCCCGTTTGTTGAACGAGTGACGGGGGTGCCTTGGCTCCCCTCTTAGGGGAGCTGGCGCGCCGCCCTTGGCGCGACTGAGGGGTTAGGATGAACCCCTTTCCCCTGCGGGGACTTCCCCTAAAAGGGGCAGCGAGGGGGCGTCCCCCGATCATAACCATCAAAACAATGCAAATCACAGCCGAACATCTGACATATGTCTATAACCCGGGCTCACCGTTTGCGGTGAAGGCGCTCGACGACGTCTCCCTCACGATCGAAGAGGGGGAGTTTTTCGGCATCATCGGACATACGGGCAGCGGGAAATCCACCTTTGTGAAGCACCTCAACGGTCTTATCCGTCTGCCTTCTTCCCAAAAGCATTATAAAAAGCCGAAGGCAAAGAAGGGGCAGCCCGCCCCCGTCGAGCCCTCTCTCAAAGTGGGGGAATTCGACCTTGCAGACAGAAAGACGGACTTTCGCGCCCTCCGCAAAAAGGTGGGCATGGTCTTTCAGTATCCCGAGGCGCAGCTCTTTGCCGAGACCGTCTTTGACGACGTCGCGTTCGGGCTCAAAAACTTCGAAAAAGATCTCAAAGCGGAAGAGATCGAGGCGGCGGTGAAGGCGGCGACGGAGATCGTCGGGCTCGACTATGCCGCCGTCAAGGACGTGTCGCCCTTCGACCTTTCGGGCGGGCAGCGGCGGAGAGCTGCGATCGCGGGCGTGATCGTTACAAAGCCCGAGATCCTCGTCCTCGACGAACCCGCGGCGGGGCTCGACCCCTTGGGAAAAAAGGAGATCATGGAACTTCTGCACCGCCTGCACAGGGATTGGTGCAGGACGATCGTCATCGTCTCGCACGACATGGACGAGATCGCCGAAAACTGCACGCGCGCCGCCGTTTTTTCGGAAGGAAAGCTCGTCTGCGCGCTCCCTCCCAAGGAACTTTTTCTGAAATCGGAGGAGCTTTTATCTCTCGGGCTGGATATCCCGCTCACCGCAAAACTCTGTGCGGCGCTCGCAAAGCGGGGCGTTTCGGTCGGATGTGACTTCACGGTGGACGGATTCGTCCGCGCCGTTCTCGGGGCGAAGGGGGAGAAGCGATGAAAGACGTCTCCTTCGGGCAATATTATCCCGTCTCTTCCTTTGTGCACAGGGTGGATCCCCGCCTCAAGATCCTCTTTCTCATCGCCTATATCGTCGCGATCTTCCTTGCAAATAATTTCTACGCGCTTGGGGCGTGTGCGCTGGTGCTCGTTCTCACCATCGCATTTTCGCATGTGCCCGTGCGGAAGGTGTTCCGCGCCGTGCGGGGGATCCTGTTCCTCGTCGTATTCACGGCGGCGATCAACGTCCTGTTCAATGCGAGCGAAGAGGTCTATTGGGCGGGTCCCGCCGTCTATTGGAAATGGAAGATCTTCTCCGTCACGCAGGCGGGGATCGTCTTTTCTGCGTTTCTCGTCATCAGGCTCGTGCTCCTCGTGACCTTTTCGTCCATGCTCACATACACCACCACGCCCGTGGCGCTTACGGACGGGCTCGAAAGCCTGCTTACCCCCCTCAAATGGATCCGTTTCCCCGTGCATGCGCTTGCGCTCATCATGAGTCTGGCGCTCCGCATGATCCCCATTCTCATGGACGAGACGGAACGCATCCGCGACGCCCAGAAGGCACGCGGCGCGGCGATGGACGAGGGGAATCTCATCAAACGTGTGAAGGCGATGATCCCCGTGCTCATTCCGCTCCTTCTCTCCGCCTTCCGCAGGGCGGACGAGCTGGGGGAAGCGATGGAGTCCCGCTGTTACATGGGCGGGAAAAAACGTACGAAGTATAAAAAACTGCGCTTTACATGGCGGGATCTCATCGCCTTTTTGCTCATCGCGGCGCTCGTGACGGGCGTCGTCCTGCTCCGCGTGTACGTGGGGGCGTTCTTATGAGATACGTCCTTCTCGTCGGGTACGACGGCACCCTGTTTTCGGGCTGGCAGCGGCAGAAAAAGGGGGAACGCACCGTGCAGGGCGAACTCGAGCGGGCGGCTTCGGAACTCTTCGGCGCGCCCACCCGCGTTGCGGCCTCGGGCAGGACGGACGCGGGCGTGCATGCGCTCGGGCAGGTCTGCCATCTCGACGCGGAGACCTCTCTTCCGCCCGAAAAATTAAGTGTTTTGCTGAATGCGTTTCTTCCGCCCGATCTCAGGGTATATAAAAGCGGGATCGCCCCCGCGGGGTTCGACTGTACCCGCGGCGCAAAGCGGAAAACATACTGTTACCGCCTCTACGCATCCGAATCGGAAATCCCCGTTTTAGAGCGATACGCCGTACGGATCAAAGGGGTACCATGTCTCGATTCCATGCGCGCGGCGGCGGACATGGTAGTGGGGGAGCATGATTTTAAGGCGTTCTGCGCCGCAGGCTCTTCCGCCAAGACGACGGTGCGGACGGTCTATGCCGTGGAAATCGCCACGCGGACGGAAAATCTCTATACCATGTACGAGATCCGCGTGACGGGAAACGGTTTTTTATACAACATGGTGCGCATTCTCGCGGGGGAGCTTCTCGCCGTGGGACTCGGAAAGGATATGAAACAGCTCGCTCTTGCCCTTACTTCGGGCGAGCGTTCCCTTCTCGCAAAGACGCTCCCCGCAAAGGGGCTCATGCTTGAAAACGTTGAATATGACGCGCCGCTCTTCGGCGCGCAGGAGGAATAAATGGAATTTTTCGAATGGATGAGCATTCCGCAGATGATCCTGTACTATTTTACGCCGAACGTCAGCACGATCGAGGATTTTCTGTCGCTCGAGAACAAGGTGCTCATGATCTCTCTGCTCGTCGCGGCGGGGATCTACCTTTTGACCCATTTGCTCGGCGGCTTTGGGCTCTACAAGATCGCAAAACGGGCGGGAAACAAGCTCGCGTGGATGGCGTTCGTCCCCTTCCTCAACACATACCTTGCGGGCAAGATCGCGGGAGAGACGAACATTTTCGGGATCAAATGCAAGCGGATCGGGCTGTATGCCGCGATCGCGGAAGTGCTGTATGTCGCGCTCAACGTCTTTGTTCTCGTGATCGGCATGACGCTTGCAAGACCCGAATGGAACGAATTTGTTTACGAAACGGTCGGCGAAAACGTTTATATCACGGGGACGCAATACATCGTTTCGAATATCCCCGTCGGGCTCCGCTGGATGGCAGACGCGGAATTTGCCCTCGAGATCGTGACGCAGGTATGGTACTTTGTCATGGTGGTCGCCCTCTGCATGCTGTTCTTTGCTTTTTTCAGAAAGTACTATGCGCGCAGTCCCTTCCTGATGGCGTTCCTCTGCGCCTTCTTCCCCTTCCGCGGGTTCGTGCTCTTTGCGGTGAGGAACAACGCCGCCGTCGATTATCAGGCGTGGATGCAGGAGCGGTTCCGCCAAATGCAACAGCAACAGCAACAGCAGCAGATGTACGGATCTTACGGGCAGCCCCCGTACGGCAGCCAGCCCCCGTACGGAAGTCAGCAGCCGCCGAGAAGCGACGGAAGCGGAGCGCCGCAAGAGCCCTTCGGCGACTTCGGGAACAATGAGAACGGCAACGGCGCCCCGCCGCCCCCCGACGAACCTTTTTCCGATCTGTAACTCGATCCGCCGCTTCAAGCGGCGGTTTTCTTTGCGAATCGCTTTACAGATCCGCGTCGGAGTGTTATACTATAACCGTGGATTATAGAAAATAAAAGCGACGCTTTTGTTATTTGCGTATGCCTTATGGGAGGAGTATATGGAACTCATATCCGCGATCGCAACGCCGCCCGGGAAGGGGGGAGTCGCCGTCATCCGCGTCAGCGGGGACGGGGCGGAAGAGCTTGCGAAAAAGATGTTTCCGCGCAAGACCTTCGAGCCGAATAAAATGTATCCCGGGGAGATCGACTGCGGGGATTTCAAAGACTACGGCCTTGCCGTTTTCTTCCGCGCGCCCAAGTCCTTTACGGGCGAGGACGTGGTGGAATTTCATTGTCACGGGGGGACGGAGATCGCCCGCGGCGTCTTTTCGCGCACGGTACAGCTCGGCGCCCGTCCCGCGGAGCGCGGGGAATTTACCCGCCGCGCCTTTCTCAACGGCAAGCTGTCCCTCTCCGCCGTCGAGGGGATGGGGGAGATGATCGAAGCGGAATCCGCCTCCCATGTCCGCGCGGGCTATTCGCTTTACACGGAAGCCCTCACGGAAGAGTGCAGAAAGTATCAGTCGATGCTCACCACCTGCCTTGCAAGCATCGACGCGGACGTGGATTATCCCGAAGAGGATCTCACCACGGACTCCCGCCGCGAGATCGCCTCGCTTCTTCGCGAAGTCATCCGCGGGCTTACCGACCTTTACAGGCGGTACGGCACGGGCAGAAAGATCAAGTCGGGCGTCAACGTCGTGCTCTGCGGCAAACCCAACGCGGGCAAGAGCTCTCTTCTCAACGCGCTTCTCGGGTACGACCGCGCCATCGTTTCGGACGAGGCGGGCACGACGCGCGACACCGTAGAGGGGACGATCGAGATCGGCGGCGTGCTCTTCCGCCTCACGGATACGGCGGGACTCCGCACGGGCGAGAGCGCCGCGGAGACGGAGGGGGTGCGCCGCGCCGAGCGGGCGATCGCCGAAGCGGACGTCATCGTCTATCTGAAAGAGGACGGCGAACCGCCTGCCTTCCCCGAAAACACGCCCCTCATCGTCGTGGGCGCAAAGAGCGACCTGAAAAAGCGGGAGGACTGCGATCTTACCCTCTCCTCGCACACGGGAGAGGGGCTCGAAGCGCTCAAAGAACTTCTCTTTCTGCGGGGGGTCGGCGAAGTCTCCTCGGACGGGCTGTATCTTTTGACAGAGCGGCACGCGGACGCTGTTTCGAGGGCGTTGGAGTGCGCCCGCCGCGCGCTTGAAGCCGTCGAGGGGGGACTGTATGCGGAACTGTATGCGCAGGACGTCGCGGACGCGCGGTTTACGCTCGGGCTATTGACGGGCGAGACGGCTTCCGACGGCGTGATCGACGAGATCTTCGCAAAATTCTGCGTGGGAAAATAAACTTCGGAAAAATAGGAGAGCGTATGGTCAATCTCGAACTCTACAAGGTTTTCTGCACGGTCGCCCGCTGCGGGAGCCTCACCAAGGCGGCGCAGGAGCTGTATATCTCCCAGCCCGCCGTCTCCCAATCAATCAAACAGCTCGAAACGCAGCTCGGAACTCCGCTCTTCAAGCGGACGCACAAGGGCATGGAACTTTCGGCGCAGGGCGGACAGCTCATCATCGGGAACGTCGAACAGGCGCTCTCGCTCCTTGCGGACGCGGAGGACAAGCTCGCGGAGCTCAGAATGCGCCCCACGGGGACGCTGCGGATCGGCGCGTCCGAAACGATCTTCCAGTACATACTTTCCGAAAAGATCGTCGAATATCATAAACTGTATCCGCAGGTCAAGATCGAACTCATCGAGGACGTCTCGCCGCGCATCGTCGAAATGCTCAAAACGGACCGCTGCGACATCGGATTTTTGAATCTTCCCGTCGAAGAGGACGCGGGGATCCGCCTCACGGAGTCCATTCTTCTCCTTAACGATATCTTTGTTGCGGGCGAGGCTTACGCGGAACTGAAAGGCAAGGAACTTACAGTTTGGGATCTGCAAAAATATCCGTTGCTCCTCTTGGAGCCAAACACTGTCGCGCGCGCCTCCGTCGACCGGTTTGCGGAGAGCGTGGGCGCCGACCTCACGCCTTCCGTCGAAGTGGACAGCTGGGGGTTTATGAAACAGCTCGTCGAGCGCGGCATGGGGATCGGTTGTATCCCGCGCCGCTACGTCCGCCGCAGGCTGGAAGCGGGGACGCTCGTCGAGCTCAACGTCACGCCGCCGCTCCCGCCCCGTTCCGTCGGCATGGCATTGCCCGCAAAGGTAAACCCGAACTTTGCGCTCCGCCTCTTCATCAAGATGTTCGATGAGACGGGGGAATCTCCGCAATCATAGAAAGAGCTTTCACAATCATATGGAATCGCAAAACGGCTTGACGAACCGCCAAACCGTTGATCAATAAAATCTTTATGAAACACTCTGCAAGGGAGCGCATGTTTTCAGTTTTGTTCGAAGATATCTTCCTCGTCCCGCAGGGGGTAAGAGGAAAGCGTCCCGCCGTTGAGATCGGTCTTGTGCATGTCCACACGGTTGATGCGGCGGTTTTTGTATGTCGAGTAGTAGTAAACCCCCGTGTCCGCGTTACAGCATGAAGTGTAAATCGTGATCTCGTCGCCGGAATTCAGCCGTACGCAGCCGCGCTGCTGTTCCACTGCGCCGAGAATGTGGAAGAACTGCCCCACGCAGGACGCTTCATCCTCGCCGCAACGGGAGTGCTCCCTCACAAACGCCGCCCGCACGAAGCGGGAAGCGGAGGAGAGATCCCCGGGAAGCCCCATGCCGCCCATGCCGCGGCTGTACGGCGGGAGGGGATAAGAAAACCTGTTCACGGGCGGCTCGGGCGAGAGCGCCGAAAAGTTGGTCAGCATCGCCATCATGCAGTCGAAGGGGGGCTCGTTCGTCATGACGCCCGTCGGATTTTCATGGATCTTCATGCCGTCCGCCGTCGGCTCGACGACGACCGCCCCCGTCTTATCCGCGATCATCCAATGAAGAGGCGAAAGGGGCAGTTCTTTGCTGAACGGGATCGCCGCAAGATGAATGTTTTTGAGCTTTTCCCGCGCCTCGTCCAAAGAGGCGCAGCTTCCCAAAATATAGGGGATAAATTCGAAGGGCGCAACGTTGTCCTTCCCCGCCTCGGGGGCGAAGTAACGGGCGCTCACGGGGAAATTCAGCCCCGCCATGCCCAAGCCCTTCTCGTTCACCGCGTCATAGTAGAGGGGGAAGCCGTCCTGCACGTATGCCATGCCGATGAGGGCATGGTGGCGGGAAAGCGCGGGAAGCATGCGGAAGGGAAGTGGAAAGTTGCGCGGCGTGACCGTCACCGTTTCCGAATAGGAAAATTCATAGTCAAGAGTCCTGCCGAAGTAAAAATTCTGTCTTTGAAAGGTAAGCGCAGTACACATAGTTCTCTCCGAGTATTTGAAATTTTTCGGTTTTTATGAGCCGACCGTAAGCGTATAGTTGCGGTATGTTATCTGTCCGTCCTCGTCCGTCAGGGTGATGACGACTTTGAAGACGCCCGCCGCCTGCGGAGTGCCGTACAGGCGTCCCGAACTGTCGAGCGTGAACCCGTTCGGGATCGTTTCGCCCGTCTCGGGATAGGTGGAAAAGAGATAGTTGCCTCTCCCGCCCATGCCCGTGAGCTTGACGGAGTATGCTTCGCCGACTTTTCCCGCGGGCAGCGTTTCTTCCTTGATGAAGAGAGGATACCGCGAGACTTGGTCCCTGTAAACTTCCCCCGTCGCGGACATGGTGTCGTCATTTTCAAATAAATAGGTGTACTGTGCCTCCGGAGCGCGCTGTTCGGACGGGGACCCCGTGTTATCAATAAACCATGCGTAGCGTTCCACGAATCCGAGCCCTTCGAGCATGTCCGTAACGTCCTTCGTATAGCGGAGCGCCGCCTCCTCCGTACAGGCGGGCTTGCCGTGTGAACCGCCCCAAACGGTGATGTCGATCGCCGCGAATTCGGTGATCCAAATGGGAAGCTGATATTTTTCGTAGACGGTTGTAAGCTCTTCTTTGAGTTTTTCGGGCGCCTCGGGATCGGAAAAGTCCTGATAGCAATGCAGGGCGATGAAATCCACGCGGTAGCCTCGCTCCTTTGCCCCCGCCATGAACTCGTCCAGCCAGCCCGTCCCGTAATATGTGGGAGCGGGTGAGGAGAGCGGCACGCCGAGCGCTTCGAGCTGCGGCCAAAGGGAGAGTGCCGTCTCCACGGAAATGCCCGAGGAGACGCCCGGGGTCGCGGCGTCGGGTTCGTTGAAGGTGAGAAGATGTTGATATGTGCCGTCTTGGACGCCTTGGCGGATCCCGGAGAGGGTGCGTTCGTTGACGCTTCCCGCCCCCCAGATCATGGGAACGTACTCCGCATTGATCTTATCTGTGGGCTTACTTGCGCCCCAATTGTAGTACCAACTGATGTTAAGATCGGCAAGATTTTGCGCGCCGAGGTCGCTTCCATCGCCATAGCGGGAGACGCAGGCGCCTTTTTTCGTCACAGAGCCCTCGATGTCGAGATGGGGACCGTACGTTTCGAAGGCGTCGGGATCCGTTGCGGGCGGCTCTGTTTGCCCTTGCCCCTTGCCCGAGGAAAAATCGCACCCCGAGGCGATCAGACAGACGGCGATGAGCCCCGCCGCGCCGACCTTTCCGAAAAGATTTTTGATCATAGCGCAATTATAGCATATCCGCGGCGTTTTTGCAAGATATTTCTTTTTTGCGGCGGCGATTGGCGGAAATTCGCGGAAATTTTTCGGAGAAATGAGAAAAAACGTCGCAAATCGGTTGCAATTTGCGCGGGTATCGTGTAAAATAAAGGAGCTTGCAGAGATGGCGGAGCGGCTGAACGCGCACGATTCGAAATCGTGTTATGCAGGAATGTATACAAGGGTTCAAATCCCTTTCTCTGCGCCAAGCGGGACGTAAGGTGAACAAACTTGCGTCCCGCGTTTCTTTTTGCCAAATTATGAAATCGTTTGAAGGGGGCCGAGGGAGCAACCGCGTCATCCTGAACCCCCCGTAGGGGGTGAAGGATCCCGATGATGGAATTCGGACTCCATTCTTCGGGATCCTTCGCTACGCTCAGGATGACGCCTCTACTCTTGCTTCCCCTTGTAGGGGAAGTACCCGCGTAGCGGGGGATAGGGTTTTTTAGAACCCCTCAATCGCATACAAATTCGATGCGTTCGTTCAGGCTTTGTTCGATGTTTCTGTGCTCCTGCCGGAGGTGGGGGCGTTCCAGCAGCAGGGCGTCCGCCGCTTCCCAAAGGGAAAAGGAGCCGACGATCGAAAGCAGTTCCGTGATAAAGACATGGTTGCCCGTGATCGCGAAATACAGGTAGACGGAAATCATGATCACCCCGAAGATACAGAGGATCAACATCTTTCTGAAATTCGCCACAAGATCCCACGAGACATCGAAAGATTTCATCACATAGTGCCTGTGCATCATCTTTCTGATCTCTTCCTGTTCCTCTTCGGCAATGCCGCCGTGGAAGCGGATGCGGAGGGGGACGACGGCGGGGATCACGTTCGTTTGCGCCTCGATATAGTCGTAAATATCGCCGTTGAGGTCTTTTTGTCCTTTCAGGCTGAGCGGATCGTACAGCTGGGTATCTTCCCCGAGCGCGACGTCCACGACGGCGTTGCCCTCGCTGTCGCGGATGCGTTCGATGTATTCCTTCAATTCCTGTTTGCTCTGTTTTCTTGTCATACTGTTCTCCGTTGTTTTCATTATATCACGCCTCTTCGGAAAAATCAATCGGGAATCTGGGCGGAACTTCAATTCGGGGGTTCGGGCTTCTCTCCCTTCCGGGGAAGAGGGGGGCTTCAAGAAAAACCTCTTGACAAGACAAAAAAATATAGTATAATAATACTATAAAATATCAACAAGGATTTAATTTGCGGGATCGGAACGATGGAAGGGTTGATCAGAATCGCGCTCGTCGATGACAATAAGAGGGATCTTGCCGTCATGCAGAACTATCTGCGCACGGCGCTCGAAAGCGGTGCGTATGAATTTACCTTCGACGCCTTTTCGGACAGCATGGAATTCATCGAATCCTTCAACGGAAAGTACGACATTGTTTTCCTCGACATCGAAATGCCTCTCCTCGACGGGATGGAGCTCGCGAAGCGTCTCCGCCGCATGGGGAGCGACTGCTGTATCATCTTCATCACGAATATGCCGCAATATGCAGTGCAGGGGTACGAGGTAGAGGCGATCGCCTATCTCATCAAGCCCGTGCGCTATTTTAATTTTACGCAGGTCCTCAAAAAGTGCGTGGACAGGGTCAATAACCGCCGCGGGGCGGACGTGAGCATCGTCATCAATACCCGTCAGGAAGTCAAAGTCGTCCCGTCCTCCACCATCCGTTATATCGAAGTGGAGAGCCATAACCTCGTATTTCATACGACGGACGGGGGAGAACTCCGCACGCGGGATTCTCTGAAATCCCTCGAGGAGCGGCTCTCGGGAATGAGTTTCTGCCGCTGCAACAGCTGCTATCTCGTCAATCTCCGCTATGTGGACTCCGTCGTCGGAAACATCGTGCGGGTGGGCGGGGACGAACTTCTCATGAGCCGCCACAAAAAGAAAGAATTTGTGGAAAAGTACATGAAGTACACGAGGTGAGCGCATGTGGGACAGGATCCTTTCCTTTTTTACGGCGGACGGATTCACTTACGAGCTTCTGCTCTCCTTCCTTCCGATCATACCTCTCCTGCGGCCGCGCAAATACGCCGTGCTCCGCATCGTGGGGAGTGTCCTCGCGCTCATTCTTCTCGCCTGTTGGAGCTTTCCGTACTGCGTGGGGAACAATCCCGATAATTTTACGGCGAGCCTTTGGTATGTCGCCCTCGCCGTCCTGACGGTCGGTGCGGTTTGGCTCTGCTTCAAGGGAAACTTCTGGAACGCGCTTTTTCTCGGCATGAGCGCCTACGTCATCCAGCACATCCAGTTCCGCTTTTCCAAGCTGTGGGAATACGTCCTGTTCCGCTGCGGCGTGCCGCAGGGCGACTGGCTGTACGCGTTCACCTACATTTTGAGCACGGCGGCGGTCTATTTTCTCTGCTACTCCGTCTTTACGACCCGTCTCAAAAAGGAGAAGAACTTCCGCGCGAACAACATCAAGCTCCTTTTGAGTACCACGCTCATCGTCGTCGCCCTGATCGTACTCAATCTCTTTACCGACAGGGAACTCCTGCGCGACGGCATGGAATACTCCTATCTGCACCTCTTCCATATCTTTTTCGGGCTCGTGTGCGGGCTTGTCCTGCTCGACAGTCTGTATACCAACGTCTACAATAAAAAACTCGAAGAGGACATCCGCATCATCCAGCTTCTATGGCAGAACGACAGACGACAGTACGAGATGTTCCGCCAGAATCTCGACACGATGAACATCAAATACCACGATCTCAAACATCAGCTCGGGCTCATGCAGAGCAAGGAGACCACGGAAGCGGGCGGGAAATGGATCAATGAGGCGATCGACTCCTTGAACGTGATCGGCATGATGCAGAAAACGGGCAACGAAACGCTGGACGTCGTTCTCGTGCAAAAGCATATGCTGTGCGACGCGGCGGGCATCGAATTCGTCACGATCGTGGACGGAAGCCTCCTGTCCCGCCTTGACGACGTGGATATCTATTCCCTCTTCGGGAACGCGCTCGACAATGCGATCGAACACCTAAGGAGCGTCGAGGAACAGGAGCGGCGCGCGTTGACTCTTACCGTCCGCAAGGTGGGGGAGATGGCGAAGATACAGGTGGAAAACTACACGAGCGCGCCCGTGAAGATCGTGGACGGCTTCCCGCAGACGACCAAGCAGGACAAGCAAAGCCACGGCTACGGCGTCAAGAGCATCGCGTTCATCGTCGAAAAGTACGGCGGCATCATGAATTTCGAGGCGGGGGAACATTCTTTCATCCTCGATATCATGATCCCTCTGTGATTTTTGAACAAATTTTTGCAAAAAACGGTGTTATTTTCTTTCAAACGGGAAAAACAGAAAATTTTTTGCAAATTATGTAACAAAAAAAGCAAATTATGCCGCAAATGATCCGCGCAGGGAATTTTAATGTATAATGCGGGCAGAAGACGGAAAGACGGACCACTTCCTCTTCTTCATCCCCCCTTATGACGAACGCTTGCGGACAGGATTCGCAGGTGTTCTGTCTTTTTATGGGGATTTTTTGAGCGGGGCGCCGAACGCGGGGCGGCTGTAAGTTGCGCCCTTTCTATGACACTTTACGCCAAATCGCGCAATAAACTCACAGAGTTTGTTAAAATGTAAAAAAATACGAGGAGTCAGATTCATGGAGAAGCAAGAAATCGTCAAAAAGATGACCCTCCGCGAAAAAGCGGACTTTCTCACCGGCAAGGCGTTTTTCAAGACGCGGGACTATCCGCAGTACGGGATCCGCGAGATGTATCTCTCGGACGGCCCCCACGGGCTCAGGAAGCAAGCGGCGGCGGCAGACCATCTGGGGCTCCACAAGAGCATTCCCGCGACCTGTTTCCCCACGGCTTCCATCATGGCGTGCAGCTTTGACGAGGAGCTCGGCGAGCAGGTCGGCGAGGCGCTGGGAGCAGAAGCTGCGTCTATGGACGTGGACATGGTGCTCGGCCCGGGGCTCAACATCAAGCGCAATCCGCTCTGCGGGCGCAATTTCGAGTATTTTTCCGAGGATCCCTATCTTGCGGGCAAGATGGCGGCGGCATACGTGCGCGGGATCCAGTCGATGCACGTCAACGCCTGCATCAAGCACTTTGCGGCGAACAACCGCGAGCTGCGCCGCATGACGACGGATTCCGTCATCGACGAGCGGACGCTGCGCGAGATCTATCTCACGGGCTTCGAGATCGCCGTAAAAGAGGGAAAGACGAATACCGTCATGTCCTCTTATAACCGTCTCAACGGGGACTTTACGAACGAAAACAAGCATCTTATGCTCGACATTCTCCGCGGGGAATGGGGCTTCAAAGGCGTCGTCGTGACGGACTGGGCGGGGTCGAACAGCCGCGTCGAGGGACTCAAATGCGGCAACGAGCTTGAAATGCCCGCCTGCAAATACGGCGCGGACGACCTCGTGAAGGCGGTCAAAGAGGGGCAGATCCCCGAAAGCCTCCTCGACGAGAGCGTTCTGCGGATCCTCGATCTCATAAAGTTCAGCGATCCCAAGGAGATCAAGCCGTTCGACGTGGATTCTCACCATGCGCTCGCCCGCGAATGTGCGGATAAGGCGATGGTGCTTCTCGAAAACGACGGGATCCTTCCCCTCCGGAGCGGGACGAAGGTTGCCGTCATCGGGGACTTCGCGTTCGAGCCCCGTTATCAGGGCGCGGGGTCGTCCATCGTCAATCCGACGAAGCTCTCCTCGGCGGCGGACGCTTTGAAGGGGACTTCGCTCAAAATCGTTGCGGAGGAGCGGGGCTTCAACCGCTTCGGCAAAAAGAAGAAGGGGCTTGGGAAGAAGGCGGTGAAAGCGGCGATGTCCGCAGACGTCGTGCTCTACTTTGCGGGTCTCGACGAATTCTCCGAGGCGGAGGGGCTGGACAGGGAACACATCCGCGTCCCCCAAAACCAGAAAGACCTCTTCCAAAAACTTGTGGCGACGGGCAAGAAGATCGTCGTCGTGCTCTCCTGCGGCTCCGTTGTGGAGACGGACTGGACGAAGGGGGCGGCGGCGCTCCTCTATGCGGGACTTGGCGGACAGGCGGGTGCCGAAGCGGTCGCCGACATTCTGACGGGCGCGGTCAACCCCTCCGGGAAATTGGCGGAGAGCTGGGTCGCGAAGTATGAAGATTCTCCGACCTCTTCCGCGGACTATTTCCCCGGGCAGAAGGACAGCACGGAGTACCGCGAGGGGCTGTTCGTCGGCTACCGCTATTTTACGACGGCGGGCGTCAAGGCAAAGTATCCCTTCGGCTACGGACTCAGCTATACCCGCTTCGCCTATTCGGATATCGAAGCGTCCAAGGACGGCGTGAGTTTTACCGTGACGAACACGGGCGCCGTCGCGGGCGACGAAGTGGCGCAGGTCTACATTTCCATGCCGGGGAGCAAGATCATCCGTCCCCGCCTCGAACTCAAAGGCTTCCGCCGCGTTTCCCTCGCCCCCGGCGAGAGCAAGCGCGTCACCGTGGGCTTCAATGAGCGCACCTTCGCCTTCTATGACGTCGAAAGTAATGCATGGCAGACGGAGGCGGGTGATTATGCCGTCTCGGTCGGCGCCTCTTCCGAGGATATCCGCCTGACGGCAAACGTTGCGCTGGAAGGCATCGAACCCGCGCCCCGGCTTGCGAAATTCCCCTCGTACGCGAAGGGAGAGATCAAGGCCGTGGGCGACGAGGAATACTTTGCGCTCCTCGGGAGACGGATCGAGCGGGATACCGGCAAGAAGAAGAGACTTCCCGTCACGGAGAATACGACGGTGGGGGATCTCAGGTACGCGCGCGGCTGGACGGGACGCTTCTTCGCATGGGTGATCCGCTTTGTCATCGCCGCGAGCAGGAAGTTCGGCAACCGTGCGCTCGCCAACACCATGGTCATGGGCACGCTGCACCAGCCCATGCGCGGGCTCGGAAAGTTTATGGGACTCTCCCGCCGCAAGATGGAAGCGCTCATCACGATGTTCGACGGGCACTTCTTCAAGGGCGTGCACCGCTTCCTCCATAAGAGCAAGGAGGAAAAGGCGGAGCTCAAAGCGGAGAAGAAACGGCAAAAACTCGAAAAGAAAAATCAAAAAAAGGCAGGTAAAGCGGCATGAGTGAAGAAACAGAGCAAACAGCAAAGAAAAGTATCTTCGAATCCCCGATCCTCTCTTCCAAAGTGAAGTCGGCACGGCCGAAGATCTTCCCCGAGGGCGCGCTCGGATACTTTATCGGTCCGACGCTCGCGCTCATCGCGAACTCCGTCCTCGCAAACTATTTCAATATGTATATGTCGAATGTTCTCGGCATTACAAATTGGGCAAACTGGTTTTTCACTTGGTTGCCTGTCGTCTCCGTCGTCATGGTGGTCTTGGGCAACATCCTTGTCGGAAGGCTCATGGACCACATGAAAACGCGAGCGGGGAAAGCGAGACCGCTTCTTCTTCTGGCGATCCCGCTGAGCATCTTGGCGCTCCTGGTGCTGTTTGTGTTCTCCCCGCTCCCGACGACGTCCTCCGAGCAGGTGACGACGCTGGTTTTGATCGCGATCGGTTATAATCTTTGGTTCGCGATCGCATATCCCGTCTATTATACCTCACACGCGGCGCTCGTGAATCTCTCGACGAGAAACAGTAAAGACCGTTCGCTCCTCGCAACGATTTCCAACGCGACGACTCTCGCCGCGATGGGGCTGTGCACGATGATCCTGCCCTTCTTCCTCGGGATGCTCTTTGTTTATCAAATGAATCCCGAAGTCATCAAGACGATGGAAGGCGCCTTGGCAGTCTTTGACGCGGATTATGTGCGGGGTCTTTCGGCGGAACTGCAAGCGAACTTCAACATGGACTATTTCGCGATCCCCGTTGCCCTGCTTGCGACATTCGGCGGGAGCGTCGACGGGCTCGACATGAGCAAATTGTCCTACTATACGAACGCGAACAACGCCGCGATCTACGATCAGGCAGCGTCGTACAATCACTGGAAGATCTTCATCATCGCGCTCATGATCACGACGGCGGTCGGCGCATTGATCGAGTATTACTTCACGCGTGAGCGGATCACCGAAGAATCCTACACTGCGGGAGTCGTCGAACAGAAGAAAAAGGCGGTCCCGATCAAACAGCAGGCAAAGATCTGTTTTAAGGATAAGTTCTGGATCATCATGATCGTGTTCTTCTTCCTGTATCAGTTCGGCGGCATGCTCAAAAACGTCTCCCAGCTCTATTATTGCCAGGCAATGTTCCCGAACGCCAACGGCGTCTATACCACGGTCGAAGGCGGCTTCTGGTCGGGGCAGCTCGCGATCTACGGCGCCATCCCCACGGCGCTCGGCATGGTCATCGCATGGCCGCTCGCCAATAAGATTGGCAAGGGGAAGGCGATCCTCTTCGGCGCGATCCTCTCGACGGTCGGCGGTGCGATCGGCTTCATCGCTCCCGATAATTTCTGGGTCGTGACGGTCTCGTTCATCGTCAAGGCGCTCGGCTCCACCCCCGCGATGTATCTGTCCCTCGCGCTCCTTGCGGACATTCTCGATCATCAGGAGGCACAGCACGGCGTCCGTACGGACGGCCTCACCATGACGATCTACGGCGCGATCATGGCGGGCATGACCGGGATCGCGACGGGCGTTTTGAACGGCACGTTGGTCGCAACCGGCTACGATGCGGTGAACGGCGTCCTTTCCACCCCCGGCATGCGCGTTGCAATGCAGTGGATCTTCATCGGCGGCGAGACGATCTGCTATGCGCTCATCGCGATCATCTTTATCTTCATGGGCGTCGAAAAATTCACGAAGCAGGATCACGAAGAGATCAAAGAGCGGCAGAAACAAGAGGCGCTCGCGGCGGGCGAAGAGTGGATCGAACCCGAGGAACGCATGCGCCGCGAAGAGGAGGAATACGCGCGTCAGGCGGAAGAGACCCGCGTTGCGGAGCTCAAAGCGAAGTGCGAGAAAAAGGGCTTGAACTTCGAGGAAGAGAACGCGAAGTATCTCCAAAAACACGAGAAGAAAAAGAAAGAATAAGCATCCGAAACACGGATAATGCGGAAAACGAGATCCTTTGCTTGCAGGGGATCTCGTAGCCGCACTTCGGAGAAGATCGGCGATAAACCATGAAACTGATCACATTTGCTGTGCCCTGCTACAATTCGCAGGACTATATGAGAAAATGTATCGACTCCCTGCTTAGGGGGGGAGAGGACGTCGAGATCGTCATCGTCAACGACGGCTCGAAGGACAATACCCTTTCGATCGCGCGGGAGTACGAAGAAAAATACCCCTCTATCGTGCGCGTCGTCGACAAGGAAAACGGCGGGCACGGTTCGGGCGTCAACGCGGGCTTGCGGCTTGCCGGCGGCATTTATTATAAGGTAGTGGATTCGGACGACTGGGCGGACGGCGGATCCCTTCAAAAGCTGCTCTCCGCCATCAGGCGGCATCTTGCGGAGGGGACGCTTCCCGATCTCTATGTCGTCAATTACGTCTATGAGCACGTCGCGGACAACACCCGCCACTATTCCCGTTACAACAAGAAGTTCCCCGCGGGGGAGTTTTGCACATGGGATCATGTCAAGCGGTTCCGTTTTTCGCTCATGCTTCTCATGCACGCGCTCGTCTACCGCACGGACGTTTTGAGGGAAAGCGGGCTCGTTCTCCCCGAGCACACCTTCTATGTGGACGACATCGTCTCCTACAACCCTCTGCCGCATACCCGGCTCATTTATTATTTGGATATCGACTTTTACCGCTATTTCATCGGACGGGCGGATCAGTCCGTCAACCTGCCCAATATGGTAAAGCGTTACGACCAGATGCTCCGCGTCATGCAGACGATGACGGACGCATGGGGGTACGAGGAGATCAAGGCGCTTCCCAAGGGGCTGAAACGGTATATGTTCCACGCGCTTGCGAACTACATGCTCACGACCATGCTCTTTGTGCTCGGAAAGCGGTCGCGGGAGCGGGTCGCGGCGATGAAGGCGCTTTGGCGGCACATCAAGGAGCGGGATAAAAAACTTTACCGCAAGCTCCGATACCGCAGTTATGCGGCGTTTGCGATGCTCTTCCCTGGGAAGTTGCAGACGGCGGTGCTCATCCGTTCCTACCGTACGCTGTGCAAGCGGATCAAACTTGGATAACGGTTCGCAAATCTATTCCGTAAAAAAGGAGAAAAGAAAATGGGGATGAAATACTATATCGGGATCGACCTCGGCGGGATGTCCGCCAAGGCGGGGATCCTGGATGAAAATGGGGCCTTGCGTCTCAAAAAACGCTGTGAAACGCGCGCAACGGACACGCCCGAAAAGACGGCGTGGGATCTCGCGGGGCTCGCCCTCGAGATCATGGGGGAATACGGGCTGGAACGCACGGACGTGGGCGGCGTCGGCATCGGCTCCCCCGGGATCATTGATTCGAGAAGGGGCGTCGTCGTGAATTGGTCGAACTTCGGCTGGCTGGACGTGCCGCTTGCGGAGCTCGTCTCCTCCCACCTCGGCATTCCGGTCTACGTCGCCAACGACGCAAACGCGGCTGCGCTCGGCGAGGCGCGCTTCGGCAGCGGAAAATCCTATGCCGATTCCGTCATGATCACCCTCGGCACGGGCGTGGGCGGCGGGATCGTCATGGACGGCAAGCTCGTCGAAGGATACCGCAGTGCGGGCGGCGAACTCGGGCATACCGTCATCCGTCAGGGGGGGATCAAGTGCACCTGCGGCAGACGGGGATGTTTGGAGCGGTATGCGTCGGCGTCCGCCCTGAAACGCATGTCCGCAGAGGCAATGGTGCGGCACAGAGATTCCCTGATGTGGGAAGAGGCGCGCACATTGGAGGAAGTCTCGGGAAAGACTGCGTTCATCGCGGCGCGCCGCGGCGACAGATACGCAAAACGCGTCGTCAACGACTATATCAGGTCTTTGGGCGAGGGGATCGCGAATATCGTCAATCTTCTCCGTCCGCAGATCATCATTCTGGGCGGCGGCGTCTCCAACGAAGGCGACGCGCTCATTCAGCCCGTCAAGAGGTACGTCTACCGCAATATCCTCGCGTCTTGCATATACGCTCCGCTCGAGATCGTGCGGGCGAGCCTCGGAAATGATGCGGGCATGTACGGCGCGGCGGCTTACGCCATGGACAGAACCTGATGCGGGCTTTCACTTAAAAATTTGTCCGCACCTCTTGAAAAAGAGAAAAAAACCGAGTATAATGGGGTAAAATCCAATAGGGGGGAAAGATATGAAAGCAAAAAAATGGCTGTCGCTCATGCTTGCGGGGCTCATGACGTGCTCCGTCGTCGGGATCGCAGGCTGCGGCGGCGACAATACGCAGGGCGGCAACGAACAGAACAACGAACAGAGCGGGAATCAGGATCCGACCGAGGAACAGGTTACCGTCACGCTCGATTACGACGCCGCAAAGGGCAGCGTTACGCTCGATCCCGCGCCCGTGAACGGTAAGATCAAGAAGGGGACTTCCGTCACCCTCACCGTCACCGCAAAGGAGAACTATACGGTCGATTCGGTCTCTCTGCCCGAGGGAGCGCAATCGCTCGGCGAAGGGAAATATTCCTTCACGGCGGACAGCGACGTCACGATCTCCGTGACTTTTGAGGAGAAGGCGCAGGAGGAGAAGCCCGATAAGGACGCTCCGGCGTTTTCCGACCAGCAGGCGACCCTTTCGCTCGAGGGCAAGGTCAACAAGACGAACGCCCGCATGGCCGTATCGGGCGATCTCTTCGGGCTCTTCCTCGAAGATATCAACTATGCGTCTCAGGCGCTTGACGATAATCTCATCGCAAACGGCAATTTCGAGAGCACGATCAACGTCTCCAATTTCGACCACAACTACGCATGGACGGCGGGCGGCGGACTTTCTCTCTCCGTCGTGTCGGGGGAGAAGAAATTGCACGTCAACAGCCCCTATTATGCGCAGATCAATACGCCCGCGGGCGGCACGCTCTCCAATAAGGGTTTCGACGCCGTTCCCATGTATGTCCAAAAGGACAAACAGTATCTGTTCTCCGCATTCCTCCGCGGCTACACGGGGGATATCACGGTCAGAGCCAAGGACAGCGCCAATAAGATCTATGCGGAAAAGACTTTCTCCGTCCAAGCGGAAGAGGACGAATGGTTAAAGACCGAACAGACCCTCACCGCCGTTGAGACGGGCGCAAACGGCATTTCGCTCGAGATCTCCTTCGCTTCGGCGGACAGCGACGTCCTTCTCGACGCCGTGCAGTTTGAAACGCTTGACGCACAAGCGGGCTTCAAGAATTATATGTACAGGGCGATCTCCAATCTCTCGCCCGCGTTCTTCCGTTTCCCCGGCGGATGCGTCATTGAAGGAAAATCCATCGTAAACGCGTACGACTGGAAGAATTCCATCGGCGCGGTCAAGGACGGCGACAATGATACCCTTCCCGCATTCTCCTATAAGCTCGACAAAGACGGGACGCTCTCCGACGCGGTGACCTACGGCGAGTGGGCGACCCGCGTTCCCAACGGCAATATCTGGCAGCAGAGCGGAAAATATTATCCGCACGAGTACGGCATCGGCTTCTATGAGTATTTCCTCCTCTGCGACAGTCTGGGCGCGAAGGCGATCCCGATCGTCAACTGCGGCATGTCCTGCCAGACGCAGGGCGACGGCATCGCCCTTCCGGGAAGGCACAACAAGGGCGTCGCGGACTATATTCAGGACGCCATCGACCTCATCGAATTCGCCAAGGGCGACACGACCACCGAATGGGGGCATATCCGCGAACTCATGGGGCATCCCGAACCCTTCGAAATGGACTATATCGGCGTCGGCAACGAACAGTGGGGGGATTACTATCAGAAGTACTATGAACAGTTCCTCAAAGACGCAAACTTTACCGCGGCTTTGACGAAATATAACGTCAAGACCATCGTCGGCAACTGCACGTTGTTCCAGCACTGCGAGGATCCCGACCTCAACAGGACGGGCGTGGCGCAGAATGCGGCAAATGCGGCGGTCGCGAACGGCGTCGTCAGTTCCGTTGCGGATTACGGCGTCGTCGACCAGCACTATTATGTGAACTATACGGACTTCCTCGCAAATACCGATCTGTACGACAATTACAAGCGTCCCGGGGACAAGGGGTACTATGATGTGTTCGTCGGCGAATACGCCGTCAACAGCATGGCGGTCCGTGCGCCTTCCGCAAACGATAATATCGAGTACCGCCATACGAATAACAGCATGATCACCGCGCTCAGCGAAGCGGCGATGATGACGGGCTTCGAACGCAACGGCGATATTGTAAAACTTGCAGCCTATGCGCCCATGTTCGCGCCGACGTCAACGGGAAACAGACAGTGGCAGGTCGACATGATGTATTTCACGAACAATTCCGTCCTCCTCACCCCGAATTATTACGTCCAGCAGCTGTTCATGCAGAATACGGGCGAGTATAAAGTTCGCACGAGCATCGCCTACGCAGACGGCGTCACGGCGCCCAAGACGGTCTATCAAGCGACGATGGGCTCGCAGACGAGGGAGCTTGACGACATTTTCTACGTTGCGAGCTGCGACGAGGAGACGGGCGATATCATTCTCAAAATCGTCAACGCGGGCGGAACGACGCTCAAAATCAATGTGAATTTCGGCGTGACCGATCTTGTCCCCGCGGGCATTGCGGACGTCGTCGAACTGTACGCGTCGAGCGCGGACGCCTGCAATACCGAGGAAAGACCCACCGCCATCAGACCGAGAAAGAGTACGATCGGGATCGAAGGCACTGTATTCGGTTACAGCGTGAGACCTTACAGCGTCACGGCGATCAGGATCCGTACAAAGTAACAGGCTTCCTGCGGCCCCCTCTCCGAGGGGGCCGTTTTTTTCTTGGCGCATAAGGCCTACCCCCTACGGGGGGAGGCTCCGCCGTAGGCGGCGGTGGGAGGGACCTGCCCCCTTTGAAGGGGTGGAGCAACGCGTTCTGCCAAAGATTGATAATCTTTGGCGCGTTGCGACATGAGTG
>CANQQY010000018.1 GCA_947626105.1 uncultured Clostridia bacterium | reverse complement strand
ATTTTTTGTTCTTCCTTCCTTTTTTCCCCATAAAAATATGCACCTCCAAAAGTGTCTATCTTTTGGGGTGCATATCATTGCGGAGGTCTTTTTTGTTAGATTTTTCCTTGCTTCCCCTCTTGGCGCCAAGGAGCCCTTTGTTCTAAATTACGGCGCGTGGCAGGGTCTCCCTGCCTAAGCGCTTTGGGCGGCAGGTACCGCCGCAAAGCACGTCGCGCTGCCAGCGCTCCTGTCGCGGCGCAGCTCACAGTGCACCGCACTGTTGAGCAGAATTGCGCCGCTCCACTCAATTTGCCGAACCTTTTCGGCTTACTGTCCTGTGAAACAGAAAGGTGACGGGCAAATTGCTTTTACAAGGCAAGAGAATTAACCCCTCGTTGAATTTATTTTTGAGCATGCGCCCAAAAGGCGCAGACGAAAAAAGAAATTCAACGAAATCACTCTTCCGTTTCGGGAGCTTCCTCGGGAACGTCGGCGGCGGTCTCCTCGGGAGCTTCCACTTCCGCCGAATCGTCGCGGTCGGTGACGGCGACGGTCGCGATCGCGCCCGCGCGCACGTTCATAAGCCGCACGCCGCGCGTGTTCCTGCCGATCGTCGAGACAGTGTCCGCGTGCATACGGATGATGACGCCCGCGCTCGTAACGAGAAGTACGTCGTCCGCGTCGGAGACGAGTTTCATCCCGACGAGGGCGCCCGTTCTCTCGTTGAACACGCCCGCCTTGATCCCCTTTCCGCCGCGGGATTGCAGCCTGTATTCCTCGGGGTCCGTGCGCTTTCCGTACCCGTTTTCGGAGACGGTAAGAATGTCGTAGCCCGATTTAATGGGTACCATGTCCACAACCCTATCGTCATTTTCGAGATTCATGCCGCGCACACCCATCGTGTCTCTGCCCATGGGACGGGCGTCGCTCTCCTCAAATCGGATGCACTTGCCCGAATGGGACGCAAGCATGACTTCGTCCCCGTCTTTCACATAACGCACGGCGATGAGCTCGTCCCCTTCCACGATCTTGATCGCGATCTTCCCGCTCTTCATGATGCGGTCGAACTCGCTCGTCGGCGTCTTTTTCACGAGGCCGTTCTTCGTCGCCATGATGAGGTATCCCGCCTCATTCGCGAGGACGGGCAGCACCGCCGCGATCCTCTCCCCCGCCGAAAGGGGCAGCAGATTGACGATCGCTCTCCCGCGCGCCTGACGGTTTGCCTCGGGGATCATATAGCCCTTCATGGAATACACCTTCCCGAGGTTGGAGAAGAAGAGAATGGGCACATGGGTGGAGCAGACGAACATATCCGAGATGAGGTCGTCCTCCTTGGGTTTATGCGCCGTGATCCCCACGCCGCCGCGCCCCTGCGCGCGGTACTCGGTAAGCGGGATCCGCTTGACGTACCCGCCCGCCGTCATGGAGATGACGACGTCCTCTTCGTCGATGAGATCCTCGTCCTCGATGTCGCCGAAGTCCACGGAGATCTCCGTCTTGCGCTCGGAGGGATATTTCGCCCTGATCGCGAGAAGGTCGTCGCGGATGATCTGCAAGACTCTGTTTTCGTTCGCAAGGATATCTTTGAGATCGGCGACCGTGAGGCGGAGCTGTTCGAGCTCCTCTTTGAGCTTTTCCACTTCCAAAGAAGTGAGGCGCTGCAAGCGCATTTCGAGAATTGCGTTCGCCTGACGGTCCGAAAGCTCGAACGCGGTGGTGAGTTTTTCGCAAGCGTCGTTTTTATCGGAGCTCTCCTTGATGATTTTGATGACTTCGTCGATGTTGGCAAGCGCCAAAACGAGCCCCTCGACGATGTGGGCGCGCTCTTCCGTCTTTGCAAGGTCGTACTTCGTCCTGCGGCGGATGACTTCCTTCTGGTGTTCGAGGTAGTAGTAGAGAATGTCCCTCAAACTCAAATATTTGGGCTCCGTGCCGTTTTCGACGAGGGCGAGGAGAATGATCCCGTCCGAGATTTGAAGGTTTGTATGCTTATACAGCGTGTTGAGGACGACCTGCGCGTTGGCGTCCTTCTTGCATTCGATGACGATGCGAAGCCCCTCTCTGCCGCTCTCGTCGCGGATATCGGAAATCCCTTCGATACGCTTATCCTTGACAAGGTCGGCGATCTGCACGACGAGCTGGGCTTTGTTGACCTGATAGGGGATCTCCGTGACGATGATGCGGCTCCGCGCATTCGCGCCCGTGCCGTGCTCTTCGATCTCGCACTTACTGCGGATGACGAGATTCCCCTGCCCCGTTCTGTATGCCTTGCGGATGCCGCTTCTTCCCATCAGAATGCCGCCCGTGGGGAAATCGGGCGCGGGGATGTATTCCATGAGCTCCTCGACGGTGATCTCGGGGTTGTCGATCATGGCGACCGTGCCGTCGATGACTTCGGCAAGATTATGGGGCGGAATGTTCGTCGCCATGCCGACGGCGATGCCGTCCGAACCGTTCACGAGGAGATTGGGGAATCTTGCGGGGAGAACGGCGGGCTCCATCTCGATCCCGTCGAAGTTGGGGAAGAAATCCACCGTCTCCTTGTCGAGATCGCGGAGCATTTCGGCGGCGAGCTTGGTAAGGCGCGCCTCGGTATAACGCATGGCGGCGGGCGGATCCCCATCCACGGAGCCGAAATTGCCGTGCCCGTCTACCAGGGGGAAGTTGATGGAAAAGTCCTGCGCAAGGCGGACGAGCGCGTCGTAGACGGAGCTGTCGCCGTGCGGGTGAAATTTACCCATGACGTCGCCGACGATACGGGCGCATTTTCTGTACGCCTTGTCGTTATAGAGCCCCATCTCGTGCATCGCATAGAGGATGCGGCGGTGGACGGGTTTGAGGCCGTCTCTGACGTCCGGAATGGCGCGGGACTTGTTGACCGCCATCGCATAGGCGATGAAGGAGCGCTTGAGTTCGTCGTTGACCTCGATGTCGAGGATCTTCGTCATTTCAAGCGTCTTTTTGAATTCGTCTGTGAGCTCCGGGCTCGTTTCTCGTTTTGCCATATCGTACTCCAAATTGAATTTTTATTTGTTTTGATGTTGTTGTCGGACTTCGTTTATCGGGATCCTTCACCCCCTACGGGGGGTCAGGATGACGCGGTGAACCAAAGCCCTACCCCCTCTGGGGGGAGGGTGGCACGGCGTAGCCGTGACGGATGGGGGGACATATCAAATGGGGGGGCAACCCCCACCTGACGCGCTATGCGCGCCACCCGCCCCCTTAAAAAGGGGGCAGGTTCCCCACCACTTGCGGCGGAGCCTCCCCCGCAGGGGTCGGCCTTAGCGCGACACTGATACGCGATCAGATATCCAGATCCGTCACCAAAGTGGCGTTTTCTTCGATGAACTGGCGGCGGAGGGAGGGACTCTCGCCCATGAGGAGTGAGAACATCTTGTCCGCTTCCACGGCGTCCTGCATAGACACCTTGATGAGCGTCCTCGTCGCGGGATTCATCGTCGTGTTCCAGAGCTGTTCGGTCGACATCTCGCCGAGCCCCTTATACCGCTGGTACTCCACTTTATTGTTGTTCGCCGCATCGAAGAGCGTCTTTTCCTCTTCGGAATAGAGATAGACGTCCTCCTTCCCCTTGACGCTCGCCTTATAGAGGGGCGGCTTGGCGGAATAGACGTGCCCGTGCTCGATGAGCGGCCGCATGTAGCGGAACAGGAAGGTCAAAAGCAAAATTCTGATGTGCGCCCCGTCGACATCCGCATCGGTCATGGAGATGATGCGGTCGTAGCGGAGTTTGCTCTCGTCGAAGTCGTCTAAAATGCCGCAGCCGAAGGCGGTGATCATCGCCTTGATCTCGGCGTTCTCGAGGGCGCGGTTTAATCTCACCTTCTCGACGTTCAATATCTTGCCGCGGAGGGGAAGAATGGCCTGGAAACGCCTGTCTCTGCCCTGTTTTGCGGTGCCGCCTGCGGAGTCCCCCTCGACGATGTAGATCTCGCAGAGTTCGGGACGCCTGTCCGAACAGTCGGCGAGCTTTCCAGGGAGCGTCGTGGATTCCAAAACCCCCTTTCTCCTTGTGAGTTCGCGGGCATTTCTCGCCGCGTCACGCGCCTTCTGCGCCGTGATACAGCGAAGGACGAGCTCCCGCGCCTCGGACGGGTGTTCTTCGAGATATTCCCCGAATTTATCGGCGACCGCCTTGTTGACAAAGGGACGGATAAAGGAATTATTGAGCTTATCTTTGGTCTGCGATTCGAACTGCGCGTTCTCGAGCTTGACGGAGACGACGGCGGTAATGCCTTCCCGCACGTCCTCGCCCGTGAGCTTGTCGGAATCCTTTAAGATGTTGAGCTTTCTCCCCGCGTCGTTGATGACCTTGGTGAGAGCGAGCTTCAAGCCCTCGACATGGGTGCCGCCGTCGATCGTATTGACGTTGTTCGCATAGGAATAGATGACCTCGTTGTAGCTCTCGTTATATTGCAGGGCGACTTCGCAGACGGTGGTCTCTTCCTGCGCCTCGAAGTAGAGGGGCGCTTCGAACAGCGTCTCCTGCCCCTTGTTGAGCTCTTCGGCGAGCTCGCGGATCCCGCCCTCGTAACAGAAGCTGTCCTCTCTCTCCTTCCCCTCGCGGCGGTCGGCAAGGGTGATCGTAAGCCCCTTGTTGAGGAAGGCAAGCTCTTTGAGGCGGACTCTCAACGTCTCGTACTTAAAGACGATCGTCTCGAAGATCTCTGCGTCGGGGAAGAAGGTGACCTTGGTGCCCGTCTTTTCGGTGTCGCCGATGACGGCAAGCGGCCGCTGGGGCACGCCGCGGTTGTAGACCTGCTTGTAGATGTGTCCGTTCTGGTAGACTTCGGCTTCCAGCCACTCCGAAAGGGCGTTGACCGCCTTCACGCCGACGCCGTGCAGCCCCGACGAGACCTTATATCCCGAATCGCCGCCGAACTTGCCGCCCGCGTTGACTTTGGTAAAGACGACCTCGACGGTCGAGATCCCCTCCTTGGGGTGGATCGCGGTCGGGATCCCGCGGCCGTTGTCGACGACGGTACAGCTCCCGTCTGCGTTGATCGTGACGTCCACACGGGTACAGTAGCCCGCAAGCGCTTCGTCGATGGAGTTATCGACGACCTCGCTCACGAGGTGGTGGAGCCCCTTTTCGTCCGTGGAGCTGATGTACATTCCGGGACGTTTTCTGATGTGCTCGAGCCCGTCGAGCACCTGGATCTGTTCCGCGCCGTAAGCGGTTTCGACCTTATCGGACATAGAAATTCTCCTTGCGTGTTTTGCGTATGCGCGCGCACGCGCGTGCGCGCCGTATGCCCATTATATCATGAATGAAAAAAAATGTAAATAAAACGCGGCAATTTTTTTGCCGCATTTGAAAAATTTCTTGATGGGTCACCGCCTCTCGCTGCCCCTCTTAGGGAAGTGGCCGAAGGGGAATTATAATTACATCATGCTGAGCTCTGTCGAAGCATCACCTTATTATACTGCGGTGACCCTTCGACACGCCGCTTTTGTCAGCGGCGGCTCAGGGTGACGTGATTCAGAACGACACCCCCTCAGTCGCGCCAAGAGCGGCACGCCAGCTCCCCTACAAGGGGAGCCGAGGCAACCCCCACCTGACGCGCTTCGCGCGCCACCTATCTCACGCGGGTAGAAACCCGCCTAACTTCGCGGCAAAGCCGCTCGTGCCGCCCTTAGTGCACAAAAAGAAATGCGGGCGGGGCGGTCACCGTTCGCGCCTCTGATGCGCTACTTCGTCGCTGACGCTCCTCGTGCCGCGCTTAGAAAAATAAGAATGCGCGCGGGGCACTCATGTCACAACGCGCCAAAAGTTATCAACTTTTGGCAGGACGCGTTGCTCCACCCCAAAGGGGTAGGCCTTGCGTCGTTTTTCCCGAGGGGGGAGCAGAGGGTTCAGCCCATGATTTCTTTTGCGATCGTCTTGATCTCCTCCGTCGTTTGGGCGGAGAAGAAGCGGCGCTTTGCCTCGGACGCGCCATGCCGTCCTTTCAAGTAAAACGCCGCCATCTTGCGCATGAATACGCACGCGAAATGCTCGCCGTAGAGCTCCTTCGTTTCGTCGAGCTGGCCGAGAAAAAGGGGCAGCAGGGGCGGCTCCTCTTCTTCCGCGACCGAGCAAAACACCGTCGGACGGTAGAGCGCCGCGCGGGCGATCATCACGCCGTCCGCGCCCGTGCGGTCGAGCATTTTTTTCACATCCTTGCTGTTCCAGATCCCCCCGTTTGCGATCACGGGGATCCCGACCGCCGCCTTCGCCGCGGCGATCTCGTCGTAGTCCGCGGGTCCCGCATAGATCTTATCGCGGGTCCTGCCGTGGACGGTGATCATGCACGCTCCCGCTCCCTCGCAAAGTTTTGCGAATTCGGCGGCGCATTTATGAGCCTCGTCCACGCCGGTGCGGAATTTTACGGAAATGCGCTTTCCGCTCTTCACGCAGGCGGCGATCACCTTCTCCGCGAGGGGGAAGTTCTCCATGAGCGCGCTCCCGTCCCCGTTCCGCACGATCTTGGGCATGGGACAGCCCATGTTGATGTCGATGAGATCGAAATCCGCGAGGTGTTCGCTCTCGCACGCTTCGCGCATAATGTCGGGATCGCTCCCGAAGATCTGCGCCGCAAGGGGGGGCGTCGGATCTCCATGATAAAGCAGGAGTTTCGTCTCCTCGTTGCCGTAGTGCAGACCCTTCGCGCTCACCATTTCCGTGAAGGTCAGCCCCGCGCCGAGAAGGGAGCACATCTTGCGGAAAGGATAGTTCGTATATCCCGCCATGGGCGCCAGAAAGACGTTGTTCGGGCATACCATGCCCGCGATATCAAGCGCGCGTATCATCTTTTGCCCGCCGATAATATTCGTCTTTTTCCTCGGGGGAGAGGGCGTTCATATCCTTCCCATCCGCAAGCACGAGCCGTTCGTAGGCGGTAAAGCGCGCCTGCATCTTTTTCACGGTATCGAGAAGCGCCATTTCGCAGTCGGCGCCCGCCGCTCTTCCGAGCTCCACCGTGCAGAAGAGCACGTCGCCCAGCTCTTCCGCGATGTGCGCCTGATCCCCCGCCTTCACCGCCTCTTTGAGTTCGCCGTACTCCTCGCGGAATTTCCGCTCGAAATTTTCGAAGGTCGCCGCGTCCCAGCCCCCTTTTTCCGTCCGCTTTGCGATCTTCTGGGCGCGGAGAAGCGCGGGAAAACAGGGAGGAACGTCGTTCACCGCGTCGGAATAAGTATGTTGGCGTTTTTCGGTCATCTTGTTCTTCTCCCAGACGGAGAGCGCGCCGTCCGCCGTCGCCGCCCTGTCCTCGCCGAACACATGCGTATGGCGGGTGATGAGCTTCGTGCACAGCTCGGTCAGCATATCCGCGACCGTAAAATTCCCCTTTTCCTCCTCGATCAGGGTATGGAAGAGTGATTGCATCAGGACGTCGCCCGCTTCCTCGCACATGCGGTCGGGATCCTTTTGGTCGATCGCGTCGACGAGCTCGTAGGCCTCTTCAATGGCGTTGATGCGGATACTCTCATGCGTCTGCACCCTGTCCCACGGACAGCCGTCGGGAGCGCGGAGCCGTTTCAGGATCGCGACGACGTCCTCGAAACCGAACCGTTTTTTTGTCAAAAGAGGCTGCTCCGGGACGACGACCCCGGTCATGGGCGCCACCTTTTCCCTGTCGATCTCGAAAAGAGGCATCTTCTTCGCCTTCCCGTCTTTGATGAGCAGCACCGGCGTCTCGTCGCCGTACCGCTCCGCAAGGCACAGCTTGACGTCCCCGATGTTGTCCTCTGTAAGGTCGTAGACGACGAGCGGGAGCGCAAGATCGCCGGTTCCGACGGAGAAGGCGGAGACCGCCGTAAAATCCCCCCCGATGGACGCAAGGGCGGCAAATGCGCTCGCCTTGGATCTGCTGTCGAGAAGGGTCACGCCGCGGCTTTTGAGCAGGATCTGCGCGCAGGCGTCCTCGCCCGCGCTCCCGTCCACGACATAACAGACATTCTTCTCTTTTCCGCGCCGTTTCACTTCCGCGGCGAGCTTTCTTGCGAGCGTATCGTAATTTCTGCTTTTTTCATAGAGAAAATCAAGCGTTTCAAACGGGATCGTTTCGCTCTTCAAGCTCTTTACGCACGCGATCCCTCCCGTGCGCACGAGCACTTCGTCCGCTTCCCGGAGCGCTTTGAGCGCCGACAGGGTGAGCTCGCCTTCTTCCGTTCCCGATCCGATCACCGTGATCATACTGTTTCACCTTCTTTTTTCTTACAGTATACATCAGATCGAGAAAAAAAGCAACAGGAAAGCACACGGTCTCGGCAAGCGCCGCTCCCATGACGCCGAGCCGACCGCCGATCAGAAGAAATTGCAGGCACAACTTGACGAAAACGGCGATCCCCATGGAGAGCGCGGCCGATTTTGCCCTGCCCATGCCCGTGAGGGACGCCGAGAGGGTGTCCGCTCCCGCAAGAAAGGCGGAGGAGAGCGCAAGCAGCCGCAAGAGGGAAACGAGCGTACTCTTATCCCCCGCGGAGAGGGCGGGATAGAGGAGAGAGACCACGGGGCGGGCGAAAATCGCAAGCGCTGCGGAGAGGGGCACGGAAAGAAGAAGGGTGAGGGAGAGCGCGTACATCGCCCTGCGCCTTCCCCCCTCTTCGTCGCCGCCCGAGACGCTCTGTGAGACGGCGGGCACCGTCGCCGCGACGACGCCGCAGCAGAGCGTTGCGGGGAGCGCAGAGAGGGAGGACGCCGCGCCCGACAGAAGTCCGTACAGAGAGACCGCGCGCGGGGAGACGCGGGAAAGCAGGCGCACCACGACCACGCTGTCCGCCATGCGCGAAAGGGGCAAGAGCGCCGCCGCCGCCATCACGGGGAGCGCCGCCGACAGAACGGAGAAAGAAGAACGCTCCCGCAGGAGCAGTTTCGCTCTCCTCGTGCCGCGGAAGCGCATTCCGAGATAAAACAAGGCGCAAAGTTCGGAAAGCGTCACAGCCCAGAGGGCGCACTGCGCCGCCTCCGCGGGAGATCTCGCAAGGCGGGAGAGGAAGAGCCCCGCCGCCGCCTTGATAAGCTGTTCCACGATCTCCGAAAACGCCGTGGGAGACATCTCTCCCCTGCCCTGAAAATACCCCCTCAACGCCGCAATGAGGGCGACGAGAAAGACGGAAGGCGCAAGGGCAAGATAGCACCGCATGAGATCGCGCTCCCCCTGCGCCGCGCTCATCAAGGGAGAGAGCGCGCACATCAGAAGTGACCCGACCGCGCCGAGCAGGGCAAAGAGGCGGAGCGCGCCGAAGATCGCGCTTTCCCCCGCGCCCCGCGCCCTGTCCCGCGCGATCATGCGGGCGAGCGCGGACGGGATCCCCGACGAGGAAAAGGTGAGAAGAAGCACAAAGAGCGGGTACGCCATCTGGTACAGCCCCGTTCCATAGCTGCCGAGCATACCCGTAAGGGAAATGCGGTAGACGGCGCCGATCGCCTTCGCCGCAAACGCCCCCAACGAAATCACAGCCGCGTTTTTCAAGAAGTTCGCATGCTTCATTATGTAGGGGAGCTCGGCTCCCGCTTGCCCCCCACCACCGCCTGCGGCGGAGCCTCCCCCCAAAGGGGGTAGGCCTTCCCTTGGCTCCCCCTTGAGGGGGAGCTGTCACCGCAGACGCCCCCCTTGGCTCCCCTCATAGGGGAGCTGTCACCGCAAGGTGACTGAGGGGTTTCCTGCCGCCGAGTTTCCAAAAACCCTATCCCCCGCTGCGCGGGTACTTCCCCTAAAAGGGGAAGCAAGATTGCCCCTTGGCCCCCCCTTTATTCGAATTGATTGGCGATGATATCGGCGGTGAGGCGGGCGAGTTTGACGGCGTTCGATTCGAGCGTCGCCCCCTCCTCCGAAGTGAGAAGGACGACTGCGCCGAGGCAATCCCCCCCGGTGATGATGGGAACGATAATCTCCGCCGTCGCCTGATAGTCGCTTCCCTCTACGATGGGGAAAATCTCTCCGCCCTCCGCCTTGTTGGCGAGGTAGCTCTGCCGCGCGTCGAGGATCTGCGTCACTTTTTCGGTGACCGTCTTTCCCAAAAGCGCACGCTTGCCCGTGCCCGCCGCGGCAAGGACCGCGTCCGTATCGAGAATGGCGGCGAGATATCCGCTCTGTTCGCTCAAAGACTTTGCCGTGCCCTCCGCAAACCGCTCGAGCGAGGCGATCGGGGAGTACTTTTTGAGCATGAGCTCGTCGCGGTCGGTAAACAGCTCCAACGGATCCCCCTCGCGGATGCGCAGCGTTCTCCTTATTTCCTTGGGAATGACGACCCGCCCGAGTTCGTCGATCCTTCTCACGATACCTGTTGCTTTCATACAAAAAACCTCCGTATACTTTCAATATGCGGAGGTTTGAAATTTCTATACAGAATGTGTTGGTTCTGACGGAACTGTTCCAAGCCCTACAACTCGGGGGGAAAGGTGGCACGCCGTCCTTGGCGTGACAGATGGGGATTCATTCCCAATCACGGTGCGAGGCGGGTTTCCCGCCGCTGCACGCCCCTATTTGGCACCCTACGGGAGCCTTAATGTCCTGTGAAACAGAAAGGTGACGGGCGAATCGCTTTTGCAAGGCAAAAGTCTTAACCCCTCGCAAATTTCTTTGCCCGCAATATGCCGCCCGCAGGGCATTCCAATCATAAAGAAATTTGCGAAATTACCGATATTCCCGATACAGCGCCAAAAAGGCGGGCAGGCTCCGTTCGATCACAGAACGGGAGACGCAATAGGAGATGCGCACATATCCATTGACCCCGAAACTGTCGGACGGGACGAGGAGAAGCTCGTGCTTTTTCGCACGCTCCGAAAAGGCGACCGCGTCCTCTTCAAGCGCCTTGACAAAGAGATAAAACGCTCCCTCGGGCGGCACGCAATCATAGCCGTAAGAAGTGAGCGCGCCATACAAAAGGTCGCGGTTTTTGCGATATTCCCCGACATCGCTCGATTTTCCGAGACTTGCCGCGCAGACCCGCTGGAAGAGGGCGGGCGCGCAGACATAGCCGAGCTTTCTCCCCGCTCCCGCGACCGCCGCGGCGATCTCCCCCGCGCGGCAGGCGAAGGGGCTCACGGCGACGTAGCCGATGCGTTCCCCCGCAAGGGAAAGGGACTTCGAAAAGGAGTAGCAGACGATCGTTTCGTGATAAAAGCGCATGGGGTAGGGCACCGCCGCGCCGTAGGTGAGTTCCCTGTAAGGTTCGTCGGCGATCAAAAAGATCGGCTCTCCCTTTTCGAGACTCTTCTGTTCGAGCAGAGCGGCGAGGGAGCGGAGCTCTTCTTCCGAGATCACCGCGCCCGTCGGGTTATTGGGAGAATTGAGAAGGATCCCCTTGGTATGCGGCCCGATCGCTCTGCCGAGCGCTTCGAGGTCGAGATGGAACCGCCCGTCCGAGGGCACGACGACGAGCTTTGCGCCCGCCCCCTCGACGAATACGCGGTACTCGGGGAAGAAGGGCGCGATGACGATGAATTCATCCCCCTCTTCGCAGAGCGCGGAAATTGTGATGGCCAGCGACGCCGCCGCCCCGCAGGTCATGTAAATGAGGTTCTCGGACACGGGTACCCCGAATTCCCTCTGTATGTAGGTTGCAACCGCCTCACGCACTGCGGGCGCGCCCGCCGCCGAGGTGTAGCCGTGCAGGATCTCGGGCGGGGTCGTATCAATGAGCCGCTTGATTTCATTCTGCACAAAAGCGGGCGCGGGGACGGACGGATTGCCGATGGAGAAATCGAATACGTTCTCCTCGCCGATCTCCGCCTTGCGCGCGTTTCCGTATTCGAAGAGCTCGCGGATGACGCTCCGCTCCTCGCCCAAATGTTGCATGGTTTTATTCAGCATAAAAGCTCCTTTTTTGTTTCGTTGAATTTCTTTTTTCGTCTGCGCTCCTTCGGGCGCATGCTCAAAAATAAATTCAACGAGGGATTAAAATTTTTGCCTTGTAAAAACAATTCGGCCGCCCCTTTTCTGTTTCACACGACAGCAAGCCGAAAGGGTTCGGCAAATTGAGTCGCCCACGGCGGAAGTGAATTCCGCCTAAGGCAAGTGATTCGGAATGTTTTGTTGAATTTCTTTGCTCGTCCCGCGCCTTGGGGGGAAGTCCCAGCTCCCTCTTGCTCCCTCGCTGACGCGTCATTCTGAGGGAGCAACGCGACCGAAGAATCCCGAGGATGAAAGTTCGGACTTCGTTCTTCGGGATCCTTCGCTGTGCTCAGGATGACGCACTACTCCAAGCCCTACCCCCTCTGGGAGGCCTTGGGTGCGCGTTCTCCGAAGGGAGGCCTTGGGTGCGCGCCAAGGCTCACTCCGACGCCAAAACTTTCCTCAAAAACTGTCCCGTGTAGCTCTTTTCAACCTGCGCGACCTCTTCGGGCGAGCCCGTCGTCAGGATCTCGCCGCCGCCGTCGCCCCCCTCGGGACCGAGATCGACGATGTAGTCGGCGATCTTCACGACATCCAGATTATGCTCGATGACGAGCACTGTGTTCCCGCCCTCGCGCAGTTTCAATAAGATATTGACGAGTTTTTCCACGTCGTAGCTATGCAGTCCCGTCGTCGGCTCGTCCAGAATATAAAACGTCTTGCCCGTGGAGCGCTTCGAAAGCTCGGTGGCGAGCTTGACCCGCTGCGCCTCGCCGCCCGAGAGCGTCGTCGAGCTCTGTCCGAGCTTGATATAGCCGAGCCCCACCTCGTTAAGCGTCCTGATCTTATTGTAGACGGAAGGGATCGCCTTGAAGAAGTCGCACGCCTCCTCCACCGTCATATCGAGGACGTCCGCGATCGTCTTGCCCTTATAGCGGACTTCCAGCGTCTCGCGGTTGTAGCGTTTCCCGCCGCACACCTCGCAGGGGACGTAGACGTCGGGAAGGAAGTGCATTTCGATCTTCATGATCCCGTCGCCCTCGCAGTTTTCGCACCTGCCGCCCGCGACGTTGAAGGAGAACCTTCCCGCTTTGAAGCCGAGCGCCTTCGCGTCCTGCGTCGCCGCAAACAGCTCGCGGATAGGGCCGAACACGCCCGTATAGGTTGCGGGATTCGACCGCGGCGTGCGCCCGATGGGGGATTGGTCGATCGCGATGACTTTATCGAAATATTCGAGTCCCGAGAACTCCCCGCTCGCGCCGAGGGGTAGGCGGGAACCGTTCAGGTTGTTGGACAGAATGGGCAGAATGATTTCATTGACGAGCGAACTCTTGCCCGAGCCGCTCACCCCCGTGACGACGGTAATGAGCCCCGCGGGGATCTCCGCCGTGATGCCTTTCAAATTGTTTTGGCGGCAGTTTTCCACGCGGAACCACCGCCCGTCAGGTTTTTTCCGTATTTCGGGAACGGGGATCTTCCGTCTCCCCGCGAGATAGTCTCCCGTGATGGAGCGGGGCTCTGCCATGATGTCCTCCGCCGTGCCGCACGCGATGACTTCTCCCCCGTGCACGCCCGCCTTGGGGCCGATATCCACAATGTAATCCGCCGCCCGCATGGTATCCTCGTCGTGCTCAACGACGATGAGGGTATTTCCGAGGTCTCTAAGTCCTTTGAGGGAGTTCAGAAGCCGCGCGTTGTCCCTCTGGTGAAGCCCGATCGAGGGCTCGTCGAGAATGTAGAGGACGCCCGTGAGCGCGGAACCGATCTGCGTTGCGAGACGGATGCGCTGGCTCTCCCCGCCCGAGAGCGTCGCCGCGCTCCTCGAAAGGGTGAGATATTCGAGCCCCACGCCGATCAGGAAGTTGATGCGGCTCTTGATCTCCTTCAAGATGACGTCTGCGATCGCGTGCTGCGTCTTGGTGAGTTCGAGCGCTTCCAAAAAGCGGTACAGTCCCACAACGGGCATGTCGCAGACTTCGGCGATATTTTTCCCGCCCACCGTCACGGCGAGGGCTTCCTTTTTCAGCCGCTTTCCGTGGCAGACGGGGCAGTCCGTGGTGCGCATGTAGCGTTCGATATCCCACTTCACGGAGACCGAACTCGTCTGGTTATATCTGCGCTCCAAATTGTTGGCAAACCCCTCCCACGCGCTCTTGTATTCGGAGGAGAAGGAGCGGGTCGAATAGTGCATGTCGATCTTTTCCCCGCCGTTGCCGTACATGAGCAGGTCGAACACGCCCTCGGGAAGATCCTTGACGGGCACGTCCATCGAAAAATGATAATGCTTAGAAAGGGCGGAAAGATACATCTGCGTGACGGTGGAACTGTCGAGATTCCACCCGCTGATCCTGATCGCCCCCTCGCGGAGGGTCTTTGTGCGATCGGGACAGATGAGGTCGGGATCCACCCTTTGGCGGAACCCGAGCCCCGTGCATTCGGGACATGCCCCCCACGGCGTATTGAAGGAGAAGAGCCGCGGCTCGATCTCCTCGATGGAAATACCGCAGTCAGGGCAGGAATAGCGGGAAGAATAGAGGGTCTCCGTGCCCTCGCAGTCGATGACGACGAGCCCGTCGGCGAGCTTCAATGCCGTCTCGAGAGATTCGGTGAGCCGCTTCAACACGCCCTCTTTGACAATCAGGCGGTCGATGACGACGGAAATATTGTGCTTGACGTTCTTGTCGAGCGAGATCTCCTCTTGCAGGTCGTAGACGATCCCGTCGATCTTGACCCGCGCGTAGCCGCTCTTGCGGAAGCCCGCAAGCTCCTTTTTATACTCCCCCTTCTTGCCGCGGATGACGGGAGCGCTCACTAAAATTTTGCTCCCCTCGGGAAGTTCCATCACGCGGTCGGCGATCTCATCCACCGTCTGGCGGCGTATCTCTCTGCCGCAGTTCGGGCAATGCGGCGTCCCGGCGCGCGCAAAAAGGAGACGGAGATAATCGTAGATCTCCGTCACGGTGCCCACCGTCGAGCGGGGGTTGTGGCTCGTCGTCTTTTGGTCGATGGAGATCGCGGGGGAGAGCCCGTCGATGCTCTCCACGTCGGGTTTTTCCATCATGCCGAGGAATTGGCGGGCGTAAGAGGAGAGGCTCTCCATATACCTGCGCTGTCCTTCGGCAAAGATGGTGTCGAAGGCGAGCGTAGACTTCCCGCTGCCCGAAAGCCCCGTAAAGACGGTGAGGCTTCCGCGCGGGATATGCACGTCGATGTTTTTTAAGTTGTTGGCTTTTGCGCCATGGACAAAGATTTCTTCTTGCATATGTTGATTGTTAGATTGGAATTACGATCCTCGGCTCCCCAAGCCCTACCCCCTCCGGGGGGAGGGTGGCACGGCGCAAGCCGTGACGGATGGGGGGATAAGGGGAAGTACCCGCGTAGCGGGGGATAGGGTTTTTGAAACCCTTCAGTCGCGCAAGGGCAGCGCGCCAGCTCCCCTGAAAGGGGCGCCGAGAGTTCGGGCTTATCAAAGATTGGGGAGCAATAAATTCAGGATCCCCGCGATCTGCTTCCAATTCGAGGCGGAATAGCGGATGGAAAGGGCGCGGGAAACGTTGTGTTTATCTACCATCAGGATCGCATGCACGCCCAGCTCCTGCGCGGCGAGACAGGTCGTCACGCTGTCGTCAATGAGAACGGGGATCCCCGCTTCCTTGCAATATTTCCCCTTTTGGGAAAACGGCACGTCCGCCACGATCTCGTCATAGGGCATGCGGCGCTTTTCCAGCCAGTCCCGCGAGACCTTTTCGGGATTGACGAACCATTCCCGCTGACGCGCCGTGAGCACGACGATCTCGTGCCCCGCCTTTTGCAGCGCGGTGAGCACTTCCCGCGCCCCCTTGCGCGCTTCCGCGTCCGTGAAAACCGTGATACCGCCCTCGCGGACGAATTTCAGAACGTCCTTTTCTTCCCAATCAAAGACTTCGACGAGCGCATGAGCGTTCTCGTCTTTTAGTTTGAAGGGGAGACCGTAACGCTCGATGTATCCGCTCGCCCGCGTAACGCGGTCCACGACGGACAACGTATCGTCCAGATCGACTGCGATTTTCATAAGTGCCTCCTGTTTCGCGCGATTTCTTTTGGGCTTGCGCCTTGTCGGCGCGCGCTCAAAATAAATACGCGCGAGGGGTTAGTTCTTTTGCCTTGTAATTACAATTCGGCCGCCCCTTTTCTGTTTCACAAAACAGTAAGGCTCCCGTAGGGTGCCAAATGGGGTGCGCTTAGGCGGGGAGACCCCGCCACGCGCCGTAATAGGGAACGAAGGGCGGCCCTTCGGACATGCCCCCTCCCGAGAAGGGGGGTAGGGGGGTGGGGCGAGTTCCGAATTCGTCATGCTGAGCTTGTCGAAGCATCACCTTATTTTTAATGCGGTGACCCTTCGACTACGCTCAGGGTGACGTGATTGGGAATGCCACCCCTCCCGTCACTCGCGTTGCTCGTGCCACCCACCCCTCGAGGGGTGGGCAAGGGGACAATCACTTCCGCATTCTCTTTCTCAACTCGTTGATGGTTTCCCTGATCTCGATCGCGCGTTCAAAGTCGAGCGCGTTCGAAGCAACGCGCATGAGCGCTTTGAGCTTCTCGATCTCCTCGGGGATATCCTTTTGCTTGATCTCCGCGCCCTTCTTCGCCTTTCCCGTGATGGAGAGCGTGGACTGTATCTCCTTGACGATCGTGCGCGGGACGATCCCGTGCGCCTCGTTATACGCCTGTTGGATCTTGCGGCGGCGGTTGGTCTCGCCGATCGCCCGCTCCATGCTTCCCGTCATCGTATCCGCATACATGACGACCCTGCCCTCCGCGTTCCGCGCCGCGCGGCCGATCGTCTGCACGAGAGAGGTCTCGCTTCGCAAAAAACCCTCTTTATCGGCGTCTAAAATGGCGACAAGTTTGACTTCGGGAAGGTCCAGCCCCTCTCTCAAAAGGTTGATCCCGCAGAGCACGTCGAATTCTCCGCTGCGGAGCCCGTTGATGATGTCGATGCGCTCCAAAGTGTCGACGTCGGAGTGCATATAGCGGACCTTGACCCCCGACTCCTTCAAATAATCGGTGAGATTTTCCGCCATGCGCTTGGTAAGGGTGGTGATGAGCACCCGCCCGCCCGTTTTCACGACGGTGTTGACCTCGGACAGGAGATCGTCGATCTGCCCCTTGGTGGGACGGACTTCCACGGGGGGATCCAAAAGCCCCGTCGGGCGGATGAGCTGTTCCACGACGTTGCCCGCCTCGCCGAGTTCGTAGGGCGCGGGCGTCGCCGAAACGCAGATGAGCTGGGGCACGCGCGCGTCGAATTCCTCAAAAGTGAGGGGACGGTTGTCGTACGCAGACTGCATGCGGAAGCCGTATTCGACGAGATTGATCTTTCTCGCCCTGTCGCCGTTATACATGGCGCGGATCTGCGGGATCGTCATATGGCTCTCGTCGATAAAGACGAGAAAATTCGGCGGGAAGTAGTCGAGGAGGGTAAACGAGGGCTGGCCGGGGCTTCTTCCGTCGAAATAGCGGGAATAATTTTCGATCCCCGAACAGTACCCGATCTCGCGCATCATTTCGAGGTCGTGCTCCGTCCTCTGGCGGAGCCGCTGCGCTTCGAGGAGTTTTCCCGCGTCCTCAAACGCCTTGACCTCGCCCTCTAAGTCCTGTGCGATCATCGCAAGGGCGTAGGTGAGCTTTTCGCTCCCCACGGCGTAGTGGCTCGCGGGGAAGATGACGGCATGTTTGAGCTCGGAGACGATCTTCCCCGTCGTGACGTCCTCTTCGGAGATCCTGTCGATCTCGTCGCCGAAAAACTCCACGCGGACGGCGACCTCGGAGTTGGACGCGGGAAAGATCTCCACGACGTCCCCCCTCACGCGGAAGGTCGAACGCTTGAAATCCATGTCGTTGCGGGAATAGTGGATATCCACAAGGCGGGATAAGAGCTCGTCCCGCGCCATCTCCTGCCCCGGGCGCATGGAGACGCCGAGGCGGAAAAACTCCTCGGGCGCGCCGAGCCCGTAGATACAGCTCACGGAAGAGACTACGATCACGTCGTCCCGCTCCCCGAGCGAGCAGGTCGCGGCGTTGCGGAGCTTGTCGATCTCGTCGTTCATGGAGAGATCTTTTTCAATATAGGTATCCGTCGAGGGAATGTAACTCTCGGGCTGGTAGTAGTCGTAATAGGAGACGAAATATTCCACGCGGTTTTCGGGAAAAAAGGCGCGGAACTCATTGCAGAGCTGCGCCGCAAGCGTCTTATTGTGCGCGATGACGAGGGTCGGCCGCCCGACGTTTTGGATGACATTCGCCATGGTGAACGTCTTGCCGCTCCCCGTGACCCCGACGAGCACCTGCGTGCGGATCCCGTCGAGCACGCCCTCGGTAAGGCTTTTGATCGCCTCGGGCTGATCTCCCGTCGGCGCAAAGGGCGCCTTCAATTTGAAATCGCAGTGTTCCATACTGTTCCTTTTCGGCTCCCCGTTTGCGGAAACGGTCACCTGAAAACGATCTTGATCAAGAGCCCGATAAGGGCGGTGATGACCGCGCCGACCGCGGCGACCCCCCAACGGAAATAGACGCTTCTTCTTCGCTGGGCGTCCTGACGGCGGTACCCCATGCCGCGGGCCGTAAGGTGCAAAACGTAGACCTTTTCCCCCTTTCTGTCCGAGAGAATGAGCTCAAAGTAGCCGTCAAGCCCGAGATCGCCAAGGACGCGCTCGAGCTTCTCTTCGTCGAATTTCAATTTTGGGGGAAGAAGCGCCAGAAGGTCGTAAGGCGCGGCGAGAAAGCGTTCCCTTCCCGCCGAGAGGGTATAGACGGCGTTCATCACGGCGTCCTCGCGCTTGGAGAGGGTATCGCTGATCATGCGGCCCCCACAAGAGCCATCGCCGAAAGAGCGCCCAAAAACGCGCCCAAAAAGGCGCCGAGCGCCGTTAAAAGCAAAATAGAGACGCGGCGGCGGAGCCCCTCTTCTCTCCCCTGCCGCACCTGCTCCTCATACATGCGTCCCTCCGGCAAGGGAGAGAGGCAATAGACCCCGTCCTGCGCATATTTGACGTCGATGTAGCGGTGCTCTTTGAGATAGCGGAGCATGTTTTCGAGCCCCGTTTCGTCCGTTCCCAGCTTCACGGGGAAACAGGACAAAAGTTCGCTCCGCTCCACGATCTTATAATTCCCGTCCGCGCAGAGCGCGTTGATGTGCATGAGCAGGTGATGTGTGCGTTTATCCGGCATATCCTTCCTTCATTATGCACGGAGGAAGGTTTTTTCATTCTGTCTAAAAGAGAGCGGCGAGAGGATTCGTATCATAGATCATGCGCGAAAGAGGCGAGGAGCGCACGAACGCGACGAGGGAATCCGTAATATCCGAGAAGAACTCCTCGACGCCGCCCAGATCCGCGTCCACGCCCACCGAATCGAGCAGACCGCTCATGGCGGAGCCGAGGTCGAATCCCGAAAGCGCGGAATAACCCGTATACAGCGCCACCGCCACGGCGAGGAAGATCGCGCCGAAGAGCACGCCCGTGAGCAGGGAATCGACGATCCCCACTGCCGTCACGCCGCGAAGTTTCCGGATCCCCATGTCCATGAGCTTGTTGAGCACCATGACGACGGCAAAGCAGACGAGGGTGAAGAGGAAAGTTACGATGACCGCGCCGATCATTGCGCCGAGCATGCGCGGAAGCCCCGAGAAGAGCCCCCCGATCCACTGCGAGAAGGAGATCCCGAAGCCGACGCGCGTGGCGAGCAGGAAACTTCCGAAGAAACCGCCCGCAAGCAAGATAAAGACGAGAAGCGCTCTTAATCCGTTCAGAAGCCCGAAGCGGCAGCCCGCCCGTATGACGATGAGAAGCAGCGCGACGGTGAAAAAGTCGAGCGCATAATTTTTGAAGAAGTCCGTCCAAACCGCGGCGTCGAGGAGAGTTTTGCCCATCATGGATTCCGTCAGGGCGATCCCGAACCCGCCGACGACGAGGAAAAAGCTGACCGATGCGAGGATCGCCGTGACCGCGCCGAAGATCCTGTCGAACACCATCTCCCCCGTGCGCGGTTGCAGAATGCGGTTCGTGACAAGAAGTTTTCTTCCGAAATATTCCAATACGAGCGGAACTGCCGCCGCGACCGTGAACCCCACGAGAGACAGGACGAATCCGCCCGTCCCGTCCAGATCGATCTGCCCGAAGGCGACCATGATCCCGAAAGCGGCGAGGAGCTGCCAGCCGATCCATGTGATCCGCGAAAAGCGGCGCAGCGCGCCGTACACGGCGGATATGAGAGCGACGACCCCCAGCGCGATCAAGATGATTTCCAAGATTCCCATTGGTTTCCGATCTCCTTAATTTCCGCGCCCGTAGCGCAATTACTTGTTAAAGTTATCTTTGAGAGAGACGATTTCGGAGAGAATGAGTTTTCCGTTCTCCGCCGCCTTCTTGTAGTACCCCGTCCGCATGAGCTGGAACGCCGTCCCGTCCTCCGCTTCCGAAAGATAGGGTTCCGCCTTGGCATGAAAGATATGCTCGCTGTCGAGGTTGATCCGCTCCGAAAAGTCCTGCCCGCTGTAATCGGCGTCGCGGAGGAGATGGTCGTACTGCCTAAGTTCCGCGTCGACGCACCTTTCTGCGTTCACCCAATGCAGGACGCCCTTCGCCTTGATCCCACTCGTATCGCTTCCCGAGCGGCTCTCGGGGAAGTAGGTGCACTTCACCTCCGCGACCTCGCCGTTTTCGCCCATGACCGCCTCGTCCGCGCGCACGATGTATGCGCTTTTCAGACGGCAATAGCCGCCGATCTTCAAGCGGTGGTACTTGGGCGGCGGGTCGAGGGAGAAGTCCGATTTTTCAATGTAGAGCTCCTTCCCGAACACGATCTTGCGCTTTCCCGCAGTTTCGTCGAGCTGGTTGATCTCGAATTCGGTCTCCTCGCTCCCCTCATAGTTGGTGATGGTGAGTTTCAAGGGTTCGACGACCGCCATGGCGCGGGGGGCGTGCGCGTTGAGATAGTCTCTTACGACCGCCTCGAAATAGCCGATCTCGCACTCCGACTGTGCCTTGGCGACCCCCGCCCGCGCGCAGAAATCCTTGATCGCCTCGGCGGGGATCCCGCGGTTGCGGAGTCCCGCAAGGGTGGGCATTCTCGGATCGTCCCAGCCGTGCACGGAACCCTCCTCGACGAGCTTTTTGAGATACCGCTTGCTCATCACGAGATTGGTAAGGTTGAGCCGCGCAAACTCGATCTGGCGGGGCTTGGGAGAAAATCCGAGGCTGTAACCGACCCAATCGTAGAGAGGGCGGTGATCTTCGAATTCCAAAGTGCACAGGGAGTGGGTCACGCCCTGCAAATAGTCGCAGATGGGGTGCGCGTAGTCGTACATCGGGTAGATGCACCATTTGTCCCCCGTCCTGTGGTGGGTCGCCCGCAGAATGCGGTAGATGACGGGATCGCGCAGGTTGACGTTAGGGGACGCCATGTCGATCTTCGCGCGGAGGCATTTTTCGCCGTCCGCGTATTTCCCCTCCCGCATTTCACGGAAGAGTTTCAAGTTCTCTTCCGGCGTGCGGTTTCTGTAAGGGCTCTCCTTGCCGGGCTCCGTCAGGGTGCCGCGCGTCTCCTTGATCTCTTCCGCCGAGAGGTCGCAGACGAACGCCTTGCCGTCCATGATGAGCTTTTCCGCATAGCCGTAGATAATGTCGAAAAAGTCGGAAGCGTAAACTTCCTTCTCCCACTTGTATCCGAGCCAGCGGATGTCGCGGCGGATGGCGTCGACGTACTCCGTTTTCTCCTTGGAGGGGTTGGTGTCGTCGAAGAAAAGATTGCACTTTCCGTGATATTTTTCGGCGATGCCGAAGTTGACGAACATGCTCTTTGCATGCCCGATGTGCAGATATCCGTTGGGTTCGGGGGGAAAACGTGTCATGACCGCGCTGACTTTTCCCGCGGCGAGATCCTCTTCTATGAATTGTTCGATAAAATTGTCCGCCATACGCGCTCCGTAAATTACGATAGTCCGTTTTTTATTATACCATAAAATCTGCGGTTTGCATAGTTTTTACACACTATTTTTTTGGAAATTTGCGCCTTGAATGGGAAATCAGGCCGCCTTGGCGGCGGGCCTCCCGGGGGCTGTCACGCAACCCCACCCCTCGGCTCCCCTCTCAGGGGAGCTGTCGCCGCAGGTGACTGAGGGGTTTCCACCGCCGTGTTTCCGAAAACCCCTTCGGCCCTGCGAACCACTTCCCCTAAAAGGGGCAGCAAGGGTTCGGACTTCGTTCTCTCCCGCGCAAAAAATCGCTTGAAATGCTTGACCGCTCCGCGTTTTCTCTGTATAATATGTTGTGTATACGGAATTGAGGGAGAATCGCCCCCTTGCTACACGGCAGACCCAAGCCTTACCCCTTCGGGGGGGAAGGTGGCACGGCGTAGCCTTGACGGATGGGGGGGAATAAGGTAAACGGAGACAACCCCCACCTGACGCGCTTCGCGCGCCACCTTCTCGGGCAGGTAGCGTCCTGCCCTACTTCGCCCTGCGGGCTCGTGCCGCGCTTAGTGCAATAGAATGCGCGCGGGGCGGTCACCGTTCGCGCGAGATAATGCGCTCACTCATGTCGCAACGCGCCAAAGATTATCAATCTTTGGCAGGACGCGTTGCTCCACCCCTTCAAAGGGGGCAGGTCCCCCCCACCACCGCCTGCGGCGGAGCCTCCCCCCATAAGGGGTAGGCCTTCTCTCCCCTCGGCGCCCCCTTGAGGGGGAGCTGTCGCGCGCCTTTGCGCGACTGAGGGGGTGTTGTTCTGAATTACTGCGCGAAGCAAAACCACGCTTTTGCGGCAGCGCACTCAATTTGCCGAACCCCTTCGGCTTACTGTCCTGTGAAACAGAACAGGGACGGCCGAATCGTAATTACAAGGCAAAAATCTTAACCCCTCGCTCGTATTTATTTTTGAGCACGCGCCCACAAGGCGCGGACGAAAAAAGAAATCGAGCGAAATACAAAACAACGAAATTTCGAGGTGTAATATGGAAAACAGCTCTGTAACAATGGATAAACTTGTCGCGCTCTGCAAGGCGCGGGGGATCATCTTCCCCGGCAGCGAGATCTACGGCGGCATGGGCAACACTTGGGACTACGGTCCCGTCGGCGTGGAGATCAAAAACAACATCAAGCGGGCATGGTGGAAACGCTTCGTGCAGGAGAGCGAAAACTCCTACGGGCTGGACGCCGCCATTTTGATGAATTCCCGCGTATGGGAAGCGAGCGGGCACACGACTTCCTTCTCCGATCCCAAGATGGATTGCAAAAAGTGCAAGACCCGCCACCGCGCGGACAATCTCATCGAAGCGCACTCGAAGGGCGCCGTCAATCCCGACCTCATGTCGAACGCGGAGATGGAACAGTACATTCAGGAACATCAGGTGCACTGCCCCGTCTGCGGCGGGTTCGACTGGACGCCCATCCGCACCTTCAACCTCATGTTCGAAACGAGCCGCGGCGTCACCGACGAGAGCCAGAACAAGATCTATCTCCGTCCCGAGACGGCGCAGGGAGAATTCGTCAACTTCCTCAACGTCCAGCGCACCGTCCGCGCAAAGGTCCCCTTCGGCATCGCGCAGATCGGCAAGGCCTTCCGCAACGAGATCACTCCCGGCAACTTCATCTTCCGCACCATCGAATTCGAGCAGATGGAACACCAATGGTTCTGCAAGGCGGGCACGGACGAGGAATTCTATCAAGAGTTCAAACAGAAGGCGATGCAATTCCTTCTCGATCTCGGCTTCAAAAAAGAACATCTCCGCTTCCACGACCACGACAAGCTCGCCCACTATGCAAAGGAAGCGTGCGACATCCAATATCTCTACCCCATGGGCTGGCAGGAACTCAACGGGATCCACAACCGCACGGACTACGACCTCACCCGCCATCAGGAATATTCGGGGAAGAGCATGCAGTACGTCGACCCCATCGACGGCTCCCGCTTCATTCCCTATGTCATCGAATACTCGATCGGCGCGGACAGGCTCATGCTCGCCGTGCTCTCCGAGGCTTACGACGAAGAGACCCTCGAAAACGGCGAAGTGCGAAACGTCATGCACTTCCATCCCGCGATCGCGGCGTATAAGGCGGCGATCCTTCCCCTCCAAAAGAATCTCGCGCCCAAGGCGCGGGAAGTATGGGCGAACCTCAAACGCCGTTTCCCCGTCATCTACGACGAGGCGGGCTCGATCGGCAAGCGCTACCGCCGTCAGGACGAGATCGGGACCCCCTACTGCATCACGATCGACTTCGATACGATGGAAAACGACACCGTCACGATCCGCGACCGCGACACCATGGAACAAGTCCGTCTCGACGAGGAAGGCATCATCTCCTTCCTTCTTGAAAAAGTGAACTTCTGATGATGATCTGGATCACGCTCGGCATCTATGCGGCGCTGTCTATTTTGGCGATCCTGCTCTATATCCCCAAACTCGCGCAGTACCGATATGCCTTCAAAAAGCCCCCCTACAAGCGGGCGAAAGTAAAACGGAAGATCTCCGTCGTCGTCCCGGCGCGCGGGGAGAGCAAGGTCATCGGCGACCTCTTCGCCTCGATCGCGAAGCAGGACTATGACAAGGCGTTTTTCGACGTCAACGTCATCGTCAAGGATCCCGACGACCCGACGGTCGCGCTTGCGGAAAAGATGGGAGCGCGCGTCTTTGTCGTGCAGGAGCAATCCTGCAAGGGAGACGCGCTCGACGGATATTTCAAGGCGATCGGGGAGGGACTCTCGCAGTACGACGCCTTTGTCATCGTAGACGCGGACGCCGTGCTCGACCCGCACTACGTCTCGGAGCTCAACAACGCGCTCGAACACAATTACGACATCTATCTCACCCGCAAATTCGTCAAAAATTATCTCGGCGGAAAGAGCGCGCGCACGGTATTCACGAACTGTTCCGCGCTCACATGGCCGATCCTCGACGATCTCGGCAACAAATACCGCATGCTCAACGATATGCCCCTCAATATGTGCGGGCAGGGCATGATGGTGCGCCGCTCCGTCATCGAGCGGCTGGGCGGTTGGCCTTACCGCACGCTCACGGAGGACTACGAGCTCAAACTCGATTCCCTCTTAAAGGGATTCCGCTCCATGTTCTATCCGTACGCCATCATCTATACGGAAGAAGCGCTGCATCACAAGGATAACTTTTTGCGCCGCGTGCGGTGGCTCACGGGCTATTCGCAGTGCGACAAAAAGTACAAACAGCAGATCCGCGACCAAATCAAAAAACGGGGCACCTATACCTCGGGAGAGTGGGAGTACTTCTTCGGCATCGTTCCCCTCATCATCTTCCTCGTCGTCTCCGTCGCGACCGTCCTTGCGGGGACGGGGATCACGGTGTACTACGTCCTCACGGAAAACCCGCTCTGGTTCCTCGCGACGATGTACCTCATCGTCCTGCCCTTCGGCGTGATGTACGTTCTTCTCCTCGGGTACAGTGTGCTCGCCATGCTCGCCTGCCCCGAGATGTTCGCGCCCCTCGGTTTTTGGGAAAAGTGCGGCACGGCGCTCTTCAACCCCTTCTATCTTTTGGAGTACGTCCCCATTTATATCATCAGCAAACGGTATGTGCGGAAAAACACGGACGCCGGCTGGGAACAGACCGCCCGCGTGGAGTACGATTTTCCGCCCGAATATCAGGCTTCCGACGATCAAGATCCCGGAGACCGGAAGCCCGAATAGACGAAAACAGCGCCGCGCGGCGCTGTTTTTTTATGGACTGGATCTTCGGGATCCTTCGCGTTGCTCAGGATGACGCGGTTGTCCCAAGCCCTACCCCATCCGGGGTGGAGAAAGGGGTTCTCGCTTCCCCTTTCAGGGGAGATGTCACGAGCTTGCGAGTGACAGAGGATCTTGTCGCCCCTTTCAGGGGAGATGTCACGAGC
>CANQQY010000017.1 GCA_947626105.1 uncultured Clostridia bacterium | reverse complement strand
GTACTCCCGACGGGAATCGAACCCATAACTAGCCCTTAGGAGGGGCTTGTTATATCCATTTAACTACGGAAGCGTTATTTTGATTTTACATCAATCGCGGAAAAAAAGCAAGCGTTTTTCTTGATTTCACGCAAAAAGAGAATTAAGGAGAGCTTATAGTTTCTATAAATAATATAAAACAAATTTCTCTGTAATTTTTCTGCAAAAATCATAAGGATTTGTTATAATAAAATAAATATAATTTTCAGGAGAATGAATATGGACTATGTAGAGCGGGTACTTGAAACCCTCAAAGCGAAAAATCCCAATGAACCCGAATTTCATCAGGCGGCGACAGAGATCTTAAACGGCCTCCGTCCCGTTGTTCAGCGGCATCCCGAATATGAAAAGACCGCTCTTTTGGAACGGTTCGTCGAACCGGAACGCGTTGTAATGTTCCGCGTGCCGTGGGTCGACGACGGGGGGAACGTTCGCGTCAACAAGGGCTATCGCGTGCAATTCAACAGTGCGATCGGTCCCTACAAGGGCGGACTTCGTTTCCATCCGTCCGTCAATCTTTCCATCATGAAATTTTTAGGGCTTGAACAGATCCTCAAAAACAGCCTCACGGGTCTCCCCATCGGGGGCGGCAAGGGCGGCAGCGATTTCGATCCCAAGGGGAAATCGGATATGGAAGTCATGCGCTTTTGCCAAAGTTTTATGACGGAGCTTTTCCGCCATATCGGGCAGGATACGGACGTTCCCGCGGGGGACATCGGCGTCGGCGGCAGGGAGATCGGGTATCTGTTCGGGCAGTATAAGCGGCTCCGCGGCGAGCACGTCGGGGTCCTCACGGGGAGGGGACTAAGCTATGGGGGAAGCCTCGCGCGCACTGAAGCGACGGGTTACGGCCTCGTCTATATGATGGAAGAGGCGCTAAAATGCCGTGGCGACGGATTCAAGGGGAAAACCGTCATCGTATCGGGCTCGGGCAACGTCGCCATCTACGCCGTGCAGAAGGCACAGAGCCTCGGCGCGAAAGTCGTCGCCATGTACGATTCAAACGGCTATATCTATGATAAGAACGGCGTCGATCTCGCCGTCGTGATGCAAATCAAAGAAGTGGAGCGCGGGCGTATCAAACTCTATGCGGAGCGCGTGAAGGGCGCGGAGTATCACGAGGGCTGCAAGGGGATCTGGAACATTCCCTGCGACATCGCTCTGCCCTGCGCGACGCAAAATGAGATCGACGCGGAAAGCGCAAAGGCGCTCGTGCGCGGCGGTGTGAAATACGTCGGCGAGGGGGCGAATATGCCGACGACGCTCGACGGGATCTCTGTCTTTCATAACGCGAATGTCGTATTTCTTCCCGCGAAGGCGGCGAATGCGGGCGGCGTCGCGACGAGCGCACTCGAAATGGCGCAGTCGAGCTCCAGATCGTATTGGAGCTTCGAAGAGGTGGACGCGAAGCTCAAAACCATCATGGTGAATATCTATCATAATATCGACCGTGCGGCAGCGGAATACGGCGCGGCGGGGGATTATGTCGCAGGCGCGAACATTGCAGGCTTTTTGAAAGTCGCCGACGCCATGACGGCGCAGGGGATCGTATAACATTTACGGGACGAGGTTTTTGCAAAACGGTTGTATTTTGCCGCTTCCTATGATATACTTAAAACTATGGAAGCGTGCAATTCGTCCGAAACGGATAGGCAAGAAAAAAAACCAAATCCGTTTGCGGAATTCTGGCTCAATATCGCGAGGGGGGCGGCGATCGGCGTCGCCTTCATCATCCCGGGGTTTTCGGGCGGGTCGGTCGCGGCGATCCTCGGGATCTACGAAAAGCTCGTGGGGAGCGTCGCCGATCTGTTCAAGCAATTCAAAAAGAGCATTCTCTTTTTGCTTCCGATCCTTCTCGGCATGGTTTTGGGGATCGCGGCGCTCATTCTCCCGATCCAATGGGGGCTTGAAAAGTTCCCGATCCCGACGGTCTCTCTCTTTGTCGGGCTTGCGATCGGCGGTCTGCCCTCCGTGACGGAGAAGGTCAAGGGGGGAAAGCCGAAGTGGACGCATATTCTGGCCTGCCTGGTTCCTCTCGCCGCCGCGGCGTCCCTCTGTTTTCTCCCCATGGCGGGGGAAGTCGATCTTCTCGATCTAAGCTTCGGTGGATACCTTCTCCTCGTGCTCATCGGGGCGGTGGGGGCGTGCGCGCTCGTCGTGCCGGGGATCTCCGGCTCCATGCTGCTTCTCATCTTCGGCTATTATAACCCGCTCGTCGGGCTTCTCACGGAGCATCTTCTGCACGGGCAGGACGTCGGGGTGAGCCTTCTCGTATTCCTCTGCGCGGGGATCGGCGTCATTGCGGGATTTTTCGGGATCTCCGTGCTCATGAAATATCTCTTGAAGAAGTTTCCGCGCGGGACATATTTTGCGATCATCGGCTTTATCGTCGGGAGCATTCCCGCCGTGTATGCCTCCGTCATCCGCGAGACGGGAACGGTTTTGATGTCAAATCCGTGGTATTTCGTCGCCGCGGCGGCATTGCTCCTCGTCGGGATGGCACTCTCCTATGCGCTTGTCCGCTTTGCGAGGAAGAAGGGGAAGGAATAATTTTTTAATGAGCAAGCGCCCGTCGGCATAGCCGACGGGCGCTTGCTCATATCTGTTTTAATCGAAGAAGCTGTTCTTCGCGCCGATGTAGGCGTCGATCTCGTCGACGGAGGCGTTCGCTTTCATCTCTATGTAATTTTCGACCTCGAGCGCGTACGCGTCTTGGACGGCGGCGTGCGTTGCGCCGTGCAGGACTTCGATCGCCACATTGTTCTTCTCTTCGAAGTCCTCCGCAAGCGTTTCGTAGTTTTCCGCCTGCACAAAGAGCATGGGGATCTCCGTCTTTTGCCGCTCCAAATTCCCTTCTGCGTCGCGGGTGACAAGCCATACTTCCTTGAATTCAATATCATAGCGGCGGGAGGGCTTTGTGATGCTCACATTCTTGGTCTTGATGGGTTCTCTGTTGCCGTTGATGTAGATGGTATCCTCGTTGAGCCCGTTCTGTTCATCCGTCTTTTTTACGGACGTAATGCCCGAGATGTCCGAGAGGGGGAGCCATAACGTATCGTAATCGAAGAGTTTCACCGTCTCCTTGACTTCCGCGCCCAAATATTCGCCCGTTTGGGAGTTGTACGCTTCGAGATAGCCTTCGATTTTGAGATCGTCGCTCTCCCGCTTGTCCGCGAGGACGTAAGTCATTTCGCTGTCCGTATGAATGCGCGCCACCGTTTTAAGATAGTGGCCTTTGGCGCCGAAGAACTCATACAGATCGCCATCCGCGGAACCGTCGTCGTTCTGTTCGAATTCCACTTGCCACTTTGCAACGTTCAAGACGTCGAGCGCGGCTTTGAAGCGGGTTTGGCTCGTTTCGTATTTGATCACGTTGCTGTCCGAAAGCTGGACGCGGACGGTACTTTCGCCCGTGCCGTTTTGATATCCGATCTCGACCGCAACAGTCGTGAAGCGGACAAGCAGGGTATTTTCCGTCTCCGTGAGCTCGATTTTGAAGTCGAAATGCTCCGTATTCTTTTCGAATGAGGCGTAATTGTCGGGATTGTCGTTGATGAAAGCCTGGTACAGATCAACGATGACGTCCTGCGCCGCCATGACGTTCTCCACATGTTTTGCAAGCGTTTCCGTGCGGGAAAGAACCTCGTAAACAACGTTGAGCTGTTTTCCGATGAACTTGTTGCCGATTTCCGAAGTCTGTACAAAGGTTGAGAAGTCGGAAGGGGACGCATGGCTTTCCATATTTTCCAAAGAGAGCGCCTCGGGCAGGAATTGCCAGACGTTCAGACGGGCGTTCCAAAATTCTTTCACGATCGAAAGCGCCTTGCCCTTCAAATCTTCGGGATTTTTGTCACTGCCCTGTCCTTCGTCGGGGTCCTTGTCGCCACCTTCGCCGCCCTGTCCTTCGTCGGGATCCTTGTCATCGCCCTGATTTCCGCCATCAGGATCTTTGTCGCCCTGTTCGCCGTCGGGGTTTGTTCCGCCGTTGCCCGAATCGGTCGAAGTGTCGGGCGTTTCGTTGTTACTTGCGCCGCTATTGGAATTGTCGCATGCGGCGCACGCAAAGATCATAACGAGTGCGCAGAGCAAAGCAAGAATTTTTTTCATTTCTTTTTCTCCATTTGATTTAATTCGGCTTTCAATTTTCTGATCGTGCGCCGTTTATTGATCAGCGCAACAGGGAAGGATACGATACTTACGATGAGCGATACTGCCACGCCGAAGAGGGCGATAAGGGCGGAAAGACACACACTCAAAAATCCGAGCAGGATCTTAACCGAGATCGCCCAAATGATGCCGTCGAGATCGAGGGTGAAGATGACGCCAGGCATTCGGAAGGAGTGGAGAAAGAAGCACATGAATTCGAACATCCATTCCCCCCAAAAGCATTGGGCGATAAAGACAAACAGCCACAAAGAGATGAGGAGCGCCGCAAGCCACGCGTAATTCCCCGAGATGATCGCGACGAGGAGAAAGATCAATGCCGTTCCTCCGCCGACGCTTCCGCCCCAAATGAATCCGCGTTTGAGAGCCTTCTCCGCATCATAGATTTCGGCGGTCTTGCTTCGGATCTCATTCTTATGATGACATTCGGGACAGGTGATCTTTTGCCCCGTGCGGTAAGTCTTTACATGGTATTTTTCGCCCTGTTCGATGGGGCGCTTGCAGTCGTCGCAGTATGCAACGATGACGCGCGGGGGCGCGGAGACCCCCTGCGGAGCAGGCTGGGCGGCCGGAGCGGACACGACCTGTGCGTGTACGGCGCCATCCGCCTCGCTTACGGACGCCTCTTGTGCTTGCGCCGAAGCGATCTCGCTCTCTGCCTCTGCCGCAGTCTCCTGCGCTTGTGACGGGGCAGTTTCGCTTTCCGTCTCGTCTCCGCCGATCAGGTCGTCCGTGGTTACGCCGAAGATCTTGCTCAGGCGGTTGATGGTGATAAGATCGGGGTCGGAGAGCCCGTTTTCCCATTTAGAGACCGCTTGCGCCGTGACGTTGAGTTTTTCCCCAAGCTCCGTCTGGGTCATATTCAGACGTTTCCGATGGTATGCGATCCGTTTTCCGAATTCCAACATTGATCCCCTCATTCGTTTTCTTGCTTTCATTATAGCACGATTTGCGCCCAAAGGGAATTTTTTTGATTCAACCGCTCGTTTAATTATTAGAATGTTCGTTGAATTTTTCAATTTTTGACAAAAGAAACCCCCTCGAAGAGGGGGTATCGGCGGATCAAGCCTCTCGGGCAGCCATGAAAGAGGCGGTGCGGCGTGCGGAAGGGGAGACTTTGCCGTGGGGCGGAGGGGTTCGTCTCGCAAAAAACTTCCCGTCCTTTCGGACGGGAAAATCGTTTATTTCAGGAAGAAACGGATAAGTTTATCGTAGATTTTTTTGTAAGGCTGGTAGCGCATCGGAAGATCTATCCAAGTCTTTTTGTCTACGATGCTCTTCTTGTGGGTAAAGCAGTCGAAGCCGTCTTTGCCGTGGTAACTGCCCATGCCGCTGTTTCCGACGCCGCCGAAGCCCATATTCGACGTGGCAAGGTGGATCACGACGTCGTTGACGCATCCGCCGCCGAACGCGACGCGCGAGGTAATGTTTTGGACGGACTTTTTGTCGGAAGTAAACAAGTACAGCGCGAGAGGGGAGCCGTTCCCGTTGATCTCCCCAATGATCGTTTCCTCATCGGTATAGGTGAGCACGGGAAGGACGGGGCCGAAGATCTCTTCCTGCATGACGGCGTCCTCGCGTGTGACGCCGCAGAGAACGGTGGGAGCGATGCGGAGATGTTCGGCGTCCGTTTCTCCTCCGCAATAGATCTTGGCGGGGTCGATGAGTCCGCAGATCCTTGTGAAGTGCTTTTCGTTGATGATCTTGCCGTAGTCGGGATTTTTCAGAGGATCGCTTCCGAATTGCTTTTCGATTTGGAGCTTCAATTCTTTCAGAAGTTGCTTTTCGACATTCTTATGTACCAAAATGTAGTCGGGCGCGACGCAGGTCTGACCACAGTTGAGGTATTTCCCGAACACGATACGCTTTGCGGCAAGTTTGAGATTTGCCGTTTCGTCCACGATGCAGGGGCTCTTTCCGCCCAATTCCAACGTGACGGGGATGAGTTTTTCCGCGGCGTGCCGCATGACCTCTTTCCCGACGGCAACGCTTCCCGTAAAGAAGATCTTATCGAATGCGAGGTCGAGAAGCGCGCTGTTTTCCGCCCTTCCGCCGAGCACGACGTTCACTCTTTCGGGAGGGAACACCTCCTTGATGAGCTCCGCCATGACCTTGCTTGTCGCGGGAGAGTATGCGGAGGGCTTTACGATGGCGCAATTTCCCGCCGCGAGCGCGTCGACGAGGGGCTCCATCGTGAGGAGGAAGGGGTAGTTCCAAGGGCTCATAATGAGCACGCATCCGTAGGGCGAGGGCTTTTGATAGCTGCGGGAACGGAACTGCGCGAGAGGCGTGCGGACGCGCTTTCCCTTCGCATACCGTTTGACATGTTTCAGCATGAAGGAGATCTCCGCAAGCGTCATGCCGACTTCGCACATATAGCTTTCGGAAACGCTCTTACCGAGATCCTGTTTCAGCGCGGCGTTGATCTCGTCCTCGTGCGCCTCGATCGCGGAATACAGCTTTTTGAGGAGCTTTTTCCGTCCCTTGACGGGAAGCGTCGCTCCGGTCGCAAAATATTCTTTTTGCAGGGCGAGCTTGCCCGCGCTGTCGAGGTCGGGCGTTTTTCGGATGCCGCGGTAGATCTCTTCGAGCTCCCGTCTGTTCATGAGTTTGGGCACGGGATAGAGGGGATTCGCCTCTTTGTCGGCATTGCTTGCAAGGAGCGGGATATCCGCTTCTTTGACGTCGAGGGCAGCGGGGATCCCCGTCTTTTCGTTGAGCCCTTCGATCCACGCAATGAATTCTTTTGCCGCGGCTTCGTTCTCTTTTTGGCTGCTCACGCCGCTCGCGCGGGCGAGTTTTGCAAGCCGCTTATAGCACTTTTTCCCGTATTTTTTCAAAATGAACGGAAGCAGCGTTGCGTTCGTTTTGCCATGGGGGTAGTTGTACATGCCCCCAAGAGAATGCGCGACGGCGTGCACATAACCGACATAGGAGATCGTAAATGCGAGCCCTGCGTCGAACGCGGCGATCTGCATATTTTTTCTTGCCGTGAGGTCGTCCCCGTTTTCGTAAGCGGGAAGGAGATTTTCTTTGATGAGCGTCACCGCGTTGACGGCGCGCTTTCTCGTGAAGCGGGTCGTCGATCTCCCGATGTACGCTTCCACTGCGTGGGTGAGCGCGTCGAGCCCCGTCTGCGCAGTCATGGCGGGCGGGAGCGTTCTCGTCATCACGGGATCCAAAAGCGCATATTCGGGCGCGAGACAGAAGGAGAGGATCGTAAACTTATAATGCGTCTTGTCGTCCGTGACGACCGCGGCGATCGTTGTCTCGCTGCCCGTGCCCGCCGTCGTGGGAACGGCGATAAAGAGGGGCTGTTTCCCCATGACTTTGAGGATCCCTTTCATTTTGAGAAGAGATTTCTTCGGTTTGATGAGCCGCGCGCAGACGCCCTTCGCGCAGTCCATGGGGGAACCGCCGCCCACTGCAATGAGGCAGTCACACCCGCTTTTGCGGTAGAGCGCGAGCGCCTCTTCGATCGCCGAGATCGTCGGGTTGACGGGCGTCTTGTCGAAGATCTCGGCAAGGATCCCCTGCGCCGTGAGGGCTTCCGTCACGGGTTCGAGCACGCCGTGCGCGCGGACGCCCGCGTCTGTGACGATGAGCGCCTTATGCTTTCCCTTTTCCTTGACGAGCGTCGCCGCCTCTAAGCAGCTGTGGAGCTGTTTGGGAATGCGGTAGGGCATGAGCGGGATCGCAAGACGGAATCCCGTTTGAAACGTTCTGCACCAGATTTTTCTGAAAATATTCATAATATACCTACCATTGATCAATTATAGTACGACCGAAACGGAATGTCAACAAATTTCATTCATTTAGTGAACTTAAATTTTTTTCTTGCAGAGGCGGAAAAAGCTCACTGCGATATGGATCGCGCACAGCACGCCGAATACGGCGGTGAGGATCCAGAACGTCCTGTCCTGAAAGGCGCCGTGCCCGAGATCGGTTACGATGAGGCCGCCGATATCGAAGATAAAATGGGTCAACATGCAAAGATACACGTTGCCCGTTTTGAGCAGCATGACGGCGAACATACAGCCGAGCAGGAAGGTATAGCCGACCTGCAAGAGCACGCCGCCCACGTTCCCCGAAAAGAGATTCAGAAGATGCATGAGCCCGAAGAGCGCGGCGGATAGAAGGACGGCGCGCAGTTTCTTTGCGGTCGTCTCGCCGCCGAGAAGGGGAACGAGAAGGGCGCGGAAAAAGGTCTCTTCGAGGAGAGCCACAGAGAGGCATTTCAAGAGAAAAAGCCACAGAAGATCGACGCGGTCGAGGACGGCTTTTCCCCCGATGAGCGCCGTAAAGGGGAAGTTCACGACTGCGACCGCAAGGCAGGGGAGCGCCCAAAGGAGATGGGATAATTTCACGGAGAAGCGGAACGGGGCGCCGTATCCCTTCAAAATAAGCAAAACAAGCAAAAACCCGCCTGCCGCGAGGCGGGGAAAGGTTTCACCGCACAGCCGCGCCGTCACGCTGTCCGCAATGGGGAGAAGTCCCGGCACGCCGAACAGAATGATGAGCGCAAGGCAGGGGAGGAAGAGGATCAAGAGGAGAACGTCATTCCGTTTCATGCGCAGGCGCCCCCTCGAAAAATTTTTTCAGTACGAAACGGTACAAGAGAAGATAGGCGATCCCGATCGCGACCATGACGATCGCCGTGACCTGCGAGGGACTCAAAGCGGCGATTCCGGACGATCCTCTGTTGTCGTCGCGGAAGAACTCGATGATGAACCGCCAGACGCCGTAGGCGATAAGATAGATGGACGCATTGTACGTCCCCTTGCGCTTCCAGACGAGCGCGAGAAGGACGCTCCCGAGCGCAAACAAAAAGATGGATTCGAAGAGTTGCAACGGCACCCGTTTTTCGAAAACGCCGTGGACGCGCATGGGGAGACCGATGAAACTGTCCGTCACCCTCCCGTAGCAGCAACCGTCGAGCAGGCACCCGATCCGCCCGAACGCATGGGCGATGACGATGCAGGGCGCGATGAGGGAGAGCATGCGGTTAAATTCTTTGATGTGACTTTTTTCGCGGCAGACGAAATGTCCCGCAAGGAAATAAAAGATGAGAAAGGTCAACGCCGCGCCGATGAGACCGCCGTAAAAGGTCGCCCCGACGCCCCATTTGAATACCCCCGTTTCGAGGAAGCGGTACCAGCTCTGGAAGAGCGCCGCCGCCGCATACCCCGCGCAGACGGCGAGCACGGAGACGATCTCGGTAAGGGCGAATACGCGGTAGGAGATCCCTGCTCGCCTGTAAAACACGCGGAACAAGATCATCGCCGCAAGAACGCCCGCGAGGATCATCCAACCGTATAGATCGAGCCACAAAAAAGATACGTCCGGTACCATACGGGTATTGTATCACATTCTCTGAAAAAATGCAATAGGGGCGGAGAACCTTTTTACGGCGCGAGCGTGTATCCTCCGCCGAAGAGATTCCCTTGCAGGTAGGTTTCCGGAACCCGGCCCACGATCACGCTTTCGCAGATGAGCACCTCGGTGAGTGAGGCGAAATTGCTCGTACCCGAGGGCATGACGATCGAGATGTCCGCCACGATTTCGAGATAGATGGAGTGTTTCGTCTGGTTGATCCCGACCGATTCGAACTTCGAAGCGAAACTGCAAGAGACGTTGGAGATCGGAATGATCTGGATATTGATCTTGGGACCGAAGCCCGCCCACGCTTCGATGCCCGTAAACGCGCCGAGAGGGACGTCGATGCCGCCCTCGCTCATCTCTTGCAAATTTTGCTGGGACATATAGGCGGCGTCGCGGGCGATGCGGTTGATCTGAAAGGAATTGGAGGTGATGGAGCGGATCTCGCCGTCCTCTCCCCGTTCCACATTGACGAGATCCTCGTAGCGGATGCCGTCCGAAAGGGTGTAGTAGATCGCGTCGTTGACGGCGACCGTCGTGATCGAGCGCATATTCGCTTCCGCGATGGATTTGAGCACGCCCGTCAGATTGACATGAATGATGACGACGATCAAAATCAAAAAAACGACGACCGTGACGAGCACGATACGCCGTTTGATTTTTTTTCGACGCGAACGAAAGTTCCTCACACGGTATTGTATGAAAAGGCTGTCCGCTTCATGAAAATTCTTCGCCCGTCAAGGCGCGCACCAGCGTGTCTTCCTCCGCGGAACGGGAGAAAAAGTCGCGTGCGGGCTCTCCCGCGATCGGAAGATCCCTAAGAATGACGCCCTCTTTCAGGACGAGCGCGCGGTGGGCGAGGATCGCCGCTTCATGGACGTCGTGGGTGACAAAGACGACCGTCTTTCGTTCTGGGCGCCAAAGCTCCGCGGTGAGGGAGAGAAGATTTTTTTTCAGGGAAAGGTCGAGAGAGGAGAAGGGCTCGTCCATGAGGAGCACGTCGTGCGGGTATAAGAACGCACGCGCGATCGCGACTCTTTGCCTCTCTCCCCCCGAAAGTTCCCGCGGACGGGATTTTCCTCTGCCCGCAAGCCCGACTTTTTCAAGCATGGATGGGATCTTTTCCCATTCCTCTTTCGGAAGTACGAATTTGAGATTGTCTTCCGCAGTGAGATTGGGCAGAAGGGTGGGACTTTGGAAGAGATAGCTCACTTTTCCCACGCCTTCGATGCTGCCCTCGAAGGGGAGCGCCCCCGCGATCACGTTCAGAAGGGTGGTTTTCCCCGCGCCGCTTTCGCCGAGGACTGCCGTGATCTTATCGGGTTCGATTTCCAGCTGCGGGACGTCGAGCGCGACCTTTTCCCCATACGTTTTCTTGACAGACCGCAGAATCATGTGCGCCACCTGATCAATGTTTTTTTGAGTAAGAGCCCCAAGCCTTCCAAAAGAAAGCCGAGCACGACGACAAGCACGGTGAGCGCGAGCAGGGTCGGCATTTCAAGGAACAGCTGGGCGTTTTGCATCATGCCGCCGAGGGAGCGGTACGTCTGCGAAAGCACTTCGCCCGAAACGGTGATTTTCAGTCCCATCGAGAGGATCCCGCCCGCCTGGGAAAGGACGTTCGGCGCGCAGAGAGGGAGATACATCGAGAAAAGTTTTCGCCCCGCGGGAACGCCGAACGCTTGCGCGAGCGCGCCGTATTCCCCCCGTACCTCGTCGATACTTGCGAGCATCGCGCTATACAAAGCGGGGAAAATGACGAGAAGGGTGACGATGACGGGGGCGACGAAGGCGTTCGTCCAAAGGAGCAGAATGAGGATGACCGCCATCGTCGGCACCGTGCGGAGAACGGACACGAGGGGAGACAAAAAAGCGCGTACGCCGCTATGAAGGCAGGAAAGCGCCGCAAACGCCGCCCCAAGCGCGAAGGCAACCAAAAAGGAGATCACAGTCCGCCAAAATGTGCCGAAGAAGGCGCCCCAAAAGGAGCCGTCCGCAAACAGCTTTCCCATAGCGCGGAGCGTCTCCCAAAACGAGGGGAGAAGATAGTCGTTCCGCACAAAGTAATAGGCAATGATCCACACCAACCACAAAAACAAGATGGAAAGCGCGGAGAAAATCAGATTCTTTTTCAATTTACGTTAAGATTTTGACGCCTGAAACGCACTTGTCTTTGCGGTGGCGGCGGGTTCGGGGCAGAGGTAGTAATCGCACCCCGCGGCGGGTCCGACGGTCGTTGCGTCTGCAAATGCGACGAGGTTCACCTTGTCGTCCGCGGCGGGCGCGGAGGCCGATTCGAGGATCTGATAGGGAACGCCTGCGTCCTTCAATACCGCTTGCAGGGTGAGCCCGGGAACGTTCGCGAGCTGTACGACGCCCACCTTCTTTCCGACGAGCGCGGAGAGGGAGGATTGATCCGTGAGCTTTTTCTGCGCGGTATTCGTGCGGATGAAATAGAGGTTGCCGTTCGTCACGACGCCGAGCATTTTGTAGATCTCTCCATTTCCGAGGAGCTTTGCCGCCACGTTGGAAGGGAGCACGCAGAAGTCCGCCGCGGGGGATTGCCCCGTCACCTGCGCCGCGATCGTCGCAGAGGCGACGACGTGATAGGTAAATGCGGAATTTCCCTCATGAATGGCATTTGCGAGCGCGAGCGCGGGTGCGCCGTCGGGCGCATAGACTTCATAGTGCCCCGTGATCTCTCCCGCTTTCGCGCCGCCCTCATAGTAGAAAGCATCGTTGGGAATTTTGGTGGAATCCGCTTGCACGCCGATGAGCTTTTGGAGATATGCATTCATGAGCGTCTTTTTTTCGGACGCTGCACTGAATTTCACAGAACAGTTTTTGATGACCTGCGCGTTGAGATTCTTCGCATTCAGCGAAGGGGTGACGCCCGTGGGGTATTTGTCATTGAGAAGCGCCACGACGTCGGCGGGCTGCGCCGAGGCAAGATAGCCGTCCGCGCCTTCCATATAGGAGATCATTGCCGCGACCGCCGCCTCGTCGGCTTCGATGACCGACGTCTTTGCGACGAGCACCGCCTGCGGATATCCGTCTGTTCCGTAGAGAGCTTGCAGATCGCCCGCGATCTCGAAGGTGGGTTCCGAAGTCCCGCCGTCCGTCGGATCGTTTGTGTTTTCCTTGCTGCCGCACGCAACGGCGCCGAGGATCGCCGCGCCGCACAGTACGGCGCAAAAAATGCCTTTGAAAAGTTTTTTCATATCGTTACTCCTTAAAAAGAATTTTTGGTGTTTTGAGCCCTACCCCCTTTGGGGGGAGGGTGGATTTGCGTAGCAAAGACGGATGGGGGGAATAAGGTAAAATGGGGTCAACCCCCACCTGACGCGCTACGCGTGCCACCCGCCCCCTTCAAAGGGGGCAGGTTCCCCCCACCACCGCCTGCGGCGGAGCCGTCTAAAATACTTGCCTTAGGCGGAATTCACTTCCGCCGCCCCGCGCGCATTCTATTGCACTAAGCGCGGCACGAGCCCGCAGGGCGAAGTAGGGCGACTCAATTTGCCGAACCTCTTCGGCTTACTGTCGTGACAAGCGACCGCGACAATGACTCAATATCCCAGAAGCGTTGCTTTCCTCGCTCGTATTTGTTTTGAGCTTGCGCCATGTCGGCGTGCGCTCAAAACAAATACGAGCGAAAAAATCTTACCTGAACATCGCTTTTGCGCTCACGCCGTCGAGCTGGCCGATCTTTCCCGTCAGGGCGTTGAGGACGGAGACGGGGGCGTCGAGCACGACGCTCAAAACGGAGACGTGTTTTTCACGGTAGGGTATCCCCATTCTGCCGATGATGTATTCCCCGTACTCCGACAGATATGCGTTGAGTTTTTCGGCTTGTTCCCGTTTCTCCACGATGACGGAGAGCACCGCGATGCGTTTTTCTTCCATAAAAAATCTCCCGCCCGAGACGGCAGGAGGAAAAAGCCAACATAAGACTTTGGCACAGTCGAATTGATCTTCCTCCTTTGCGGTCAGAACCCTCTTTCCGTTCAGGCAGGACGAGTATACCCCAATCCGCCGAAAAATGCAAGCGTTTTTCTTAAAATTCCTCAAAAGCCGTGTTTTTCATTTGATAAAAGAGGGAAAGTATGGTATAATCATGCGGATAAAATCAAAGAGGTAAGCGATGTTACAGGTCAACGGCGTCAGTCTGCAATACGGAAGCAAAAAGCTGTTCGAGGACGTCAACTTAAAATTCACCAAGGGAAACTGCTATGGCATCATCGGCGCAAACGGGGCGGGAAAATCCACCTTTTTGAAGGTGCTTTCGGGTGAGATCGAACCCAACAAGGGCGACGTCACGCTCGACAAAAACGAGCGTATGTCCGTCCTCGCGCAGAACCAGAACAAATACGACGGGGAAACCGTCCTGAGGACGGTCATGCTCGGGCACAAGCGGCTCGTGGAGATCATGGACGAAAAGGACGCTCTGTACGCCCATACGGACTTTACCGACGAGGACGGCGAACGAGCGGCGGAGCTCGAGGCGGAATTTGCCGAGCTCGGCGGCTGGGAAGCGGAGAGCGAGGCGCAGACGCTCCTCAACGAGCTGGATATCCCCTCCGAATTTCACTACATGACGATGGGGGAACTCGACGCAAAGAAAAAAGTCAAGGTGCTTTTGGCGCAAGCGCTCTTCGGGAATCCCGATGTGCTCCTTCTCGACGAGCCGACCAACAACCTCGACCTCAAAACGACGCGCTGGCTTGAAAACTATCTCCTGGATTTCGAGAATACGATCATCATCGTCTCGCATAACCGCCACTTTTTGAATAAAGTCTGCACGCACATCTGCGATGTGGATTACGGAAAGATCAATTTGTTCCTCGGGAACTATGATTTTTGGTACCAGACTTCCCAGCTCATGGCGCGCCAGCAGCGCGACGCCAACAAGAAAGCGGAGCAGCGCGCCGCAGAACTCAAAGATTTCATCGCGCGCTTTGCGGCGAACGCTTCGAAATCCCGCCAGGCGACTTCGAGAAAGAAGGAGCTCGAAAAACTCACCATTTCCGACTTCAAACCTTCTCTTCGGAAGTATCCCTTCATCGAATTCAAGTCCGAGCGCGAGATCGGCAACGACATTCTCATCGTGGAGGATCTCACGAAGCGCGGATATTTCGAACATCTCTCTTTCACGGTGCAGAAAGGGGACAAGATCGGCGTCCTCTGCGACAAATCGACTTCCGTCAGTATGCTTTACGACGTCCTCATGGGAAAAGCGGAGCCGGACGGCGGAACGGTCAAGTGGGGAAAGACCATTTTGCAATCCTATTTCCCGCTCGACAACGGCGAATTTTTCGACGGATGCTCCCTCACGCTCGTGCAATGGCTGTCGCAGTTTTCCAAGGATCACTATGAAGAATATCTGCGCGGCTGGCTCGGGCGGATGCTCTTTTCGGGAGAGGAAGCGCTCAAAGAGGCGAAGGTGCTCTCGGGCGGCGAAAAAGTGCGCTGTATGCTCGCGAAAATGATGCTCGAAGGGGGAAATTTCCTGATCTTCGACGAGCCCACCAACCACCTTGATCTCGAGAGCATCACCTCCCTCAACAACGGGCTTACGGCGTTCAAAGGGTGCCTGCTCCTCACTTCGCACGACCAGGAACTCATGAACACCGTCTGCAACCGCATCATCGTCATCGACAACACAAAAGTGTTCGATAAGAGCGTGACGTTCGACGAATACGTGGATCTGGTCAGTGCATAAGTGCTTCCCTCCAACAGGCCTTCCCCCCGCGGGAAGGCGGCGCGATCGCCCGCATTTGCGGGTTCTTGCGCATTTTTCCGCTTTTTTGCGGAAATTTTTTTATTTCGGCAAAATATTTTTACATATCCACTTGCAAAATTTATTGATTCGTTGTATACTGTGTATAGCTTGTATTTTGTAATATACGGAGGAGAGTCATGTTTACATCGTTTTTGGTGCTCGGCGGGATCATTTTGGCGGTTCTGATCGCGAGCATCGTTCTCATGACGGTCAGTCAGATGAAGCGGAACAAGGCGGCTGCCGCAGAGGAGCCCGTTTCCCAGCCCGCTCCCCAGCCTCAACCCGTCGTTCCCGTCCCTGTCGTCCCGGTCGTTCCCGTTGTTCCCGTCATGCAGCCGGTCGTGCAGCAGCAGGTCGTCGTGGTGCCCGTCGTCGTACAGACGGCAGCGCCCGCCCCCGTTCCCGCAGACGATGACGATGACGACGACGATATCGACGACGAGGAAGATATCGCCGCGGCAGAGGAGGGCGGATACGACCGACGCGGCAAGATCAAGTTCGTTAAAGACATGTCTCCCGCAGAGCGCCTCATGATCGGCGTCGTGAGTTCGATTTACGACGAAAGGCAGTACAGAGTCACCTACTCCTATTCTTTCAAGGCGAGACTTGCGCTCGCAGACGACGAAACGAAAGAATTCTATGCGGACTTCTTCGCCGAAGCCTCCCGCTTCAAGAAGGTCAGACTTCGCGAAAGCCGCCGCCATGTGCGTATCGGCATCGGGCGCGACAAAGTGGGCGTGCTCTTCTTCAAGGGGAAGAAGCTCTGCGTCGCCTATGCGCTCTCTCCCGAGGACGTCGATTACGAAGCGTTCAAACTCGAGGACATTTCCGATAAGAAGAGATTTGCCGAGACGCCCGCGCTCCTGCGCTTTACTTCGGGCATGAAGTGCCGCAGGGCGAAGCTTCTTCTCAACGACATCGCGGCGAAATACGGCCTGAAGCGCATGGACGATCCCGCTTCCGTGGCGGATATCCCCAAGGACACCCGCGACGATCTGATCAGGAATCGCGAGATCCGCGTCTATGCGACTCTTTACGCCCGCGCTCCCACGGAGCAGGCGGAGAAAAACGCCGAAGAGGAAAGCAAACCCGACGCGGAACATAAGGCGTAAAAGACCGATCATCGGAAGCTCTCCCTTGCGGGGGAGCTTTTTATATGGCGGATCAGGATATGGGGCGGGCGATCCTTTGGAGAGGATCTCGCGGACGAACTTCAAAATCCGTCAAAAAAGTACGCCAATATCGTTGAAAAATCCGCGAAAAAATGTTATACTTGAAAATGACATCATAGGCGATGTTCCCCGTAGGGGAACGACGGAGGAAATGTGAACGGCATCGGTCGCGGAAGCGATGATAAACAGAATAAAAACAAAGCAACGATCATAACGCGGGAGACGGTCGGAATGACCCTCCTGCTTTTCGGCGCGGTTTTGTTTCTCATAACCGTGACGGGACCCTATCTCTTCGGGGATATCGGGGTCGCGATCACCGCATTTTTTGTGGGGCTCGCGGGATTTTGGGTATATCCGCTCTTTCTTTTGCTCATCTACGGCGCGATCGTGCTCGTTTCGGGCAAAAAATTGATTCCGCGCGGTTGGACGACGCGCATATTCCTGCTCCTTCTCGCCGTCTTTTTAATCGTACATACGGCAACTGCGGAGAGATTCTTCCTCGACCCCGAAGGCTCCTATGCCGTCGGCTACGGGACGTATCTCGGAAGCTGTTTTTCTGCGGCGGGGGAGAGCGCGCTTGCGGGCACGGGCGGCGGGATCCTGCTCGGACTCGTCGTCTATCCCGTCCGTTTTCTGTTGCAGGCGGCGGGCGCCTATGTGCTCTTTTCGATTCTTTTGATCCTTGCTCTATGGTTTCTCCTGCTCTTGACGCCGCTCAGGAAGTATCTGACGCCGTCCGCATACCGAAAATCTTCCGCGCGGAAGGAGAGCGCGCCCGCGGGAAAGGACTTTGAGGATCTTCCCGAGCCCGTCCGCGTCTCTGCACCCCCGTCCGAACGCCCGTATGAACGTCCGTCCGAACCCGCCCGCGCAGCTTCTTACGAACAGCCCGCGCCGTATTTTGCGGGAAGGGCGGTCCGTCAGGACGAAGCCTACGCGCGCAGCCGCGATATCCTTTTCCGCGACGATCCCGCGTCCAGCTACCGCGAGAATCTCATTTATAATGCGGATTCCCGCTTCAATTCGCAACCCCGCCGCTCCAACGTGTCAGTCCGCGGAGAATCGCAGGGGAGCGGAGAGAGCTATTCTTCCCGCTATACGAGTGAGGCGGAGAATACGCGTTCGCCGATGCCCCGCCGCGTCACGGAGGAAAAACAGACGGGGGAGAGCGGATATTCCTATCCCCTGCGCGAAGAATACAACGAAAATTATCCGCAGACGCCTTCTTTCCGCGCTTCCATTCCCGCCGCGCCCGTCCGCGATTTTTACGAAAACGACGTCGAGCCCGCGCCCGAGGATACGTTTGAAGAACCTATCGACGAGCCCGCCCCCGCGCGGTACGACCGTCTCGACGATCCCGCATCTGCGCGGTACGACCGTCTCGACGATCCGGCTCCCGAGGAGCCCCCGATCGATCCGCCCCGCGTACAGTCTCCCCTCGACAGGGAGAGGGAGATGCGCGATCTCTTCTCCCGTCCCGTCTCCGATCTTTCGGTGGGGAAGGACTTCCCGAACACCAGATTGCGGGATATCCCCTCCGACACCGATCCTTTCCGCAGACGGCGCGACCTGATGGGCGAGAACAGCGAGATCCCGGATATGGACGATACGCCCGCAGACGGTGCATTTTCGGGGGAAGATCTTTCTTCCCCGATTGAAGATCTGCCGCTCGGCAGGGGGCGGGAAATTCCGCCCGAGGAACCCGCGGAGGAGTTCCCGCGTTCGAGCCGGATTCTCGATATAGATCACAATATAGATCACAGGAAGTCCGCCGCCGATCTCTTCGATGACGACGATCTCCCGTCCGAGCCTGCGGGAAGGATCTCCGCCCCGCTCCCGCGCCCCGCACCCGAACCTGAGAAGCCGAAACCCAAGAAAAAACATCTCTGGAAAAAGTACAGGGCGCCCGAGATCGACCTTTTGGATACGCGGGAGGACAAGCCCGTTCTCACCAACGAGGAAGTCGGGCGCAATTCGGGGATCATTCTCGATACCCTCCGCCGCTACGGGCTGGAAACGCGGGTCATCGGCGTATGCGGGGGAGCCGCCGTCACGCGGTACGACCTCGCGATGCCCGAGCGCAAGACCATCAATATGGTCACAAAGTACAGCGGCGAGATCGCCATGTACCTCAAAGTCAAGAACGTCAACATGTATGCCAATCCCGAGGTCGGGGGGATCTCCGTCGAGGTTCCCAACGCCAACCGGGTAACGGTGGGGCTGAAAACCGTCCTCGAATCGGATACTTTCAAAAAACCCGCCCCCGAAGGGCTTGTTTTTGCGCTCGGACAAGATCTCGAGGGCAGGAGCGTGTGCGGGGACGTCACGGAGATGACGCACATCCTTGTCGCGGGCACGACGGGCTCGGGAAAGTCCATTACCATGCACGCAATGCTCATCAGCTTGCTCTATAAATACTCTCCCGAGGAGCTCCGTCTCATTCTCATCGACCCCAAACAGTCCGAGTTCACCATTTACGAGGGGTTGCCGCACCTCATGATCAACGAGATCATCACGCAGGCGCCCAAGGCAGTTACGGCGCTCAATTGGGCGATCAAGGAGATGGAGCGCAGATACGGTCTCTTCAACGAAAAGACCCGTTCCGGGATCGCCGTCCGCAAGATCGACGAATACAATGCGACGCTCGGCGAGGACGAGGAAAAACTGCCCAAGATCCTCATCGTCGTGGACGAGTTCGGCGATCTCATGCTCGTTGCGAAGAAGGATCTTGAAGAACGGATCCAGCGGCTTACCCAAAAGGCGCGCGCGGCGGGGATCCATATCGTGCTTGCGACGCAGCGGCCTTCCGCGGAGGTCGTCACGGGCGTCATCAAGAGCAATCTTCCGACGAGGATCGCGCTCAGCGTGGATTCCGAACTGAACTCCCGTATCATTCTCGACGAGACGGGCGCGGAGACCTTGCTCGGCAAGGGCGATATGCTCGTCAAGGCGGGCGGAAAGACGAAGCGCGTGCAGGGCGTCTATATCGGCGCCGCCGAGACCCAGCGCGTCGTCAATTATATTAAAGAAAACAACGAATCCTATTACGATTCCGAGATTTCCGATTTTATCGACAAACAGGGCGGAAGCGGCGGCTCGGAAGGGGGATTTTCGGACGGCGACGACGGCGTCAGCGAAACTTACATCAAGGCGCTCGGGATCGTCGTCAAACGCGGACAGGCGTCCATTTCGCTCATCCAGCGCAGCTGCGGCGTCGGATATAACCACGCAGGCAAGATCATCGAATGGATGGAGTCCATGGGCTATATCTCCGAATTCGAGGGTGCAAAGGCGAGGACGGTGCTTCTCACCAAGGAAGAATACGAGAGCAAATACGGGAGTCTCGACTGATGTTGAAGAAAATTTTCGGGATGATCTCTCTCGGATGCGACAAAAACAGAGTGGACGGCGAACGCCTTCTCGGGGAGATCGAACGGCACGGATGTACGATCACTTCCGATCTTTCCAAGGCGCAGGTGCTCATCGTCAATACTTGCGCGTTTCTGAACAGTGCGCGCGAGGAATCGCTTGCCGCGGTCTTTGAGGGGAACCGCTACCGCAGCGGAAACCTCGAAAAGATCGTCGTGACGGGCTGTCTGCCCGAAAAATTCATCGGGGAACTCTATCCCGCCCTTTCGGAGGCGGACGTATTTTTGGGCGTGAAGGATTTTTCCGAACTCTTTCCCGCGCTCGAACGCTCCTACCGCGAGGGGGAGCGGATCAACGCGGTGGGGACGGGGAGCGGCGTGCGCCCGGAACGGTTCGTCTCCACCATGCCGCATCTCAAATATCTGAAAATCGCAGACGGCTGCTTTAACCATTGTACATACTGCCTGATCCCGAAGATCAGGGGGAAATATGTCTCCTATCCCATGGAGGAGCTTGTCGCGGAAGCGGCTTCCCTCGGGGAGACGGACGAACTCGTGCTCGTCGCGCAGGATACTACCCGCTACGGCGAGGACAGAGGCGCAAATCAATTTGTAACTTTGCTGCAAAATCTTTCGAAACTTGACAATATTTGTCATATAAGATTGTTATACTGTTACCCGGAAGTCGTCACGGACGGGCTCATCGAGGAGATCCGCACAAATCCCAAGATCATCAAGTATCTCGATATTCCGCTCCAACACAGCGAGGACAGGATCCTGAAACTCATGGGGCGGCGGGGCGGCAAGACGGAATATCTAGCCCTCTTGAAGAAACTGCGGGAGAAGATCCCCGGAATTGCCCTCCGCACGACCTTTATCGCGGGATTTCCCTCCGAAACGGAGGAGGAGCACACGGCGCTCAAAGCCTTCCTCGAAGAGGCGCAGTTCGAAAATTGCGGCTTCTTTGCCTATTCGCGGGAAGAGGACACGCCTGCCTACCGCATGAAAGGACAGATCCCCGCCCAAACGAAGAAGCGGCGCGTCAGGGAACTCTATGAAGCGCAGGCGGCAATTTCGGCAAAAAAACTTCAATCGTACGTCGGGCAGACGCTCTCCGTGATTTGCGACGGCGTCGACTACGAAAAGGGGTGTTTTGTCGGAAGGGCTTATTTTCAGGCGTATGAAATAGACGGCTGTGTCTACTTTACCGCCGCAAAGGCAACGGAAGGGGAACGGTACCCCGTAAAAATTACTTCCGCCGATTCTTACGATCTCTACGGAAAAAGCGAGGCATAAAATGAATTTACCCAACAAAATCACACTTACAAGGATCTGCATGATCCCGCTTTTCGTCATCTTTTTCTACCTTGACGTGTTCAGCGGCAGGCCTTACGAGATCCTCATCGCGGCGATCATCTTTATCGTCGCCGCCTCTACGGACTTCCTCGACGGCTATATTGCCCGTTCGCGGGGACTCGTTACCAACATGGGGAAGTTTTTGGATCCCATTGCGGACAAGGTGCTCAATTCGACGGCGTTTATCGTGCTTCTGACCCGTCCCGCCGTCTTTGAGGTGGAACCGTTCGGAAGTTACGGCCTCATTGTCGCGGGGGTCTGCGTTGCAATCATTCTGGCGCGCGAGCTCATCGTCAGCGGCTTCCGCATGATCGCCGCGGGCAAAAAAGTGGTCTTGGCGGCGGACATGATCGGAAAAGCCAAGACGGTGGCGCAGGACGTTGCGATCGCGCTGCTTCTCATCTGTTCGCCCTTCCTCGACCTCGCCGCGGGCAGGGTCTGCGCATACGTCGGGATCGCGTTCCTGCTCCTTTGCTCTGTGCTCACCGTCATTTCGGGCGTCAATTATATTGTAAAGAACAGGCAAGTTCTTGAGGATGACGCGCAGTGAACGCCGCCGTCGTCCTATACAACAACAGAAATTCCATCCTGAGCGTGGATTTTTCCGCCGTGACGGACGCGCTTCTGTCGGGCGGCGTGTTTCTTGACGAAACGCTCTTTCTGCCTTACGACGCGCCCTCGGCTGTCACTTCCGCACTTGCGCGCCTCAAAGAGGAGCACCGCTTTGTCTGCGTGATCTGCGACCGCTCGATCTTGGGGCTCGCTCGGGAGGCGGTCTCCGCCGCAACGGGCGAAAAAGTTACGGAGGAGTACTTTTTAGAGACGGCGGACTGCCTCTTTGCCGTCCTTCCCGCGGGGGAGAAGGGCAAGGAGATCGCGCAGAGGGAGACGGTTCCGCTCGTGGACAAGCGGCGGGGAAACGCCTATTGCCGCTCCGTTTTGAGGACGGTCGGCGTTCCCCCCGAAACTCTCCGCACGGCCATGCAGCATGCCGAGGAGGCGGGGGAGGGGAAACTTTCCCTGCACGCCGTGACCCGTTACCAAAACGGACGGATCGAAGTTATTTACGACCGCAACACCCCCAAAATGACCGCCGATGAAGTCGTCCGCATTCTCGCGACGGAGCTCGGAGACCATATCTATTCCATGGAGGACGAGGAGCTCGCATTCCGCCTTGTGGAAGCGCTCAAAATCCGCCGCATGAAGATCGCGACCGCCGAAAGTTTCACGGGCGGCGGCGTAGGGGGGGCGATCGTCTCCGTCCCGGGCGCAAGTTCCGTCTTTTACGAAGGGCTCAACACATACGACAGCGCTTCCAAGGAAGAACGTCTCGGCGTTTCCCATTTTACTTTGCAGACGAAGGGCGCCGTTTCGGACGAGGTCGCCTATGAGATGGCTGCGGGGCTCATTCATCAAGGCAAGTGCGACGTCGCGATCGCGACGACGGGCTTTGCGGGTCCCGAAACGGACGGGCGCCCCGCGGGGCTATGCTATCTTGCGGTCGGCACCAAAGAGAATGTACGCGTCTACCGCTGCCAGCTTGCGGGAGACAGGGAAACGGTCACAAAGAGCGCCATCCAGCTCGCGCTGTTTTACGCATTCCGCGCGATCAAATAGAGAAAAACATAAGGAGATAGAGCAATGAACGAAGAAAAAAAGAAGGCTTTGGACGCCGTCCTTGCCCAGATCGAAAAGAATTACGGCAAAGGGGCGATCATGAAGCTCGGCGAAAACGCCGCAAACAACGATATCGAGGTCATTCCCACGGGGTGTCTTTCCCTCGATCTCGCCCTCGGCATCGGCGGGCTTCCCCGCGGCAGGATGGTAGAGATCTACGGACCCGAATCCTCGGGCAAGACGACGGTCGCACTGCATGCGGTCGCACAGGCGCAAAAGCGCGGCGGGATCGCCGCCTTTGTGGACGCCGAACATGCGCTTGATCCCGTATACGCAAAGCATTTGGGCGTCGATCTCGATGAGCTCTATGTCTCCCAGCCCGATACGGGCGAACAGGCGCTCGACATTGTGGACGCGCTCGTGAGAAGCTCCGCAGTCGATATCATCGTCGTGGACTCCGTCGCCGCGCTCACGCCCAAGGCGGAGATCGAAGGGGATATGGGGGAGAGCCATGTGGGGTTGCAGGCGCGGCTCATGTCGCAGGCGCTCCGCAAACTCACTGCGATCGTCAATAAGTCCAAGACCTGCGTCATCTTTATCAACCAGCTCCGCGAGAAGGTGGGCGTGATGTTCGGCAATCCCGAGGTGACCCCCGGCGGGAAGGCGCTCAAATTCTATGCTTCCATCCGCATCGACGTCCGAAAGACGGATATTTTGAAGGATACCGAGGGGGCGGCGGGCAACCGTACGCGGGCAAAAGTCGTCAAGAATAAGCTCGCCCCGCCCTTCCGTCAGGCGGAGTTCGATATCATGTACGGCGAAGGGGTTTCGCAGGAAGGATGCCTCATAGACCTCGGCGTGCAGTACGATGTCATCAAAAAGAGCGGCGCATGGTTCAGCTATAACGACAATAAGATCGCCAACGGCAGGGAGAAGATGCGGCAGTTCCTCAAAGATAATCCCGAGCTTGCCGATGAGATCGAAGAAAAGATCCGTCTCGCCGCAAAGGGCGCTCCCGTCGTCGCAGAAGAGTAACCGCAGGGCGGCAAGGGAAAAGAGGTTGCCCCTCGGCTCCCCTCGTAGGGGAGCTGTCACCGCAGGCGCCCCCCTTGGCTCCCCTCGTAGGGGAGCTGTCACCGCAAGCGCCCCCCTTGGCTCCCCTCGTAGGGGAGCTGTCACCGCAGGCGCCCCCCCTTGGCTCCCCTCGTAGGGGAGCTGTCACCGCAGGTGACTGAGGGGTTTCCAAAACCCTATCCCCCGCTGCGCGGGTGTTTCCCCTAAGAGGGGAAGCAAGAGGGCAGTTCGCGGGTATTTCCCCTAAGAGGGGAAGCAAACACTATGAAATATCAATTCATAAAAGCGGCGGCGGCGAGCCCGCAAGGAAAGATCGCCGATCCCGCCTATAACGCAAAAAAAATCATCGAGATCGTCGAAAAACAGGCGGAAAAGGGGACGGAGCTCCTCGTTTTTCCCGAGCTATCCCTTTCGGGCTACACCTGCGGAGAGCTGTTTCTTCAAAAGACATTGCTCGACGGATGCCTTTCCGCGCTGGAAGCCGTCGCCAAAGCCACGGACGGCAAAAAAATGCTCGTCTATGTCGGGCTTCCCGTCATGCACGGCGGAAAGCTCTATAACTGCGCCGCGGCGGTCGGAAACGGCAAAGTTTTGGGGTTCATTCCCAAACGTTTTCTCCCGAATTTCGGCGAATATTATGAAAAACGCTACTTTGCTCCCGCGCCCGAAGGAGATTCCGCCGTCATGCTCGGCGAAACCGTTGTGCCTTTCTGCCGCGATCTTCTCGTCCGCGACGTCTCCGAACCCGATCTCATGATCGGATGCGAGATCTGCGAGGATCTTTGGACGGGCGAATCTCCCTCTGTGCGCCATGCGAAACAGGGGGCGGCAGTCATCGTCAATCTTTCCGCAAGCAACGAGGTCGTCGGGAAGCGGGAATACCGCCATAAACTCCTTGCCACACAGTCAAGGAAGAATATCTGCGCCTATATTTACGCCAATGCGGGGGAATGGGAATCCACCTCCGATATGATCTTCTCCGGGAACGATCTCATTTACGAGAGCGATACGCTGCTCGGCGAAGCCCGTCCCTTTGAAGGGGGGCTCGTTGAGGCGGAGATCGACGTCGGGTATCTCCTGCACGAGCGCATGCGCAATACGAGTTTCGAACCCGTCCCGCATGATGAAAATCACATTCTCTCCTGCCGCTTTTTGACGGACGGCGAGCCGTCGCTAAGGAAGGTCGATCCGACGCCCTTTATTCCGCATGACGCGGGGGAGAGAAGAGAGCAAGCGGAGCTGATTTTGGAGCTTCAATCGCACGCCCTCGCGCGCCGTCTTTCCCATACGGGTGCGAAAACGGCGGTCATCGGCGTGTCGGGCGGGCTGGACAGTACGCTTGCCCTGCTCGTCATCTGCCGCGCCTTCGACCTTTTGAATCAGTCTCGCGGGGACGTCGTCGCAATTTCGATGCCCGGCTTCGGCACGACATTAAAGACAAAAAACAACGCGAATTCTCTCATGCAGGCGCTGGGCGTCACGGTGCGGACGGTCAACATCTCGCAGACGGTGCTCCGCCACTTTAAGGACATCGGGCACGACCCCGACGATCTGAACGCGACCTACGAGAACGCACAGGCGCGCTACCGCACGATGATCCTCATGGATGTCGCGAACGAGACGGGAGGGCTCGTCGTCGGCACGGGGGATTTGAGCGAGCTCGCCCTCGGTTGGTGCACGTATAACGGCGACCATATGAGCATGTACGCCGTCAATTCATCAATTCCAAAGACGCTTGTGAGGCATCTCGTAGAGGCCGAGGCAGCGCGGCTCGGCGGCAGAGCGGAAGTCGTTCTCAAAAGCATTCTCTCCACCGAGATCTCCCCCGAATTGCTTCCCCCCGACGAGAAGGGGAATATCGCGCAAAAGACGGAGGATCTCATCGGCCCTTACGAACTGCATGATTTTTATCTGTATCACTTTATAAGAAGAGGGGATCCGCCCGCAAAAACGCTCTATCTTGCCGGGCGCGCCTTCGAAGGGAAATACGACCGCGCAACCCTCAAAAAATGGCTTGTGAATTTCTACAAACGGTTCTTTGCCCAGCAATTCAAGCGCAACTGCGTACCCGATGGGGTAAAAGTGGGCGCCGTTTCCCTCTCTCCCCGCGCCGACTGGCGTATGTCGTCCGACGCTTCCGCCGCACTTTGGATCGAAGAGGCGGAAAATCTCTGAAAATCCCACGTGCTCTCGCCCTCCCCCTTTCCAAGGGGGAAGGGGTTCAAAACGCTGTCAATTTCAGGAGTAAATCGTATGTCATTCATCAAAAATTTTGCATGGGGGGTCGCTACGGCTTCCTACCAGATCGAGGGCGGCACTTACGAAGCCGACAAGGGACTTAGCGTATGGGATGTCGCCTCCGCCACCGAGGGACGCGTGTTCGAGGGGCATAAGGGGCACATCGGCTGCGACCATTATCATAAGTGGAAAGAGGACGTCGCCCTCATGAAACAGCTCGGGATCAAGGCATACCGCATGTCGATCAACTGGGCGCGCCTCATTCCCGACGGCGTGGGAAAGGTGAGCGAAGCGGGCAAGACGTTCTATCTCAACCTTTTTAAGGAGTTAAAGGAAGCGGGCGTCGAGCCGTGGGTCACGCTCTTCCATTGGGATTATCCCTACGCGCTCTATCAAAAGGGCGGCTGGCTGAATCCCGAAAGCTCCGATTGGTTCGAAAACTATGCCAAAGTATGCGCGGAGCTCTTCGGCGATTATGTCGAGCACTTCATCCTCATCAACGAACCCGAATGCTTTGTCGGGCTCGGGCACTTTACGGCGGGGCACGCGCCTTTTTTGAAACTTCCCGTCCGCGACGTCGCGTGCGTTGCGCACAATGTGCTTTTGGCATGCGGAAAGGCGGAGAAGATCATCAGAAAGACGGTCGCCCATCCCGTCAAGATCGGCACGGCACAGGCATATTGGCCCGCCATTCCCGATACCGACGGCGAAAAAGACGTTGCTATGGCGAAAAAAGAGACCTTTTCTTGCCATCACGATTTCGGCGGCCCCGCGCTTTGGCTCGATCCGCTCTTAAAGGGGGAATATCCCCAAGATTTTCTCGCTTGGTTCGAGGAAAACGGCTTTGTTCCGCCGCGGGAGGATCTCAAAATCATCAAGAGCAAACTTGATTTTTGCGGGCTCAATACCTACTCGGGCAATCCCGTGAAGGACGAAGGCGGCAAGCCCGTCTATGTGACGCCTTCGCCCGACGTGCCCAAGACGGATATGCGCTGGAACGTCTATCCCAAGGCGATGTACTACGGCCCCAAATTCATCTATGAACGCTACGGGCTTCCCGTTGTGTATACGGAAAACGGCGTTGCGCTTGCGGAGTGGAAGGATGTGAACGGCGAGATCAACGACGACAGCAGGATCGACTTTTTGAAACGCTATCTTAGGGAGCTCCACAGAGCGGCGCAGGAGATCCCCGTCGAGGGATACTTCCATTGGACGTTTTATGACAATTACGAGTGGACGGAGGGATTTTCGAAGAAATTCGGGCTTGTACATTTCGACCCCGTGACATTGGAGCGTACTCCCAAAAAGAGCGCATGGTTCTACAAGAAGATCATCGAGACGAACGGGGAAGCCGCGTTGAAGTGAATTTGATAAAAATTTATCTGCCCCTTGGCGTTTTCGCCAAGGGGCAGTTTTGATAAGGCCTACCCCCTCTGGGGGGGCTCCGCCGCAGGCGGTGGTGGGGGGTGTTACTTGTCGCCCCTCATAGGGGAGATGTCACGAACGTAGTGAGTGAC
>CANQQY010000016.1 GCA_947626105.1 uncultured Clostridia bacterium | reverse complement strand
ATCCGAGAGTTTTTGTCATCGCTTGAAAGCACAATTCTAAAAATTTTGTTTTTGTTCCCTATGGGAAGTGCGCTTTATCCGTTGCCCTTTTCTTTTTGTCGGGGGGAATAAGGCGGAACACGATCCCCCCACCACCGCCTTCGGCGGAGCCTCCCCCCAACAGGGGGAGGCCTTTCTTGGCGTCCCTCTTAGGGGAGCTGTCACGCGCCTTTGCGTGACTGAGGTGGGCATCTCGGCGCCCCTTCCAGGGGAGCTGTCACGAACATAGTGAGTGACTGAGGTGGGCATCTCGGCGCCCCTTCCAGGGGAGCTGTCACGAACATAGTGAGTGACTGAGGGGTTTCAAAACCCTATCCCCCGCTAACGCGGGTACTTCCCCTAAGAGGGGAAGCAAGGGGCGGTGCAAAAGAAATCGCGCAACGATGTGCGTTTCGGTTGACAAACCCGAAAAAAAGTGATAGCATATGCGCGGTTTTTCACATGATAAATATCATCGTCTGCGCCGCGACATGCCTCGTCATGATCCTCGGCGTCCTCTTCTTCCCCAAGATCAGACTCGGGAGGATCCATATCGACAGCTATTGGGCGGTCGTCCTGCTCGGGACGGCGGTTTTGCTTTTATGCGGACAGACGGACGTCAAGGCGATCGGGCGCGCGCTCATCGAAAATTCCGCCGTCAACCCGTTGAAGATCCTCGTGCTCTTCCTCTGCATGACCGTCCTCTCCGTCTTTTTGGACGAACTCGGCTTTTTCCGCGCGCTCGCGGGGTTTGCCCTTCGCCATGCGCACAGCGGGCAAAAACGCCTCTTCTTTTCCCTCTACTGCATGGTCGCCGTGCTCACCGTGTTCACTTCGAACGACGTCATCGTCCTCTCCTTCACTCCCTTTATCTGCTATTTTGCGGGGGAGGCGAAGATCGACCCGCTCCCCTATCTTGCGGCGGAGTTTGTCGCCGCGAACACATGGAGCATGGCGCTCATCATCGGAAATCCGACGAACATTTATCTCGCGACCGCGTTCGGCGTTGATTTCGCGTCCTATTTTCTCGTCATGATCCTGCCGACGGTCGCGGCGGGCGGGGTCTCCCTTCTTGCGCTCTATCTTTTATTCCGCAAAAAGCTCTCCCTGCCCATCTTGGGGCATGCGGAGCGGGATACCGTCTCCGACAGACCCGCCCTCGTCATCGGGCTTGTCCACCTCGGCGCATGCACATTGCTGCTTGCGGTGAGCTCCTACATCGGCGTTGAAATGTGGATCGTTGCGCTTGCGGCGGCGGGAAGCCTCTTTGTATGCAATGGCGTGCTCGCCCTCGTGCGGCGGAAAAAGCCCCGTGCGCTCCTCGGCTGCGTCAGGCGTGCGCCGTGGCAGCTCATTCCCTTTCTCCTCGGAATGTTCATCATGACGGAGGCGCTCGCCATGCAGGGAACGACGGCGGCGATCGGGACTGCGCTCAAAACGGAGTTCCCCGTACCCGTCTACGGCGCGCTCTCCTTTGCGGCTTCCAACCTCATCAACAATATCCCGATGAGCGTGTTCTTCTCGTCCATGATCGGCGCGTCGGACGCGGGGCTCGGCGCCGTCTATGCCACCGTCGTGGGATCCAACCTCGGCGCGTTCTTTACGCCCATCGGCGCGCTTGCGGGGCTCATGTTCAGCTCCATCCTCGCAGGGCACGGCGTGAAATTCGGCTATAAAGATTTTTTGAAGCTCGGCGTGTGCGTCGCACTGCCCGCCCTCGCCGCCGCCCTCGGCGTTTTGTGGGGCGTTTTGATGATATAGCCTCGGAAATTTACGCGTTCGGCCCCCTGTATTGCACTGCGGGAGGCTCCTTGCCGATGAGCGAGATCGCCTTGCGCGGACACAGATTCACGCAACGGTAGCAAAGCACGCATTTGCCCTGCGGCTCCGCCTTGCCCGAACGCACCGTGAGATTGGAGACGGGGCAGCTCTTTTCGCAGAGGCGGCACCCGACGCAGCGGCTTTGATCCACTTTGAGGCGGCTTCTCTTGTCCGCTTCCAGCTTCCGCCAATATTTCCTCTGGCAATAATATCCGACGGCGTGCGGCAGGGTATGAAACCCGCGTCGCTTTTGTTTTCCTTTCAGAATGGCCGCGGCAAATTTTTCCGCCCGCCTGTCGGCGCGGGCGAGCTTCTTTTTGATCTCCTCCCCGTTTTTCACGGAAAAGATCTTGCAATCGGCGAGGTTGTTGGGCATGTTGAAGTGTTCCGCCGCCACGACCTTTGCGCCCAGCTTTTCGAGCGTGCGCCCCATGCTCGCCGCTCCGTCGCCCGAAAAGAAATACTGCGTCTCCGCGATGGCGATGTTCTTTCCTTTGAGCGCGGAGGCGTATTTTTTCACAAACGCGCGGATGGGAATGGGGGGCGACGAACCATAAATGGGAAAGGCGATCAAGATGAGATCCGCCCCTTTGATCGGTTCGGAAAAATCGGCGTTTTGGGCGACGTCGCAGAGCGCGGTCTCATACGCCGCAGAGAGCTTTTTGCATAGGAGACCCGCGATATAGCGCGTGTTTCCCGTTCCCGAAAAGTAAAAAGCGGATAGCCGTTTCATACGGTCAGTATATGCAAAAAAAATCTCCCGCGACAGTGCCCCGCAGGAGATTTTCTTTATGATCCGCCGAAGCTCCTTTTGGGAGCAGACGCTTATTCGATGCCCTTGTTCAGCTTTTCGAGCAATGCGTCGAGATCCTCGCCGTGGACGGCGACCGCCTCCGCGATCGTCTCCCCGTGCGCGAGCGCGCAGCCGAAGCAGTGCATGCCCGCGGACATGAGGATCTCCGCCGCGTCGGGATTGAGTTCAAGGCAATCCGCGATGAGCGTATCTGCGGTGATTTTCTGTGCCATATCCGTTTTCTCCTTCTTCTTCGAATTTTTTTGTATTATATCACGTTCCGCCCTCTTTTGCAACTGTTTTTTATCGCTTACAGGGCGATCAGCCAATAGAGCAATCCGACCGCCGCGCCTGCGCTCACGCCGAACACGATGATGGGCCCCGCCACGACGAACATCTTCGCCGCCATGCCGTAGACATACCCCTCCGTCTTGAATTCGATGGCGGGAGAGGCGACGGAGTTCGCAAACCCGGTGATGGGCACGATGCTCCCCGCGCCCGCGTTTTTCCCGATCCTGTCGTAAACGCCGAGCCCCGTGAGCAGCGTTCCCAAAAAGATGAGGATGACGGAGACCGTCCCCGCGAGCTCATCCCCTTCGAGCCCCGCAAATTCGAGCATATAGCGGAAAAACTGACCGATCGTACAGATAAAACCGCCCACGAGAAAGGCTCTGAATACCGTCTTGAAATGCTGGGTCGGCGGATCGAAGGAATTGACGTAGTTGATATAATTGCGGTTATAATTTTCCTTGGAGCGCCCCGTCACCTGCGCGCCTCCTCCCGTCCCGCCTGCGGGAAACAGGATTCCCTCTCCTCGCGCGTCTTTCCGGGCGGATCGTTCTTGATCTTTTTCATACATATAATTTGGAACACTCCCGCCCTTTCTATACCTTGTTGTGTCGAAAGGGGTGTTACTTTTCGCCCCTCTTAGAGTCCTGTCGCGAGCTTGCGAGTGACGGAGGATCTTGTCGCCCCTTTCAGGGGAGATGTCACGAGCTTGCGAGTGACAGAGGGGTTTCCGAAACCCCTTTGGCTCACTTTGTTCGCCACTTCCCCTAAGAGGGGCAGCGAGAACCCTATCCCCCGCTAACGCGGGTACTTCCCCTAAGAGGGGAAGCAAGGGCTCACTGCGTTCGCCACCGATCGCGTGGAGTTCGTATACGAAAAGCGCCCGCGCAAACTTGCGCGGGCGCCCCTTTCAGATGTACGAAGCGAGGAGTTCGTACAGGGTTTGGTAGTATTCGCCGAGATAGCTTCTCGCGAGCGTGTCCATCGCATAGGCGTCGAGGCGCGCCTTGGGATCGGAGACATTCTCCATATAGTAATTTCTGACGACGAGGAACCGCTGGGCGGGCGCGAGCGAAAGATCGGGATTCTGGGGATAGCGGTAGGGACCGTATTCGTTCCCCTCGCTGCCGAGCGCCTCGTAGGAGAGCTGGTATAAAAGATCCTCGCGGACGGCAGCGATCTTTTCGTTCATGCGGGCGTCGATCTGTTCCTCCTCGTAGGCGCGCGACATGGATCTCGCCGTGTTGTGCGAAAGCATGAGATACATCAGGCTCCGCTTTTCCTCCTCCGCCGCGGCGACGAGTTCGTTTTTCTTCACCTGCGCCGCGCGCACCATGGCGAGTTGCAGAGAGGAGAGATCCCTGTATTCGGGATCGGTGAGGTCAATGATATCAATCGTCATTCGGCTGCCTCCATAGAACGTCTATCGCGGAGATCGCAAAGTCGGACGAGTCCGCGCTCACCGTGATCTCCGTCTTGGGCGAAGTCCGCGCGCCGATGAGAAACTTTTCCCCCGCCTTCACGCGCTTCTGTCTTGTGCCGATACGGACGGTAAATTCGCCCGTCCCGACGATCCGCACCCACTCCAATCTGCGCAGGGGTTCGCAAAGGGTGAGCCGCAGGAAACACTCGGTCCGGCCCTTGGGCAGCGCTCCCTCCTCCGTCAGGCGGTAGAGATAAGGATAGGACTCAAAAAACGCATCATAGCCCGCCACGGCGTCGGTCAAGGGAGTGGCCAACAGGAAATGGCCGTAATTCCGTTCAAAATCGTAGAGATAGATCGAGTTCCCCTGCGATCCTCTGACAAGCGCAAAGTACTTGCCGAGATAGGAGGACGCGTGGATGGTGGAGAGATTCATTTCCTCCGTATCCCCATTCCCCGCGAAGCGGTAGGTTCCCCCGTCGAAGCTGTACAGTCCGCGGTCGGTGATGAAGGCGAGCCTGTCGCCGCAGTTCGCAACGGAGCCGGATGCGATCTTCCCGCAGGCATAGGGCAGCGTCTCTGCGGAAAAGTTGAGCGCCTCGCCGTCCGCCCGCACGCGCAGGATCCCCCTTTCGCGGAAGAGATAGAGCCTGTTGCGGAAGGAAGCGATGCCGACGAAATCTCCGTCCTCCGTGCTGAACTCGATCTTACCGAACCCGTGCGGGTCGCGGGAGGGATTTTCCGCTCCCTCCGCCGAAAACGGACGGGTGTAGTAGAGCGTTTTGCCGCTTACGAAAAACAGCCTCTCATGGTGCAAAACTCCGGCGATGCCCCCGTAGTTTCCCGCGGCTTCGAGCTGCCCGTTCTCGGTGTGCATCAGCTTTTCGGAGGAGATCCAATACATCCCGCTTGTGCCGTCTTCGTGATAGTGTGCGACGGCGGCGTACGGATAGGCTCCCACGCTCTTATAACGGGTGCGCGTCGTTGCTTCGAACAGCGATCTCGTACCGGGTTCGTAGCAATAGATCTCATGGTCGTTAAGATACAGTCTCTCGACGTAAGTATCGACCCCATACATCTTCTGATAGCCCTCACCGCAGACGAGTCCCTGCGCCGACTCTCGGACATGGTATAGGGAAAGTTTGCGTCCCTTGTCCGCATCCCGCATTTCTTTGGGCGTAAGACGCTCGAAGGAATAGGACTCCGCGGGCAATGTTATGCCCTTCTCGTACCTCATACCCACCTCCTCGAACGCACGGAGAGCGGACGCCGCAGGATCCCCGCCGCACGCAGGGCGTCGCGGTATCTGAGCGCCCACATTTTGGCGGGTTCGTACATGCCCTTGGTCAGGCAGTATTCGGAAGCCACGCCGAGCGCTACGAGGCGGGCGGAGACGTTCCCGCCCAGCTCGCATTCGTCCGTTAGCGTCTTACGTTCGGGGGCGTAGGAATAGAGGATATCCGCCTCCGCGCAATCCGCCTGCAAATAGGCCGGAAAGATCGCAAAACGCACTTTCTGTCCGTTGGTTTTGACGGAGTGGATATTGACGGGCAAACGGGAAAAGCGGGTGAAGAGCAGCTTGCCGTCCTCAAAGGTCAGATGTTCCTTCTTTTTGAGCGGAAAGTAGTCGAGCGCGATCTCGTTCTCGACGAGATGGAAAGAATTCAAAAGCGTCGCGCCCTCCCCGTCGGCTTCCTGCGCGCTTTCGAGCGAAAGCCGCACGTCCTCCATGTCCAGCATGGATGCGGCGAGTAAAAGGATCTCACGTACTGTCATCGCCCGCTTCCTCCCGTCAGATCTCGGTGATCCCGTAGATCCTGCCTTGACCCGCGGGACGGTAGCACATCAGCTCGGCGTACTTTACAAGCGTCGCCTGGTAGACGGGCTTGCCGGGGATCTGCTTCAAGATGGAGCCGTCCTCGTCCTCGAGCCACTGCCAATCGCAGAGCTGGTGGATGGCGAAGTCGTCCGTGTTGAGCAGATACATTGTCCCGCTCGGGCAGAACCTGTCCGCAACGATGGGGATCCCGTTGTAGCTGATCGCCTTGAATCCGCCTTCGAGTTCCAAAGGCTGTATCTGGCGGCTCTTCGAAAGGAGGTCGATGAGCACGCGGCGGACGCCCCACGAGCAGACGATAAAGTTGACCTTGCTCCCCGATCTCGCTTCGATTTTATCCATCACAGACTGGATGGTGTTTTCGGTGAGCGTTTCGGATCTTATACTGTAAGGGACGAGCGTGGGGTAAGTCGAACGGGCGAGCCCGTAGACCATGCTGGAATCGAAGAGCGTCGCAAGGCCGGTGATCTCGTTCCCTTTGGAAGCGTGCGCGTAAAACTTATAGCTCGCCGCCCCCGAGACGGTGGTCGAGAGCATGATCCTCTTGTTGTCGATATCGACCGATTTCACGATCAAATTGCTCGATACAAGCGAGGAACTGCTGTTATAGAGATCCACCGCCATCCCGACCGTAAAATTTTCGATTTTGTCTACGACATAGTTGTTGTCGCTGCCCGAGGAAACCGTGCCGAGGAGCCCGGTTCCGTCGCCGTAAAGCATTCTTCCGAAGTTGAACGACGCGCTCTCGACCACGCTCTCCATTTCCGTGTTGAGAAGATTGATGAACGCGCCGTCGTTGCTCGCCGCCGCGCGGAGCGCCTTATCGGAGATCTCGATCGTCCCGTAAAGATTTTTGAGCGTTGTGGTAAACGTCGCGTATGTGCTCCCGTTGGAGGTCGGCAGAGTCCCATCCTCCGTCCCTGCGGAAAAACTAGGGCTGATCCCTGTGATGATGACCTTTTTGACGTCCTTGCCGTACACGTTCTCCGTCGTCTTACGGAACTGCGCGAGCAGGGGATTGACTCCCGTATCGAGCTGTCTTGTCACTGCGCTCAAATAATAACTTTTGAGCGCCTGTTCCGCGGTTTTTGTTGTAATTGCCATATTCAGTATTCCTCCTTATGATTTGTTGTTGCGGAAGTAACCGAGCGCATACGCGCCCGCCTCCCGGATATTTTTGGGCGCCGCGGGGGGAGCCGTGACCCCCACCCCCGCGCCCGAGAGCAGCGGCACGCCTTTGAGAGAGGCAAGATAATCCCCCAGAACGCGCGCCTTCACGCCCTCATCCGAACTGACGGCTTGATAGAGTTCTTCGCCGTCCATGACAGGGCGCGCCCCCTTCCGCTCCTCTCCTTCGAGTGCCTTCAAGCGTTGACTGCGGCGGGTGAATTCCGCTTCCAGCTCTCCGTATGCGCGCACGAGGGCGTCAACGCTCTTGAATTTTCCCGCAAGAAGCTCTTCCGCGGGTTCCTGTTGTTCGTTTTCCTCTTCCATGTCATGCTCCTTTGCGGCGATGGCTCGTGAGGTGGCGCAAGACCCTCTCCTTCGTCGCCTTGTCATCCTCCCCGCCCGAAAGCAGGAAACGCGTATGTTCGGCGATGTGGAGGACGTGATCGTCGTATTCCTCCGCCTCGATATCGCGCTGCGCCAGCATGAGATTTTCCCGCTCCGCCTTTTTGAGATGGAGGGCGGAAAGATCCCTCGCGTTTTCGAGCGACCCGTACCCCAGAGCCTCGAGTACCCTGTTGCGCGCGTCGTCCGAAAGTTTTCCATCCTCGTCCTGCAAGAGCCCGAGGCGCAGAAGATCCAGAATTTCCTCCCGCGCTTCTTCGGGCGTCTTGTCGTATCCCGTCTCGAACTGAACGTCGTCCGCCGAGATATCGCTCGACGAGAAATAGAAGATCTCGGTATTCCCGCCCGTCCCCGTCATGCTCAGAACCCTCCGTGCGGACGCGAACTGTTTATAAAGGTGCAGAATCTGTTTGCCCGCTTCCTTTACCGCGCGTTCCACGCTCTCGATGCTCATCTGCATGCGGTTCATATCCTGGTCGAGGAGCAGTTGGAGCCCCACGCCCGACGTGACATGGGTGGGGTTTGCGGAGTTGCGGGAGATCTCGCTCATGCCCGAGACGAGGATAAACTCGTCCGAGATGCGCTCCTCCTCCTGCGCGAACTCACCCGGCAGCGTTCCGCAATCGAGGAACTCGGGCGCGGGGGAGCCTTGGCGATAGACGAGCACTTTCCCGGGATACAGCCCCTCTTCGCTCAACTCCTCGGCGTCCACGGAGCCGTCCTCCACCGCGATGACCCCCATGGACAGGCGGTTCAGGAATTCGTGCTTGCGATTCCTGACCGCGTTGTACGCCCTCTGCAAAGGGATCATGCGGTCTACGACGGACGTTCCGAAAAAGGCGCCCGCGAGGGGAATGCACGTCTGGCGGATAAACGGCAGGGTGCGCTCTCCTCTGTCCTTATTGCGGTAGGGAAGAGGTCCTTCATGGAGAAGAACGTCCCCCGCCACGATCTCCAACCGCCCGTCGGGATATTGTTCCGTCGGACGGGAATACCGTTCAATGATGATCTCCGCGTCTTCCAGCGCGGGACGGGCGGTGCCGTCATGCGGCGTTTTCCATCCGCCCGCCTGTGAAAAGGGTACGAGCGGGAAATCCCGGATGCTCCTGCCCGTAAGCTCCGTCTTGTACTTCTCTTTGATCTCCGAAACGGGGATCGCCTTTGCATGGATGATGCTCTTGACCTCGTCCATGCTCTCGGCGGTGAGGCTGTCCGGATAGATCTCGAAGGGAGAGAGCGCCACGATGTTGACGTCGCCCTCGCGGAGAGAATGCCCCGTCTCGTCCGTGCCGATGACGTTGCCGTCGTCGAAATTCCATACGACCTTATAAAAGGCGGTGCCGCAGGTCTCCGACCAGACCGTCGCACGGGCAACGATCTGATCGAAATCGAGACGGTTTTTGACCGATCTCAAAATGTTGGAGCAGAGCCGCGCCGTCTTGATGTCTGCCTCGCTGTCCGAAAAGGCGCGCACGTTGAGGGTCGGCCGCACTTTGGACAGGCGCGCGAGGCGGGTGTCGATCGTGGGCGCGATGTGGTTGAAGCACTTGCGGGACTGCCAATAGAACTCCTTGTCCTCCTGCACGAGATCCCCCGCGGGGGAGATGTCGCAATACTGGTTGCCGCTGACAAAATTCATGTTGAGCTCCCAGCTCTTCTCGATGGAACGCCGCGCCTCTCTCCGCGCCGCAAAATCCGCTTGGATCTCCCTGACGAGCGCTTTCTTCCGGTCCTCCTCCCGCTGCTCTTCGATGTCTTTGAGTTTTTTGTTCATGATTCCTCCTCTTTTTCTTCCCCTGTTCCGCGGGGCGCGGACGGCACTACTCCGCCGAGCTCTTTCAAAAGCCGCTGTTTTTCCTTTTCGAGCTCCTCGTCCGAGAGCGCCGAATAATCCGTCCCGTCCTCCAAAAGAAGTTTCACCGCTTTCAGATCGGGCGGGACGTCCTTTTTTGTCTCCTTGCGGCGGACGAGGCGGAGATCCCCTTCCTTTGCGTCGTACTCCTCCGTCACTTCCTCCACCGTATAGCCGAGCGCCACTTTCAAAAGGGCGTCGCGGATCTTATTCTCCTGCATGTCTGCTCCTCCTAAGCATACGGATCCGCCTCTCCTTGTCGAGGGCGATCTCGCTCTTGTGTTCCGGGCTCTTTGCGGGTTGCGGACGGCTCATCAGATAGTAACGGAGCTCGTCCATGGCGTGATCGTCCCGTTTGACGGGGCTCTCGTCCCCTCCCCAAAAATATCCCTTGAATTCGCGGATCATGTTGGGACAGTTCGAGAAGATATAGAGGTCCGGCGTCCCGTTGGTGCGGGAGAGATAGCTCTTTACCTGCGCAATGCCGCTGAACACGTCCTTGTTGACCCGCATATCGACCAGAATGTCCCGCTCGTAGAAGAGTTCCGAAACCGATTTTTGGGAGGAGAGCGTGCGCTGTCCCGCGGCGGGGTCGATGAGCGCGGCGATCCTGCCCTTTGCGTCCCGTTTCCAGTCCAGCTTTTCGCAGATCCGCTTGATCGCTTCGGTATGAAAATCCACATCCTTCCCCGCCGCATAGTGCTCCGCGATGACATAGACGTTGCCGTCGAAATCGGTGCAGTACCAATGGGCGGAGAGCGGATTTTTGAGGCCGGGGTCGATGGAAATGTTGTCCTGCCACTCTTTCGGGACGGGAAAGGGGTCGATGACGTGCACGCTCTCGTCGAATTCGGGATAGACGAGCCCTTCCCGCGTGCAGAATTTCCCGTAGCGGCGGGATTGGAGCGTCGTCTCGTCCATGCTTGCGGTGAGCGCCGCGATCTCCTTTTTCGAGAGAAAGGGATTGTCCGCCCATTCCATGAACTCGTACCAGATCTCCTTGTTGCCTCTCCTGTTGAGATAGATCTCCTCATAGACGAAGGTCAGCCCTTTCAAAGGGGTCATTGTGCCGAAGATGTCTCCGCGGCGGTCGAGGACGCGCATCACGCACTCCTCGTAGACGTCCTGCGGCGGCTCCTCGTCGAACCACACAAAGTCCAGCGAACTTCCCTGAAAGCGCTCCCTGCCTTGGTCGCAGCTCTTGAACCCGATGACGGAGATTCCGCCGAATACGTTCTTGATGCGGATCTGGTCGATGACGCCCGCTTCGGGGAAATCTCTGCGCCCGCTGGACATCACGATGTCCTCGATCCAGTCGGGACGAAGATAGTGAAGGATCTTTTGCTGCGCCACGTCCCGCTGTACCTGCGAGGTGAGAGAAACGACCCATCCGAACACATCCTTTTTGTTCTTGCGGTAAGGATGGTTCCCGCGCGCCATCCACACCGCCTCGACCGCCCCGCACTCCGTCTTTCCCGAGCGGTTCCCCCCGAACACCCAGCGGTTGCGCTTTTTGCACTTATGGAAGGCGAGCTGTTTTTTGTGCTTTTTCCGTCCCGTGTTGTAACGGGCGAGCATGTCCGACTCCGCCCTCTTCTTCTGCTCCTGTTCGATCGCGCGGAGCTTTATCAATATTTCGTCCATTTTCGCTAAAAGAATCTCTTTCACACTCCGCGCCATCCGCTAAGATAGCGCTATGAAACGATTTACGGTCATTCTTTCCCTGTTGCTTCTTGTCCTGTTCGCGCCCGCCCCGCAGAGGGTGCAGGCCGCCGAAGAGCGCTATGCCGCCGCCGTCGAAGCGGACGTGTGGTTCTATGCTTCCGAAAATGAGAATTCCCGCGTCTTTCTGCTTCCCGCGACCTATTACGTCAAGGTGATCTCCGAGGGCGAGACCTATACCCGCGTGGAGTATCTCACCGACGACGCCCCCTATAAAAAGATCTCGGGCTATTGCCGCACCGAAGATCTCCTCTTCGTGGATTACATCCCCCTGCGCCCCTATCTTAAAAAGGAAGTCACCCTCTCCTACACCCTGCCGCAGACGGGCGGGCTGGGAGGCGGTTCCTTCTCGACGGTGGAAAAGACGTTTGTCTACTACGGGCACCGCTACGAGGGCGACGCGCTCTATTACTACGTCCTCTCGGGAGACACTTTCGACTATATCCCCGCGGAGAAAGAGCTCGAATACGAGAAAAACACGGACTGTCTCGACTATCTCGCCGCAAAGAGCGCCTCGGGAGAGGCGGAAGGCGGGCAGGGCGGCATGAACGCGTCGACCATTCTCGTCATCTGCATTGCCTGCGCCGCGGCGATCGCAATCGCCGTGCTCGTCGTCCGCGGCAAACGTGCGCCCGTCGCGGAGGATCACGAGGATTGACAGTTCACCCGCCCGCAGCACCGCCTGAACGGAACGGCAAGCTCCTTACCCTCCCCGATCGCCCGCAAGACGCGCGTGAACAGATCCCCCGTCTCTTCGAGAAATCTCTCCTTCGTCCACCCGTGAAGGATGAGATAGGTCGCCATCTTGCGGAGAAGCCGCTCCTGCCTGCGGAAATAGTGCCGCTCCGTGTAGCGAAGCCCGAAGCGGGAAAACTTTTCCCTTAAAACCTTCTTCCTGCGGAAGTACTTATATTCGAGAAGATATTTCTCCTCTTCCGAAAGGAGGGGGAGAATTTTTTCGAGGAGCGCGCGGAGAGAGGTGAGCGCCTCGCGCAAGCGGATCTCGTCCGCGATCCCCGCGGCGATCTCTTCCGCCGCCCGAAAATTTTTGTAAGACAGGAGCGCTTTGTTCGAAACGGCACAGTCCACCGCCTCTTCCATCTTCCCGAGCATCGGGTAGGAATACAACAAAGCCTTTACATAATCGTAGTCCACGCTTCCTCCTTCGGCGTTTCCGCCTTTTTTGTTTCCGAACGTTTGTTCGCATTTATCTTACCACACAAACTTGACAGACGGCGGCAGGTATGACATTTTTTTTGAAAAATTTTTTTATCCGAAAAAAGAAGTGAGCCAAAGGGCGGGAAGTTTACGGTTTTTTTCCGCAAGAAATTGCTTTTTTCGCGCACGCGTGTTATAATGTGGGCAGAAATAAATTCTGTTTCGCGGATCCGTGGGAAAAATCATGAAGTTTGTACGAATGAAACACAACAGAATATGGATGTTTGTTTTGCTTGCCCTTCTTGCCGTATGCACGTTCGGGGGGCTCTTCTTCATGGGGGAAACGACCGTTTCCGCAGCCGATACCGTGCAGCTTGACGGCGCCAAGGCGACCCTGTTCCTGCCCGAAAGCTACGAACAGTATCTGAAACTCGAATCGCCGTCGGACATCGCCGTCTGCGAGAGGTATCTCGCCATTGCCGAAGGAAATGATTTGTATATTTTCGACCGAAAAACGGAAAATGCCGTCTATCATAAATTTTCGCACGGGCAAAAAATTTCCAAAATTCAATTTTCCGCCGAGGAACGACTGTATTTTACGGATGCGCTCCAACAATTTTACGAACTTAAACTTGAAGATACGCTTGTTTTGTCGAGCTCCCTTGCAAGTCTCACTACCTTTTATATCCAAGGCGATACTTTGTTTGAAGCGTATGTGACAAATTCCGGAACGATTTACCGTACCGCAAAACTTTCCGATTCTGTAAGCGACGAAACTCAATTCGGCGATAACAAATATATTAACACCCCCCACCTCACATATGGCGACGGGAAATTTTACAGCATCGTAGAGCAAATCATCAATTCTTATTCCTACAATGAGAGTTCTGGAAAATACGAATCCTCGACCTCTTCGGTACTACAAACGAACGTAAACGGGGTCGCCTCCGCATGCGTAATCGAGAATATCCTGTATCTCTCGGTAAACGGCAATTCGAATGGCGACAACGGTCTTTTCGCCTACGATCTCTCCACACAGACCCAAACCCTTCTCTTTGAAGGGGACGGATACGGGGCGCTGACTTCTTACGGCGGTAAGCTGTATGCCGTCAAGGGCAACGGCGTGATCGAATACGAGGTGGAAGGCGGGCTCCGTCCCACGGGGTACGAGATCGCCTCCGCTTCCGATTCCGTCAAACGCCTCTCGGGCGCGCAAGATATCGCCCGCGCGCGGGATCTCCTCGTCACGGCGGACAGCGGCAACAACCGTCTTTCCGTCTACGATATGGAAAAGGACGCCTATTCGGTAATTCCCCTCGGTTATGCTCCGACGCTCGTCGCAACGGACGGGACGCGGATCGCCGCCGCCGCGGGGAATACGGTCTATCTCTATCAAAAGAATGTGCTCTCGGGGCAATGGGATGAGACAGCCTATCCCCTCGAAGCGGACGACGCCGTCAAGGGGCTTTCCTTCGTCTACGAAAAGCTCTACTATGTCTCCGAACACTATCACGGGGTCGTCGGCGAAACGTGGAAGGCGCTCAACCACGGCACGCCCGCAGGGCTTGCGAGCGACCTCTACGGCGGGCTGTACATCGCGTATACCGATCTTACCGTCAATAAATTCGCGGAAGAGAACTTCCTGACGCAGAACGAGATCGGCGAGCGGCTCGAATTCCGCCTTCCCGAAGGATTCCATGCGCTCCGCGCCGACTTCGAGGGTGACCTCTTCTGTTTAGACGCGAGCGGAGCCCTGTACCGCAACGGCGAAGCGTACGCCGAGATCGACGGCGCGGATTTTGTTTACAGCGAAGTTTCCCTCAAACCCAATTCCTTTGCGCTCGGATTCGAGGACGGCGCGGTCTATTTCAACTTCGGGGATCTCATTCTCAAAACAGACGCGCTCGAATTTCCCACCCTCGGCAGTATCGGCGCGGAAGGCGTGTATGAAGAGATCAACCGCGTCCACGCTCCCAAAGCGGAGGACGGGGAGAGCGGCGTGACGTTTGTGGACGTCCGCGGGGGGGCAGTCGGGATCGAAGTGGATCTTGCCGCACTTGACGCGGAGACGGAGTATTTCCCCTTTGCTTCCTACTCCCGCACGGCGGAGGACAGGCGCGGCGTCCTCTTGGCAGAGGCGGGCGACTACCGCCTGATCGCCCTCTATGGCGGACATGCCTATGAGGTAGAGCTCTTCCGCGCGTCGCAGGTCGCCGACACGGCGCCGACCGTGACGGAGAACACGCAAGGCGTATTCCTTTCGAGTCCCTGCGCGCTCTACAACTATCCCTGCGTTACGGCTGCGCACGGGGAAGCTCTTCCGCGGGGCGCCCGCGTCAATGTTCTCTCCGTCGTGAAGGCGGATCCCGACGCCGCGCCGCCCGATCTCGGCTACGATTTCGCCTATGTGGAGGCGGAAACGAACACGCGCGCAGAGCTTTATGGGTATGTGCCCCTCTCCTTCCTCACCGAAGTGGATCCGTCGGGCGCGGAGAGCAGCAGTTACGAGCTCGTCAAGCTCAAAGAGGACGTCTCTTTCACCGCCCTCGACGGAGAGGAAAAAGTTCTCGCGAAGGATACCGAGGTACGCCTCTACACGCGGGAGGACGGTTCCCTTCTCGCCCGCTATACGGACGAAAACGGCAAAGATTTCTATGCGGAAGTCTCCGAGGACGTGATCGACCGCGGAGAATCGGACGCATGGCGCATCGCGCTCATCGTCTGCCTGTCCGTGCTCGCCGTGCTCATCGTGGGCGCTTACTTCTATCTGTTGCCGCGTAGCAAAAAGAACGGATCATAAATGCCGAAAAGTGGGCTCGGAGCCTTGACTTTTTTTCGGATCCCAATTATAATACACATCGGTTAGCTCAATAAGGGAGAATGAAACGAAATATGCAAACTTACCCTTCGCCCCTCGTCCTGCAACGGGCGGATCCCTATTTATTCAAAAAAGACGGAAAATACTACTTCACCGCGACATGCCCCGCCTACGACCGCGTCGAGATCAGATGCGCGGACAGCATCGGGGAGATCCCTTCCGCCCCCGCGCGGGTCGTCTGGAAAAAGCACCCCTGCGGCAAAATGGCCTGCCACGTATGGGCGCCCGAGATCCACTACATCATGGGGAAATGGGTCATCTACTTTGCCGCCGGGCACAAGCCCGGCAAATGGCGCATCCGCCCCTACGCCCTCATCTGCAAGGGGAACGACCCCATGAAGGACGGCTGGGAGGAGGGCGGCATGTTAGAGCCCGCGGACGGGGATCAATATCCCTTTACGGATTTTTCCCTGGATACGACCGTATTCGAGCACAGGGGCAAGTGGTATATCATCTGGGCGCAGAAGTTCGGCACGGCGGAGGCGGAACCCGCCATCTCCAATCTGTACCTTGCCGAGCTCGAAACGCCGACCAAGCTTAAAACCTTCCACGTCCTGCTCTCCACGCCCGACTACGATTGGGAACGCCGCGGCGGCTTCTGGGTCAACGAGGGTCCCTCCGTCTTAAAGCATGACGGCAAGATCTATGTGACTTACTCCGCAAGCGCGACGGGCGCATGTTACTGTATGGGCATGCTCCGCGCAGACGAGGACGCCGACCTCATGGATCCCCGCTCATGGCAGAAAGACCGCTACCCCGTATTCAAGACGGATGAAAAGCGCAAGATCTACGGTCCCGGGCACAACTGTTTTGTGGAGGGCGACGAGGGCGAGATGCTCTGCATGCTCCACTTCCGCAATTACGAGAAGATCACGGGCGACCCGCTCAACGACCATAACCGCCATGCGCACGTCATGCGCGTACGGTACGGCGAGGACGGCGCCCCCCTCTTCGCCTTTGCCGACGGCGAGCTCTACAACGCGCCCGTCACAAACGAACGCCAAAAACACATCAACAGCTGATCTGCGCTCCCCCTCGCGGGGAGCTTTTTGATGAAAAAAAACCGCCGTATCGACATATACTGACGGTATGAAAGGTATTTTATTTACCGGCGGCGGAAGCGCGGGGCACGTCGTCCCCAATCTCGCGCTCATGAACGCGCTCCGCTACTCTTACCGCGTGACCTATCTCGGCACGGGCGGCATCGAAAAGCGCCTCGTCGCGGAAGCGGGTTTCCCCTTCTTTCAGGTGGATTGCCCCAAACTCCGCCGTTCCCTTTCCCTCGAAAACCTCAAAATTCCCTTCCGCCTCCGCAGCGCCGAAAAGGCCGCCCTGAAAATTTTGGAAAAAGAAAAGCCCGACCTCGTGTTTTCCAAGGGAGGCTATGCGAGCTATCCCGCCGTGTGGGCGGCAAGTAAGATCGGGATCCCCGCGCTCACGCACGAGAGCGATCTCTCCCCCGGGTTGTGCACGAAGCTCATTGCAAAGAAATGCGTCCGCGTGCTCACCTCTTTCCCCGAGACGGCGGAGCGCTTCAAAAACGGCATGTACGTCGGCTCCCCCATCCGCAGAGAGATCCTGTGCGGGGAAAAGAGCCGCGCAAAGCATAAATTTGGCTTTTCGGAGGAGCCCGTGCTCCTCGTCCTCGGCGGCGGAAGCGGGAGCAAAGTGCTCAACGACGCCGTCCGAAGTCATCTCGATCCTCTCCTTGCGCACATGCAGATCCTACACCTTTGCGGCAAGGGAAATCTTGTAGACGAAAACCGGAAAGGGTATATTCAACGGGAGTATGAGCGGGACATGGGCGCTGCGTATGCCTGTGCGGACGTCGTGCTGTCCCGTGCGGGGAGCAATACCGTCTTTGAGATCCTTGCCCTCAAAAAGCCCGCCGTGCTCGTTCCGCTCGCGCACGCTTCGCGGGGCGACCAGATCGAAAACGCGGTCTATTTCGGGCGGCAGGGACTCGTCCGCATTCTGCACGAGAACGAACTCGATACGCTTCCCGAAGCCGTGCTCTCCGCCTTCCAAGACGAAAACCTCCGCGCCGCCCTTGCGGCAAGCGCGATCGAAAGCGGCACCGACCGCATCTTGTCCGTCATCAAAGAGCTCCTATAAGACGGGTGGCAACCGCGACGAGCCTTGCGGCGGTACCTGCCGCCCAAGGTAGGGGGTGGCAAAGACCTGCTCCCGTTTACGGGGTGGAACAACGCGTTCTGCCAAAAGTTGATAACTTTTGGCGCGTTGCGACATGAGTGAGCGCATCAGAGGCGCGAACGGTGACCGAACGCGGGTCTCTACCCGCGTGAGATAGGTGGCGCGCGTAGCACGTCAGGTGGGGGTATCCCTACTTCAACCCCCACCACCCGCTACGCGGGAGCCGCCCCCTTCAAAGGGGGCAGCCATCTTCCTTCCCCTAAAAGGGGCAGCCGAGAAACTTTTGTCTCCTTTCGTTTACACAAAAAAACGGCAGCTGCTGCTGCCGTTTTTTATATTCCTCTTATTCGAGCTCGAACGCACCCGTATAGAGCTGGTAATATTTGCCCTTTTGCTCGATGAGCTGTTCATGAGTGCCGCGCTCGATGATCCTGCCGTGTTCGAGAACCATGATCGCATTGGAGTTCTTGACCGTCGAAAGCCTGTGCGCGATGACGAAAACCGTTCTCCCCTCCATCAGCTTATCCATGCCGCGCTGGACGATCGCCTCGGTGCGGGTATCAATGGAAGAAGTCGCCTCGTCGAGGATCATGACGGGAGGATCCGCGACCGCCGCCCGCGCAATGGAGAGAAGCTGCCGCTGTCCCTGCGACAAATTCGCCCCGTTCTGGTGGAGCATCGTGTTGTACCCCTCGGGAAGCCTCGTGATGAAGTCGTCCGCGCCCGCGAGCTTCGCCGCCGCAATGCAGTCCTCGTCCGTCGCGTCCAGCTTGCCGTAGCGGATATTCTCCATCACGGTGCCCGTGAAGAGGTTGGTGTCCTGCAAGACCATGCCGATCGCGCGCCTGAGCTCTCCCTTTTTGATCTTGTTGACGTTGATCCCGTCGTAGCGGATCTTGCCGTCCGCGATGTCGTAAAAGCGGGTGAGAAGGTTGGTGATCGTCGTCTTTCCCGCGCCCGTCGCGCCGACAAAGGCGACCTTTTGCCCCGGCTTCGCGTACAGGGAAATATCGTGCAGGACGATCTTCTCGGGATCGTAGCCGAAGTCGACTTCGGACATTCTGATATCGCCCATGAGGCGGGTATATGTAACGCTCCCGTCCTCCTTGTGGGGGTGCCGCCATGCCCAGATCCCCGTGCGCTCCTCGCATTCGACGAGCTCGCCGTTCACTTCTTTTGCGTTGACGAGGGTCACATATCCGTCGTCCTCTTCGGGTTTCTCGTCAATGAGGGCGAAGATCCGCGCCGCGCCCGCAAGCCCCATGACGACGGCATTCACTTGGTTGGAGACCTGATTGATATTATTAGAGAACTGCCGCGCCATTTGCAGGAACGAGACGATGAGCGCAGTCCCCAAGAGACCCGAGAATGTTACGAGTTCCTGATCGAAGAACGCGCCGACGGAGAAGTTCTTGACGTTATTCAAGACGAACACCGCGCCGACGACGGCGACAAGGACGTACAGCACATGCCCGATATTTCCCAAAATGGGCATGAGCATGTTGGCGTAAGTATTTGCCTTGGTGGACTGATCGCACAGATTCCCGTTCACTTTGTCGAAGTCGGCCTTCGCCGCCTCTTCATGACAGAACACCTTGACGACCTTCTGCCCGTTCATCATTTCCTCGATGAAGCCCTCCGTCTGCGCGACGGCGCGCTGCTGGCCGAGGAAGAATTTCCCCGCGCCGCCGCCCACGACCTTGGTGACAAAGAGGATCAGCACGACGGTAGCCAGCACGATGAGGGTGAGATAGACACTGTACCAAATCATGATGAAGAACAGTGTGGCGACCATGATCCCCGAGGTGAGGAGCTGCGGCAGCGACTGTGAGATAAGCTGGCGGAGCGTATCAATATCGTTCGTATAGTAGCTCATGATGTCGCCATGGCTGTGCGTATCGAAATACTTGACGGGGAGCGTCTGCATGCCGTTGAACATCGCTTCGCGCATGTTTTTGAGGTATCCCTGCGTGAGGATCGCCATGAGCTGCTTGTCGATCGCGCCCGCGATGAGCGAGACGACATACAAACCGATGAGGGTGAACATGTAAGCGGAGATCTCGCCGCCGTAGAGCCCCCAGAAATCCATTCCGCGGATCAGTTCGGGATGGACATTCCCGGCGGCGTCGGTCGCGATCGTCTTGGCATGGGCGACGGCTTCCCCCACGATCGTGAAGATCCTCTGCATGAAGATCGAGGGAAGAGAAGAAATGACGGCGTTGCAGACGATGAGGACGAGCGCCACGACGAGCATCTTCGGATAGTAATGGTAGACGGATTTCAGAATGCGCTTGAACGTGCCCTTGGGCGCGCTCGCACGCGGTCCGCCCTTCATTCTCATGTTAGGCATTCTCCTCACCTCCTTTCCCGGCGCCCCTTTCAGGAGAGCTGTCGCGCTGTTCTTGCGCGGCCGAGGAGTTTTGGCCGCCCTCTTCATTGGGCTGCCCCATCTCCCCGAACGACGAAACCGCCTTGCCGCCCTTGTTCTGGGTGGTATAGACTTCGGTATAGATGTCGTTGGTGCCGAGGAGTTCCTCGTGCGTACCGACGGCGACGATCTTGCCCGCGTCCATAATGATGATGCGGTCGGCGTCCTCGACAGAAGAGGTGCGCTGGGCGATGATGATCTTCGTCGTGGAGGGGATATACTCCTTGAATCCCTTGCGGATGAGGGCGTCCGTGTGCGTATCGACGGCGGAAGTCGAGTCGTCCAAAATCAGGATCTTGGGTTTTTTGAGAAGGGCGCGCGCAATGCAGAGCCTCTGTTTCTGCCCGCCCGAGACGTTCGTGCCGCCCTGTTCGATATATGTATCGTACTTTTTGGGGAAGGTTTGGATAAATTCGTCCGCCTGTGCGAGGCGGCACGCCTCCTCCATTTCCTCGTCCGTGGCGTCGGGGTTGCCCCAGCGCAAATTTTCCTTGATTGTCCCCGAAAAGAGCACGTTCTTTTGGAGAACGACGGCGACTTGGTTCCGCAAGGCCTCCAAATCGTACTCTCTCACGTCCCTGCCGCCGACCTTTACGCTCCCCTCCGTCACGTCATAGAGACGGGAGATGAGATTGACGAGCGACGTCTTGCTCGAACCCGTCCCGCCGATGATGCCGATCGTCTCGCCCGAACGGATATGGAGATCGATATCTTCGAGCACGTTCTTCTCTGCGGTCGCCGAATACTTGAAATTCACATTGTCGAAGTCGATGGAACCGTCCTTCACCTCTTTGACGGCGTTTTCGGGGCTGTGCAAGGTGGACTCCTCATTCATGATCTCGCAGATACGCCTTGCGCTCTCGACAGACATCGTGATCATGGCAAATACCATGGAGAACATCATAAGGGAGGAAAGGATCTGCATGCCGTAGACGACGAGTTGGGAGACCGACCACACCGTGAGCGGCGAACCCGAATCGGAAAGGATGAGCTCGATGTTGGTGGTTTTCAGGATCAGATAGGAGCCGAGAAAGAGTATGGTAGAAAGAACTCCGTAGAAGAAAAGCTGCATCACGGGGTTGTTCCACGCGAGGATCCGTTCCGCTTTCGTGAAATCCTTCTGCACATCCGTCGCGGCGCGATCGAACTTCTCCTTTTCGTAGTCCTCCCGCACATACGACTTCACAACGCGGATGCCATTGACGTTCTCCTGGATGGATTCGTTTAAGTTATCGTATTTCTTGAACACTCTTCGGAAAAGCGGCATCGTTCTCCACATGATGAAGAAGAGGATGCCCGCGAGCGGGAAAATGACGCCCACAAAGATCCAGGCAAGACTTCCGCCCATGACAAACGCCATCACGACGGAGAAGATCATCATCATGGGACTTCTGACTGCGACGCGGATGATCATCATGAACGCCATCTGCACATTCATGATATCCGTCGTCATACGGGTGACGAGGGAAGGCGTCGAGAACTTATCAATATTTTCAAAAGAAAATTCCTGTACCTTATAATAAAGATCCTGCCTGACGTTCTTGGCAAAGCCGCAGGACGCCTTTGCGCAGAACGCGCCCGCCGCCGCTCCGCAGATGAGCGACAGGATCGCCATGCCGACGAGAATGAGCGCATACTGTCCGACGCCTAAACTCCTCCACGTCACCGAAGCGCCGCTCGCCCAAAGTCCCGCGCCCCCCTCGATCGCTTCCCCGAGCAGGGTGATGGCAAAGGGAATGAGACATTCGAGAATGACTTCGAACGTGACGAAGATGGGCGAGAGAATGGAAACGAGCTTATATTCTCTGATACATTTTGCAAGTGTTTTGAGCAAAAAATCACCTCCGATTACAAAAAAGGAAGAAACGCGCAAATTCCAAGGGAATTTTACGCATACCATAATATCGTATCACGCGCGAAAAAAATTGTCAACCGCTCAACGGCTCGATTTGTGTTTTCATCAAAAAAACATATTGAGTAAAACCGATTCAGCCGCGCCCGCCGCCGTCCTCCTCCGCGCCATACGCCGAGACGCGCGTAAAAAAACGGTTTTGGGGAACATACTCTATGTAATCTTCCCTGCCGCAGCCGAGGAGCCGCATGAGTTCCAGCTCGTCCACGGCGTCCGAAAGCGCGTTGTGCTTCTCTTCGTAGCCGCAGTCGCCCGAAAGAAGCCGGATCATGCTCTCCGCGTCCGCGCCGCGCCTGAGCCTTCCCGTACGGAAGCAATCCCGCCCGTCGAGTTTCGGGTTGAATTGGACATATGCGGCAACGCGCATGATATCATACCAACTGTAACTTGCAAGCTCCGGCAGATGCCTGAAATCGAAGCTCGCATGATAGGCGAAGATCGCGTCCGCCCCGTAAGCCGACAGAAGCGCGCGGATCTCCGAGACCGCCTGTCCGCGGCTGCACACCGCCGTCGGCGGCAAATGATAGAGGGAGTTTCCGTACATGCCCCCCACCCGATAGGCGGGATCCACAATGTAGTACCGTTTTTCGAGCAGGCGGAACTTCTCGTCTGCGACCGCCACGCCGACGGACATCACCTCGTCCAGCCAATTCGTCTCCGTGTCTATGACCGAAAAATTGCTCACGCTTCCCTCCCAGCGGGATAATATTTTTCCGAAAAATGCTTTGTGACCGTACGGGCGACGGCGTCAAGAAACGCCGCGCGGTCGGGGATCTCGATTTCGTAGCGCAGGTTGTCGCGGGTGTTCCACAGCACGCCCCGTTCCAGCCCGAGCGCAACGACATAGCTCGCGCACTGCAAAAAGTGCTCGTGCGCAAGTTCGGAGACGAATTTGAGCTCGTACACAACGCCGTCTTTTACGACGTCGGCATAGCCGCGCGCCGTAAACAGACGACTGCCGCCCGCCCCGCCGAACTCGATCCTGCAAGGCGCCTGCACCGCCTCGTCCCGCGAAAACAGCGTTTGAAGGCGCCGATGGAGGAGCGCTTCCGCCTCGGGCGATACGAACGGACAGCGCGCCTGCGTCCTGTAACGGTTCTGGCGCGTTTCGAGGGAGACGAGCAAAAGGATCTTCTGGGCCACGGGAAGCGCGCGATCCTCCTCGCGGAAGAGAAACCGCCTGTCATGGTTGACTTCCAGCCAGAGTTCGATATCCCTGTCGATATCGTAGTTCGAAAAAAAGTCCGCCTCCTGAAAGATCCCGATGCAGGGGGAAAGGTCGATGAGCCCGTCCGTGTTCGGGATGGGGATCGGCTGCTTTTCGTCGGTAAGGGGGGTGATCTTCAAGAGGGCGTAACACGCCTCGACGTCCTCTTTGTATTTGAAATCGAACATAGAGGACATCTCCACATCCGAAAAATCGGCGCCCGTCTGCGTATCGTCGGAGAGCGTCTCCTCCGAAAGCGGCGCTTCGCCGTCCGAAACGAAGATGATGCGCTCCTTCCCTCGGCTCGCCGCAACGCAGAAAATATTCCTCAAAATCTCATAGGACTGCTGCGGCTTTACAATGCGCGCCTGCCAATAGCTCTCCGTAAAGTCGAAGAGCATGCAGATCTTCCGCTCCAAGCCCTTGCTGCTGTCGTACGTCGTAAAGATCGCGGAAGTGCTGCGCGGATAGGACGCGCCCGAATCCCTGTCGCTGATGCTGGCAAAGACGGTATTTTTGTTGAAAACGGCGGGATACTCTTCTTCCAAGGCGTTGAGGACGAAGGAGAGCTTCCCCGTCCTCGACCCGAGGCAGAGGATATCGCGCGGCCTTTGGGAAGAGAGGAAGCTCACCGCCTCTTCGAGCCCCATTGTCTCCACGCGGCAGGCGTTGTTTACGCCGACGATCTCCTTATTCCAGACCCGACCGAGGAACGCGGCATGCGCCCCGTTGAGGCGGAAACAGAGCGTAAATTCAAGTTTGATGTGGTTCCCCAAAAATCCCTCGATGAACCGCCCGACGTCCAGCGTCGTCTTATCGTAGATCTTCTGCTCCATATCCCCCACGGCGATGATCTGCATGGCGGGATTTGCGGCTTTTACGATCTCAAGAAGGGTCGCCGTCTCCTGCTCGATATCCTGATATTCGTCGATGACGAGGACGTCGTACTGCTCTATGGGCGGCTTTTCCGCATTGAAGCGCTGGATCAGATCGGAGATCCCCGCATATTTCCCCGCGTTTTTGAGCGCCGTATAGGCGAAACCGTGATAGTTCGTCACCGTCACGTTGAGATTTTTGATCTTTGCGCGCGCGTCTAACTTCAACAGACGGTTATAGGTAAGATACAGGATCTTTTTGTGCGCGGGAAAGGCGTCGCAGAGCCGCTGGATCGCCGTCGTCTTTCCGCTCCCGATACACGCGTCCACGAGGATATTCCGCCCCTCTAGCGCCTTTGAAACAAACATCTGCTGTTCGGACGATAAAATAAGCCCTTTGTTCATGGTATTTCCCATGTCCTCCTCCGCAAAGAGACGTCCCCAATACAAGGGAAACCTATAACGGACAGCCGTTATAGGTCTCTTTTCTTCCGTATCTATTCTTATGAGAAGATCCTATCATTTTTTCCACAAAAAGTCAAGTATAAAGCGGGAGCCCCTGCACAAAATAAGGGCATGGAGGTAGATATGGAAAAATTCAGATCCGGAGAAATCGTGCCGATGTCCTGCAACTACAAGGCATACGACAAGAACGGCGAGAGCCGCGACGGCGAAAAGACCTATCTCGAGAAGGGGACGACATTCCCTCCCCTTCAGCATGAGGGCGGTTACTGGGTTATGGACCACGACTAAGCCTCGTAAAAAAGAGCGTTTCCATGCGAAACGCTCTTTTTTTTATTCTGCCTACCCCTCTTAGGATAGCTGCCCCCTTTGAAGGGGGCGGCTCCGCCGCTTGCGGCGGTGGTTGTCTTGTCGCCCCTCTTAGGGGAGCTGCCCCTTTGCAGGGGCAGCTCTTACCCACCCCTTGTCGCCCCTTTTAGGGGAGATGTCACGAACGTAGTGAGTGACAGAGGGGTTTCAAACCCCTTTCCCCTCACTACGTTCGGGGACTTCCCCTACAAGGGGCAGCGAGGGGACGTTCGCGCCCCCTTCCGCGTCATCCTGACCCCCCGCAGGGGCGATCCCGAAGAACGGAGTCCGCATTTGTCCGCGTCACCCCGTCATTTCGGCCAAGGGCACGAAAGCGCCCGCGCGGAGAAATCTCTCGGGCGAACTTCCTTCATTCGCCGAAGAATTGGATCGCAGTCATGAGATCGACGTCCTCCCGTAAGTGGTTCGGCGTCCACGGGATCAGGATATCCGGCTGCAATCCGCGCCCTCTCATGCCCTTTCCCTCGTCGATCGCCATGCTCCGTGAAGTCGGATAGTGCAAAACGTACTCTCCGAAGTCAAAATACGCAAGATTGGAATAGTCGCATATCCCCATCGTAGGGCGGCCGATCACGGTAACCTTATGAAGCCCTGCGACCGTTTGCACAAAACTTTCTCCCGACGAGCCGCATCCCTCGTCCGTCAGAACAAAGATCTTTTCGGGAAGAAGAGAGCCGCTATCGGGGAACAAGAACCCGTCCCCGTCCGCAGGCACAAAGCCCTTCCCTCTGTTTTTTCTCTGCTCAAAGATCAGCCGCCTCAAATATTGCCGCACCTCTTCGGGAACCGATCTTTCGAGATAGGACTGATAGAATCTTATACGGTTTTCGGCGTTGCGCTCGGTGTAAAGGATCTCTTCCCGCGAAGGAAAGACGGGCTTGCCGCACATAACGTCGTCTTTTTCGAGACAAAATTTCAGAAGCGGCAAAAAGACGGTATCGCTTCCGCCGCAGTTCTCCCGAACGTCGATCACAAGATATCGGGAACGTTCGATCTCTGCTTTGCAGCCGTCGAGGAAACGTCCCATTTCCGCTTCGTCAAAAAAGTTGCGGAGTTTGATATAATACCCCTTTTCATTGAGCCGCTTCTGCTCATAAGAGCATTTTTCTTCCCTTTTGGGATAGGTACGAATGGGATATTCAAACCTCTTTCCGCCTCTTGTAACGGTGATCTTATCGGAATAGGAAATGATTTTCTCCCACCCGTCGCTGCATCTGTCCGCGCTCTCGCCGACAAACACATGAAATTTTTCGGCGGCGCGCGGAATGGGATCAAAATCTATCGCGACGATCTCATCGCCTTTCATAAGAGGCAGCCCCTCTCCGGGGTCTGTGACGAACAAGCTGTCTTGATACCGCCTTACCCGAAAACCTATGGACTCGTTTTCCCCTTTTCGATAGAAATAGAGATGTCCGCGCACGCCGAAAGACGCCAGATACCGATCGACGGAAAACCGAAAGGCTTTTTCGCTCGCCTCTTCTGAAATCTCCGACAAAAAACGGTCGGGATCGTCCCCTTTGATATCTTTGCAAAATGAAGCGTCGTTTTTACATATCGCGACGATCGTCTCGGCGATCTCCCGTCTCGTCATCTTTCCGCACCTCCGGATTTTCCCCTATTATATCCTTTCTTCGGCAAAATGTAAAGCCGTTGAAGCCCGACGAACGCCTTCTACTCCGGGGGAAGGTGGCACTGCGTAAGCCGTAACGGATGAGGGAATGGTATGACATTATGCCCCACACCCGTCCCTACGGGACACCCTCTCCCCGAACCTAAGACGAATATTAGTCGGCAATTTTCGTTAACTTAAAATAAAGCGATAGAAAGATTGTGATCGTTAAGGACAGAGTTCATATAACTGATTGCTTGCTGTAATGCTTCATATCCCATAGCGGCATAGTTATCTATGTCTGATTTTTGTGTCAAATTGACAAAAGTATTATTCCGTACGATATAAGAGTACTGTGTTCCTATGTTTTTGTTTGAAAAAGTCGTTATGCTGTAATCGAAATCAATCCTTGCGATAGAATCCAATTCATGGTAAGCAGTAAACAAACCCTTTTTGAATTGCCCCCAAGTAAAAGTGACGGCTGCATTATCAAACAACGTGACAGAAGCATAGCTTGTTATGAAAATGCTGGCAGTAAATAATCTATTGGATGGCGAGTAAGTAAAACCATATATGAATGAAACATTTCCGGTAGAGGAACGTTTTAGAAAGCGATAACGTCCATCGCTATCACGTTGTGTATTATTCAAAAACATGGCAATTACTTTTTCTTCGTCTGATTTTTGATATTCCGTTTCTTCATTGCTTGACGTATCGGTATCAGTCAACCCATCATCGGCCTTGCTTTTCCCGCAGCCAATCAAAACGAAACACAACAATAAGGATAAAATCAATGCAAAAAATTTTTTCATGGCAATCTCCTTTGACATTAAATAAAAAAGTGCGCCAACCGAAGTCAACGCACTGCAAAACGCAAACTCCGATTGTCGCCAAACAAGTTTATATAGGGTACAGTTTACAATACCGATATATTGGAATTTGCGATTCCGCCAATTCAAATATCGGTATTACAGGGGTAGGATATACCTCCCCCGTCAAATCAAAATTACATGAAAAAAACCGTACGCCTCCTCAAAAAAGAATATAAACTTGTTTGGCATATTCAGTATACCACAAAATAAGCCGTTTTGTCAATAGAGGCTGAAAATTTTTAGAAATTCAAAAGATTTTCGATCAACGCGCAAAGCGATGACCTGAACCGAGATCTTTTTCCACCGGCAAAGCGGCACCCGCAAGGGGGTGCCGGAAAAAAGTTTTAACGTCTGAAGATTGTTTTAATGGTGCGGATAAATCTTTTCCATAACGAAGGCTTCGCCGAAGCGTCGGGTTTTGTAGATGAGGGTCTATTTTCCGATTCGTATTTTTTTGTGGCGGTCGACGATTTTTTGTCTTTTTGATTTGTCGAGATTGCGCTGTCTGCAATTCGATGGGGGCGCGGCTGTGTCTGAAATTTGCGGACCACAGACAACGGATCCGTGCAGTTTAACATTTTGTCATGGAACTGAAGCATGAATTCCAGATCCATTTCTTTGCATAAACCGGAGCCCCATGTGCCGACTTCGTGTGCCAATTCATTCCGTATGTAACGGGCATGCTTCAGCATTTTTAGATCATATTCCCATGAGGGAATATTACGGGATGCACAAAAAGGAACTGCTTCCATGAGTCTTATGTATTCGGAGATGCCTTTTTCATTGGAATAACAATCTTTGCACAGTGCATCGAGACTTTTGTAGGCTTCCTGAAATTGTATATCCAAGCTGTAATTTTCCATTCTATTTTCCGAAATTCTTATATTATTCCTATGTGAGATTCTCAATGTTTTCATAATTTTCGCCCAAGTCAAAGAAATGGCGTATCTCTCGTATCGCCGCGAATGAATGTCCTATATATACATTCAAAGAATATAAGAAATAATTCATGATTTCTACATATCATCATGTTTCTCCTGAAGCCTTTCTTGCGCCATTCGCTGCGATTCTCGTAAAGCTCGTAATTCAGTCCCTTTAACTGCACTGTGCAATCCCACCAAATAACCATTGCAAGTAATAATTCTATGATTACAATTACGATGTCCATTTCAGTACCTGTTATTTCCTTTTATATTATAGCAAAGAGAGAACCGTCTTTCAAGTAAAATCTTTGTCTCAGATCGAAATGGCGTTTTTTTAGGGGGTCTTTGACGAAAACAAGTGTGCCGCTGTGCGCCCTGTGCGAATCGTTGGGAATATCAAATATCGGGTTTCTTTCCGCCATCTCTTCCCACCACGAAAAACCCTTGCACAAGGCAAGGGTTTTTCGTGGTGGGCAGGGGTGGATTCGAACCACCGAAGTCAGTGACGTCAGATTTACAGTCTGATCCATTTGGCCGCTCTGGAACCTACCCATATATATGAAGTTATGTGCGATCGGTGGAGCTGGTGACGGGAATTGAACCTGCAACCTGCTGATTACAAATCAGCTGCTCTGCCGATTGAGCTACAC
>CANQQY010000015.1 GCA_947626105.1 uncultured Clostridia bacterium | reverse complement strand
AAAAACAAGGAGAAAGCCGAAGTTCTCTCCTCGTTAGTCCTTTTTATTCCTTGTGCACTCCTTGGGGTACAGTTCATTCGCGCCTCCCCTTGCTTATATATTCTTATTGAAATGTGACCGTGATGCGCGCTTGGGTTGCCGTCACGCTGTCGATAGCAACGTCGAAGTTGATCTTCTTCCCGTCGTTCCGCGTGTAGGAGGGGAACTTGCCGAGAAGAGAGCTTCCCGCCAGCCACAGGTCGCTCTTTGCGGCGCTGCCGTCGGAGTTCGAGAATTTCTTGGTGCCGTCCGCTTCCACAAGTTTGACGAGCGCATACTTCGTATCCGAATTGTTATAGTCCGTAAAGGATTGGTAATCGGTCGAATAGGAGTTCGTGACGGAAGAGGAGACGTGATAGATCCTCACGCCGTAGGAAGCGCCGCCGTACAGAACGGCATCCGAGGTCTGCGCCTGTTTGGAGTGCAATTCGTTGAGCCCCGTCGCCGAGTAGAGGTCGATCAGAAGATATTCGCTGAAATAGGAATTATCGAAGTTGAGCGGGATGAGGATCGCCGACGCGTTCGAAACGGAAGGTTGCAGCGTCACTGTCTTGGTCTCGTTGACGACGGTGGGGGAGAGCCAGCCGAGCATGATCTTGGAATATACGCCGTGGTCGCCCACGTTGTAGTCCATCATGTCCGCTCCGCCGAGCCCTTCGTTGCAGCCGCTCCTCTCGTCATAGTCATAGTAATCGTCCAGCCCCAGCAGGTGCCCCGTTTCGTGGATATATGTATCGGCATTGATTTTGAGCCCGTCGATCTTGTTGTAGCCGGAGCCGCTGTCGCGCGAGGTGCTCTCGTCCATGAATTCGAAACTCGCGAAGAGATAATAGTAAGCGTCCAGCCCGTCGTACTGCGTATCTCCGTAATACCATGTCACATACGCCCAGTAAAAGTCTGCGTTATCATAATCGACGGGAGCGGAGTAAATGAGGTACACGGCGTCGATACAGCCGTCATTGTTGGTGTCGTAATCCGTCAGATCGAGCTTGCTCTGATAGTAATTGAGCGCTTCCTCCAAAATGATCGTGTCGCCCGTGATCGGATAGCTTTGCCCCTCGTAATAGCCCGTGGACTTGTAGCTCGCATAGTAAGAGGAAGATTTTTTCGCTTGATAGACGTCCTGAATGTCGAAGGTGAGTTTGAGGTTCCCGTAGGAGGACTTTTCGTAATAACTCTTGACGCTCTCCCAGCCTGTATCCGTCTCTGTGCCGTTGAACGCCTTGCGAAGGTTTTCCAATTGAGCGGCCGTAATGGTGTCGCCGACGAACTGGACGGGAATGACAAGGGCGTGAATGTCTCCCTTGGAGGGGAGCCCGATTGCGCCGTCCGCGTTCAGCATCTTTTCCTGCAAAGTCCCTTTGTCGAAGGTCGCGGCGTTGTAATCCTGTTTCTCCATCGTGTCCGAAGGGGTGACGGGCGTATCCGTACCGCTGCTACCGCTGCCGTCGGGAAGGGTGAACCGGACGGAGCCGTGGTTCGAGAAGGTGTATTGCTGTGTGTAACCGTCGGCCATGGCGGCGACGATCTTGACGATCTGTTCGTTTGCGATATAGAGATCGAACGTCGTCCAGTCCTCGCCGTAGTCGCCCAAAACCGCCATACCGACTTCGGCAGGATCATTGGCGGCATACTTATTCCCGCTCGCCGTAAAGGTATAGTCCGCAAGCACGGATAAATCGAGGATCCTCGAATAAGTGTAGTAATCTTCGAACTGCGTGCTCGTGTCGTCATATTCGGAATAGGTGCCGTCCCCGTTGTCTTGGTAATAGGTGTATGCGTCCGCCGAAACGGAATAACTTACATAATCGGTATACTCGTCACCATAGGTATCCGTATATGTATTCAGAATATCATAACCTGAATATTCGTAGTATTCCTCATAGGTTTCGCCGTCGTAGCTCTCCGAAACGTCGACGGCAAAGTTCCACGTCGAGGGATCGGCGTATTTTTCGAGCACCGCTTGATAATCTTCAGAAGGGGGGTTATTGGGATCGACGGGATCGACGGGATCCGTTCCGCCGCCCTCGGTCGCCGCCGGGAGGGTGAAGTTGACAGAGCCCTGCTTGATGAGATCGTATTCTTCCGTATAGCCGTCGTCCATCACGCCGACGACCTTGACGATCTTTCCGTCCATGATGTCGATCGTAACGGAGGTCCATTCGCCCTCGTCATATTCGCAGATCACGGCATTGCCGGCAGCGGCGGGATCGTCCGCAACGAGATGGTTTCCGTCCTGCGTAAAGCTGTAATCGGAGAGCGCCGTCAGGTCGATAAGATAGAGATAAGAGGTGTACTCCGCGAACTCATCCGTCTCTTCGGAATATGACGTATAACTGCCGTTCATGTTTTGAGCATAGAAGGTGTAGACGTCGGTCGCCGAATCATAGCCGAGATAGTCGGTAAACTCGTTCCCGTCCTCGTCGGTATAGGTATTTTTGACATTCAGGCCGAGATATTCGTAATATTCCGTATCGGTATCGCCCTCAAAGGAAACCGTATAATTGACGGCAAAATTCCATGCCGATGCGTCGGCGTATTTTTCAAATACGGCGCGATAATCGGGCGCCGAGGGATCGTCGGGAATGACGGGCTTGTCGGGATCATCGGGATCGGTGGGCGTCGTCTGTTTGACCGTGACGGTAAATTCCGCTTTCAGGGTCTGATCGCCGATTTTAAGAGTCACCCAAAACATCCCGGGGACGGAGGTGTCCGCCTGGCTTAGATCGAGCATCTCCTCGCTGACGACAATGCGGTTGCCGTTCTGATCTTTTACGATGAAATATTGCGTATAATCGACTTCTTCGCCGACTTCCAGCTCGAAGGACCTTTCCGTATCGAGCGAAATTTCATACTTGGGAGCGGGATCGGAGCCTGTGCCGGAGTTTGTTTCCGTACATGCGCAAATGAAAGCCGCGATCGAAAGGGTCAGAAGCATGATCAAAAACAATTTTGCTTTTTTCATTGATTCACCTGTATGATTTTATTTCGGAAATATTATATAACAATCAGACGAAAAATGCAAGCGTATATTTTCAAGAATTTTTAGGGGAGCTGCCCCCTTTGAAGGGGGCGGCTCCGCCGCTTGCGGCGGTGGTGGGGGTTGAAGTAGGGATGCCCCCGTCTGTCGCGCTCCCCTAAAAGGGGCGACAAGGGGTGAGGGCAAGGGAATCAAAAAACCGTCACAAATGTGGCGGCTTTCCTGTTACCAGTCGTTTTTTAGTCCAATCAGATAATCGGCGGAGACATTAAAGTACTGTGCGATTTTGAAGATCGCATCGGCAGTGGGGCTTTGTTTGCCCGTTTCCCAATAACTGATCGAGGCATTGCTAAGATTCAGAACTCTTGCAAGTTCATTCTGCCCGATATTTTTCTCGGTGCGAAGCATTTTCAGCCGCTCCCCGAATATTTTGCGCTCGAATTCTTGCATAAAAATAATCTAACAAAAATTAGTTTCAAATGCTTGACTTCTAATTATTATTAGATTACAATATAAAAAGTTTACACAGAAGGAGAGTTTATGGAATTTTTGGATTTTTTAAGGGAAAATTCAAACACCTGGACGTCAAATTGTGTGGTGTTCAATGGGAGTGAATTTCGTTTATCCAACGATACGTTTCCCCGGTTTGAGTTAACGGAGGGAAGAGTCAGAGAGTATTTGGGTGACTATACGCCCTACACGCTATCATCGGTTAACTCATGGGGCGGAGAAGGGGAGTATTCTGTCTGGAAAAATGGGACGGCCACAGGATATAATATCAAGATCAACGGCGGGAAAGTGGAAGTTTTTTCCGCAGGAACTCGTTATTATGATGATTTGAAAAAAGAGGATCCGGCGGAGACTGCGGCAACGGCTTCCGGTTCGAACTCCTACGGAAGTTCGGATGAAAAATTGCCTCCCTATGCGAAGTGGTTTATTGGTCTGGGAGTAGGATTTGTTTTCATGCTATTTCCAATGATCCTTATAGGGTGGTGGTCCCCGGTCTTGTACGCGATGGTCATGGTAACCTGGTTCTTTTCCATTACCTGGGATTATTTTTTCAAATCAGGATCTTGGAAGGAAATTCATGAAAAATATGAGGACAAGGCGCAATCATTCAGCAAGAGCAAGAAAATTTTTTGGGCTATCGCAAAAGCGTTCATAATTGTTGCTCCAACGGTGATTCTGAATCTGACGGGAGTCTTTCTTGTGATTGATCCCGAGGGAGTTTTGAATATGATCCCCAAGGGCGTACTGATTGCATTATATGTTGTATTTTTTCTGTACAACATTCTTCCGGCAAGTTATCTGTTTCATAGCGAATATCACGGGATCGAACTTATCAATGAGTTTATTCTTCCGCTGATCATGGCTGCCGCGAATTTTAGTATGATTATACTCTTCGGGGTTGGACTGGGATTATAGGCTAATAAGGATTCCGTTAATTGAACGAGATTCTTCGTTTGTGCTTCAGCATGAGCGCCGCTCGTGCCGCCCTTCGACGACGAAAGAATGTGCGGGCGGGGCGGCTCGACATGACAATAGAATATGCCCCAGAATATGCCCCTCACCCGTCCCTGCGGGACACCCTCTCCCCGAAGGGGCGAGGGCAAGAGAGCACCTAAAAAAAGCGCCGTGTGCAAATGCATGCGGCGCGCTTTCATAATATGTTCTTTTCTGAAAGGAAAATTTTTCAAAAGTCTTTCAACCCGAGCAAATAATCGGCGGAAATGTCGAATTGTTTGCAGATAAGGATGATATATTCTGCGGCGGGAAGGCTTTTTCCCTTTTCCCATAGGGAAACGGTATCCTGCGAGACGCCCAGTTTTTGCCCGAATTCCATTTGTGTCAGTTTTGCTTCCAAACGAATTTCACGCAGCCTGCATGATAGGTTTTGTTCCATGTTATATATTTTACGAAAAATTCTCGTTTTTTTGCTTGACATACGAGAAATTCTCGTATATAATGATTGCATTAATACAAGAGAGGAGAAAAAATATGGGCTATGTAGAAAATAACCTCGGAAAAGACGAAAGGATCCTTGCGCGCGTGACGCACAGCAAGGCGGCATTGTTTTCAGCACTGATTGTAGCAACGATTTGTTTCGCAGTCGGTCTCGCTCTTTGGTATGGGCTAGAGGCAGTCTTGATTCCGATTGAAAATAACGACATGGCTTCGGAAGCGACGATAGATATTCTCGTGAAAGTATTCGAAGTAATGCAGATCCTGTGCCTTATCATTTCAATGTTCATCGGCGCATGTGTTTTTCTCCATTCAGTCATTTCGGTCATGTGCAATCAAATTGTCGTTACGAATAAAAGACTGTTGGGAAGAAAAGGGTTTATCTCAAAAAGCGTCATAGATATCCTTCTCTTGAAACTAGATAATATTCGGGCAGAAAACGGCTTATTCGGCGCGCTCTTCCACTACGGAACTTTGGAAGTCGTTTCGGCAGGATCACAACAGATCGTAAACGGCAGGTCGACCAATGCAAGATTTCCCTATGTAAAGAACACAGAGGAGTTTCGCCGCGCCGTGCTCGCTGCTATTGATAAAGCAAAGGAGGAGGAGCGGTGGGCGCAGGCGGAAGCGCAAGCCGCGGCATTGAAACGCATGCAGGAGAAATAATATCATGAAAAAATTTAAGAGGTTTGGGGCAGCGTGTTTCATTCTCGCCGTCGCCATGATCGGTGTAATTTGTTTGGGCGCTTGCGGTTGGAGCAGCGAAAAGGCGGGAAGTTACTACTTTGACTCAATGCGGATCGAAACGGATGGCGTCATAAAAGAATATAAAATCGGAGATGTACTTCCATAGGGAGTTGTCGCCACAAAAGACGTCCGCACCGTTCGTCTCAAATCTGACGGAAGCGTTTTATTAAGGCTCCAAGAAGATAGAAAGGGAGTGACGGGCACATGGGAAGAAGTCGAAGGCGAGCCAAATAAGATTACGATCACAATCGAAGATTATCCCGTGACTTGCGAATGTGACGGCTCTACGCTTATCATGATTTCTCCGGAAAGCTCGCAGGTTATCGTATTCAAAAAATAAAAATATAATTTCATGCGCCCAAGGCATAACCCTTAGCATAAATTTTCCTTATATGAAACCGTCCCCCGACCGCGATCGCGGTCGGGGGACGGTTTCATATGATCTTTATTTTACGATCAAGCTCTTTCCCGTCATCTCGGGAGGGATGGGGAGTCCCATCACTTCCAAAAGGGTGGGGGCGAGGTCGGCAAGGATGCCGTCTTTGCGCAGCGTGACGTCTTTCAGCTCCTCCGAGATCAGCACCACGGGCACGGGGTTGGTGGTGTGGGCGGTGAAGGGCGACCCGTCCGTATCGAGCATCTTGTCGGCGTTGCCGTGGTCGGCGGTGAGAAGCGCCGCACCGCCCATCGACAGAATTTTATCGACGACCTTCTTCACGCACTCGTCCACGGTGTGCACGGCTTTGACCGCCGCGGGAATGACGCCCGTATGCCCGACCATGTCGCAGTTAGCAAAGTTCAAAATCATCGCGTCGTATTCGCCCGTCGAGAGCTCTTCAAGGACGCGTTCGGTGACCTCGGGCGCGCTCATTTCGGGCTGTAAGTCGTAGGTGGCGACTTTCGGGGAATTGATGAGCACCCGCACCTCGTTTTCATTGGGCTGTTCCACGCCGCCGTTGAAGAAGAAGGTGACGTGCGCGTACTTTTCCGTCTCTGCAATGCGAAGTTGCTTCTTGCCCATTTTTGCGAGATATTCGCCGAGCGTATTTTCAAGGCTCTGCTTGGGGAAAGCGATCTCCACGCCCTCGAACAGCGCGTCGTACACCGTAAAGCAGACGTACACGGGCGCAAGGAAACCCGTCTTTCTCTCGAACGCCGTGCCCTTGGGAGCGATAAACTCCTTTTGGGTGAACGCGCGGGTGATCTCGCGGGCGCGGTCGGGACGGAAGTTGAAAAAGATGATGCTGTCGCCCTTTCCGACGAGCGCGACGGGCTTGCCGTTCTCGCAGATGTTGGTGGGGATCACAAATTCGTCCGTTACGCCGCTTGCGTAGGAATCTTCCAGCGCCTTGACGGGATCTTCCGCATGGAGACCGGCGCCGAGGGTGAGCATGTCGTAACTCTTTTCCTCTCTGTCCCAATTGTTGTCGCGGTCCATGGAATAGTACCTTCCCGAAAGAGAGGCGAGTTTCCCGTAGCCGAGCTCCTTCATCTTCGCCAGAAGCTCTTTCACATACTCTACGCCCGAGGTGGGGGAGACGTCTCTTCCGTCCATAAACGCATGCACATAGCATTCGGGCACGCCGCGCTCTTTCGCCATTTTAAGGAGCGCAAAGAGGTGGGTGATATGGCTGTGCACGCCGCCGTCGGAGAGAAGCCCCCAAAGATGCAGTTTTTTATGATTGTTGCGCGCGCTGTCCATCGCCTTGATGAGGGCGGGATTTTCGAAAAAGTCGCCGTCCTGAATGGCTTTCGTGATCTTGGTGAGATCCTGATAGACGATCCGCCCCGCGCCCATATTGAGATGCCCCACTTCGGAGTTTCCCATCTGCCCGTCGGGGAGCCCCACGGAGAGCCCGCTCGCGCCGAGCGTCGCCGAGGGATAGGCGTTTCTGTAATAATTCACGTTTTTGCTGCCGTCCATGTAGATGGCGTTTCCTGTATGCTCGGGGTTGAGCCCGTAGCCGTCCATGATGATGATCGCATAAGGTTTTTTCATTGAAGTTCTCCTTTCTTACCTACCTATTATATACTACCGCTTTATTTTTTTCAAGCGCTCGTTGATATTTTTTATTTTTTCCTTTTTGAAGCCCGCCGCTAACCCCTGCGGGGAGGATCGCTTGTCACCCCTTTTAGGGGCAGCAAGAAGGGCCTACCCCCTTGGGGGGAGGCTCCGCCGTAGGCGGTGGTGGGGGGGATAATGTTTACCTTATTCCCCCCCCCATCTGTCACGGCTACGCCGTGCCACCCTCCCCCCGTAGGGGGTAGGGCTTGTGGGGGCTCTTGTCGCCCCTCGTAGGGGAGATGTCACGAGCAACGCGAGTGACAGAGGGGTTTCCGAAACCCCTTTCCCCTCACTACGTTCGGGGACTTCCCCTGAAAGGGGCAGCGAGGGCAAGACCTGCCCCCTTTGAAGGGGGCGGGTGGCGCGCTAAGCGCGACAGGTGGGGGTTGTAGTCGGGAGGCAGCGAGAACCCAAAATGAAAAAATTTTAATTTTTTTCCGATATCCCCCTTTCAAAAGTTGACAAGGGGAAAAAGTTATGCTATATTTATACAAAAATACCTTTCATATGCGCATAATAATTGATAATATCACAAGAAAAGGCTGATATTTTCATAAATTTGTAAATATGTTGCATACACATAACGGATGCGCCGCCGAACGTATAAAAATCGGTTGCATAATATACATCAGAAACAGAAAATATTTTATTAGGAGGATAGTATGAAAAAAGTCAGGAAAGTACTCATTGCTGTTCTCAGTGTAATGCTCCTTGTCTGTTTGGGACTCTTCGCCGCCGCGTGCGATGACGGCGACGAACCCGCTCCCGCGGAAAAGATCTATTACACTGTCACGGTAGCCGAGTATGACGCAGCGCAGGGAACAGTTGCTCTGGATCCCGCGGCACAGGACGGCAAATATGAGGAGAATACCTCCGTTACCGTCACGGCCACGCCGAATGCGGACTATGAGGTCGAAGCCGTCAAAGCAAACGGGTCGGCGCTCACCGCAAACGGCGAAGGCAAGTACGTCTTTACAGTGAGCGGGGACACGACGGTCGCCGTTACCTTCAAGGCAAAGACGGTCACTCCGCCTCCCGTAGACGAAAAGGTGAACGTTACCGTCACTTGCGGCTCGGAAGGGAGCTACACGCTCGATCCCGCACCCGTGGACGGCCAGGTCGCAAAGGGCGCGTCCGTTACCCTTACGGTCACGCCGAACGCGAACTATGAGGTCGATTCCGTCAAAGTGAACGGGTCGGCAGTCACGGCAAACGGCGAAGGCAAGTACGTTTTCACGGCAAACGCGGATACGACGGTCGAGATCACCTTCAAGGCGCAGGGCGAAGTTCCTCCCGTAGACGAAAAGGTGAACGTTACCGTCACCTGCGGTTCGGAAGGGAGCTACACGCTCGATCCCGCACCCGTGGACGGCCAGGTCGCAAAGGGCGCGTCTGTCACCCTTACGGTCACCCCGGACGACGGCTATGTGATTTATGACGTAACCGTCAACGGCCGTCCCGCAACGAAGGGCGAGGGCGCAGGCGTCTACACCTTCACCGCAGACGCGGACACGACGGTAAACATTGTATTCCATGAGGATACGAGCACCCTTCCCGAAGCGGGCGTTGAATTCGGGCTTACGTGGCAGGGTACGTGGAAATCGCTTGACGAAAGCGTTACGATCGTGATCGGCGCAAAGACGATGACGTTCAATGCCGAGCCCGTGACGGGCGTGACGAACGGATCGGATACCTCCGGGCAGTCCTATGCGTTCACGGCGGGCGGAAAGTCCTACCAGCTCGAAGTTGCGAGCGAGGGCTTTACCGAAAGTTCGCTCCTCGTGCTCGTTTCGGGCAGCGAGAAAACCTATGTCGCGCACAGCTTCGTCCCCGAGATCGAGGATAAATATCAAGGTCATTGGTATGCGACGAACAGCGATATCGAGATGGAGATCACGGCAAGCGAAGTTACCTACAACAGCTCCAAGGCGGCCTTTGTCGTTGACGCGGGCTACGTCGAGAAGATCGGAGATGGCGATTATGTCACCGAAGTGAATGCGCACATCTACGTCATGCTTGTGGGGGACAATCTCTACACGCTCATTTGGGACGGAACGTACGTCTCCGTCGGCGACACTCTTTTCTCCAAGAGCAAATCGAGCTTTGTGATCCCCAACGAGGATTATCCCGGCGAGTGGGAAGGCGTCACGACGCCCGGCGATACTTTGTCGATCGAGACGGTGGGCGGCGTTGTCGTCGTGAAGTATAACGGCGAGGAAGTGTCTGTCAACCTGAATGCGGAATTCAAGCACAACGGGAAGGATTACGACTTCACGGCTTCCGAAAACATCCTCACCCTTCACGAGAATGTTTATATGGACGACAATCCCGATATCCTTGCCGGCCAGAAATCTTACTTCTTCGTCAAGAAGGATTGCTCCGAACTCACCATTGCGGAGCAAGATCTGCTCGGAACGTCGTGGTCTGCCGCAGGGATCACCCTGACGGTGAGCCAGGAAGGCAAGATCACCGTCAACGATACGCTCGGCAAGATCGTTTCGCAGCTTGCGCACGACAACGGCGTCGGCAAATTCTCCTACACCGTGGTCGCGGGAACTGATGTTTATGACGTCTATCACGATACGGCTGCTACGCTCTATGTCGAGAGCAGAAGCGGTTACCAATACACCCTCGGCAACGGTCAGATCGAGCCGCAGTTTATCGGCACATGGAACAAGAGCGCTTCGGGCACTGTCGGAAGCCAGCTCGTGATCAGCCAAGAGGACGGCTGCACCTTCGAGGGCAAGTCCATTACCCTTCTCCGTTCGGGGATCGTTGACGGCTATGTATTCACCGTCACCGATGAGGAAGGCGACTCCAAGACCTATACGATCCAGCTTCTCATGGACTTCGAGGCGTATCTCCTCGGCGTGAGCTATGTCGAGAACAACGCGACGGAAAACGCTTACTATCTCAAAGAAACGACAGTCCCTCCCGTTACGATCGCCGACGAGCTTGTCGGCAGCTGGACGGGCGGCGGCGAACCGTTGAGTATCTACAAGGGATCGATCACCTACGGTCCTCACACGGCGACGGTATTCGAGAATACGACGGATATCGATTCCGACAAGTATATCAGCTACTTCGTCTATGCGAACGGCGATCTGTATCTCCTTCTCTATAACAAGAATTTGAAGCAGATCGAGTTCCGCAACTACGGCAGCGCAGACGGCGGCATGATCTATTCGACCAAGACGGAGCATGAGACCTCCGAGGCTTTGCCCGAGAAATATCACGGCAAGTGGGCAGACGACAAGGGCAATACGATCGTCGTCGATGAGGAAGGCAAGCTCTACTACAACGGAAAGGACGCCGTTTTGACGAAAGTCAGAGAGGACTACTATAACGCGACGGTGGGGCTCGAAGCATGGAGCCTCCAATGGGAAGAGGACGGCAGAATTTGCTGGTTCAACTCCGTGTTCGATAACTACCTCTACTTCGAAAAGTTGAATGAAGTCACCGGGCAGATCCTTCAATGGTTCACGGACGGAACCCTTAAAGAGACGGTCGCAAACGGTAATACCGTTGTCGTCAAGGGGCTGTTCAGCGGCGGCCAGAAAGGTTGGAACGGCTTTGTCGTCGATATCAACGTCAATAACGCGTGGTACCGTCTCCGCATGGATCCCGCTGCGTTCGGCTTGAATTCCACTTCGAACGATACGAATACTTGGACGCAGCCCCAAGACGCGATGTACGAACAACTCGCCATCACGGACTCCGCATGGAATGAAGCGAACTATCTCGCCCTCTACGCGGAGGGCGGAAAGGCGTGGGTGGTCGTCGAAGCGACCCTTCTCGACAACAAACTCACCTATGTCGTCAAGACCTATGCGGGCACCGATTCGAAACTCCAAACGGTTGTCACCACGACGACGTTCGTCCTCACGAGCACGTCTCCTGTCGATTCTCTCGAAATCGCCTACTATTTCGATAACGACGGTAACACGGTCGTCCTCGAAGAGGCGTATGTCGACACGATTGTCCGTCATTCTGTTGACGTCACTTGCACGGAAGGCGAATACGAGCTTTCTCCCAACGCTTGGAATGAGAAGTACTACGAAGAGGGAACGGAAGTGACGCTTAGCGTGACCGCGCCCGACGGCAAGGTCGTAGACAGCGTTACTGTGAACGAACAGCCTGTCGAAGCTACCGGCAGCGTCTATAAGTTCACCGTGGATTCCGACACGACAGTCGTTGTCACCTTCAAGGAAAGCGAAGGCGGCGGAGACGTGGGAGGTGCGGTTTTCTCCACAGAGCAACAAGGAAAATATACGGATCCGAGTGGAATGTATTCTACGACGCTCGAAATTACAGCGGATTCTGTGATTTTCAATTGCGGTGATTGCGCTCTTTGTTCTGACGGGCCGTACACGTTCAAGGGAGCCGAGCTTGTCAAGGTAAGCGATACCAATTATACGCTTAGCGCGTCCGGATTAACTTTTAACATTACCTTTAATGATGACGGGACGATCTTATTCGAGGATCCCGGTTGGGCAGCAGGCGGTGATGTAAGTCTTTCCAAGAATGCCTGACGGCAAGACTGTCAAAGTAGTTACGCCGTGTCGCGGCAGCTTCATGGGACACGGCAGTCACTCCTAAAACACGCAAAAAGAACAGCGGCATTTGCCGCTGTTCTTTTTGCTTATCGTGGGAGCCGAGGGGAAGGCTTACCTCTTCGGGCGAGGACAAGGGGGTTCAACAAAAAAACGGCTCCCCGCGAGGAGCCGTTTCCCTAACCTTATTATTTGATTATTTGTCGAAATGTACGATCGCCGCAAAGTCGTTGGGTTTCAGCGACGCGCCGCCGATGAGTCCGCCGTCGATCTCGGGCTGCGCCATAAGCTCCTTTGCGTTGCCGGCATTCATCGACCCGCCGTATTGGATGCGGAGTCTCCCCGCATTCTTGTGCGGATAGAGCTTCTTCACGCGCTTTCTGATATAGCCGATCGTCTCATTCGCCTGCGCCGCGGTTGCCGTCTTGCCCGTGCCGATCGCCCAAATGGGTTCGTACGCGATGACGAGCTTTGAAAAATCCTCAACGCCCTTGAATCCCTCTGCGATCTGTTTGTCGAGCACCTTTTCGGTGAGCCCGCCTTCGCGTTCTTCGAGGCTCTCGCCGATGCAGACGATGGGGGTGAGCCCCGCCGCAAGGGCGGCAAGGGTACGCTTATTGACCGTCTCGTCCGTTTCGCCGAAATACTGCCGTCTTTCGCTGTGCCCGATGATGACGTACTGAACGCCGTACTCTTTGAGCATATTTGCGGAGATCTCGCCCGTGTATGCGCCTTTTTCGGCGAAGTGCACGTTTTGTGCGCCGAGCTTGATCTTCGAGCCGTAGACCGCCTTTTTGACCGCGGGGATATCAATGGCGGGCACGCATACGACGACGTCGCACTTTGCGTCTTTCACAAGCGGTTTGAGCGCTTTGACGAGCTCTACGCCCTCGCTTGCTGTGTTGTTCATTTTCCAGTTTCCTGCAATAATGGGTTTTCTTGCCATAATTTTTCTCCTGATTGATTTTTTTGTTGTTTGGAGACCTTGCACGGGGGCTCCTCGGCGCCCCTCTTAGGGGAGCAGGGTTTTTTGCGTCATCCTGCCCCGCGCGCACGTTCTTTTGTTGTCGAAGCGCGGCACGAGCCCGCAAGGGCGAAGTTACGAATGTGAAGGATCCCGAAGATCCAGTCCGAACTTTCATCCTCGGGATTCTTCGGTCGCAGAGCTCCCTCTGAATGACGCAAGAGGGGAAGCGAGGTGGGGGGCGGGACGAGTTCTAATTATGCCCCGCCTTACTTCTCGTTCAGGCAGGCGATGCCGGGAAGGACTTTGCCTTCGAAGAGTTCGAGGGAAGCCCCGCCGCCCGTCGAAATGTGCGTGATCTTATCCGCATAACCGAGCTGCGTGCAAGCCGCCGCGCTGTCGCCGCCGCCGACGATCGTCGTCGCGCCCTTCGCGTCCGCAAGCGCCGCCGCAACGGCATTCGTTCCTGCGGCGAGGATGGGGTTCTCGAACACGCCCATGGGGCCGTTCCAGATCACAGTTTTTGCCGTCTTTACCTTCTCCGCATATAGCGCGCGGGTCTTTTCGCCGATATCGAGTCCCATCTTGTCTGCGGGGATCGCGTGCGAGGAGACCGTCTCCACTTCGACGGGTGCGTCGATGGGATCGGGGAACGCCGCCGTAATGACGGTATCGACGGGGAGAAGGAGCTCCTTGCCCTCTGCCGCCGCCTTTGCGATCATCTCTTTGCAGTAGTCGAGTTTTTCGTCGTCCACAAGCGAAGTGCCGACTTCATAGCCCTGCGCTTTAAGGAAGGTGTACGCCATGCCGCCGCCGATAATGAGCGTATCGCATTTTTCAAGCAGGTTGGAGATGACGCCGAGCTTATCCGCGACCTTTGCGCCGCCCAAGATCGCGACGAAGGGGTGGACGGGGTGGTCGAGGGAGTCCGCCATCACGGAGAGCTCTTTTTCGATGAGGAAGCCGCAGACGGCGGTCTTGACGAGCCCGTATTCGACGATCGCCGCCGTCGAAGCATGCGAGCGGTGCGCCGTGCCGAATGCGTCGTTGACATAGATATCGGCGTAAGCGGCGAGCTTTTTGCAGAATTCGAGATCTTTCTTCTCTTCTTCCCAGTGGAAGCGGAGATTTTCGAGGAGAACGGCCTCTCCTTCCTTGCACGCGGCGACTTTCGCCTGTGCGTCGGGGCCCACGACGTCGTGCGCGAACGTCACTTTTCCGCCGAGAAGTTCGTTGAGGCGGGCCGCGACGGGCGCGAGGGTGAGCTTTTTGGGCTCTTCCTTCTTTGCCTTTTCGATGATGGCTTCCGCGGTCGTCTCGCCCTTCTCTACCTTTGCCTTATCCTTTTTGTTGAGCTTCACCTCGTCCGAGAAAATGGAGTGCGGCTTGCCCATGTGCGAGCAAAGGGTCACCTTTGCGCCCGCGTCGAGCAGATATTGGATGGTGGGGAGCGCGCCGATGATACGGTTCTCGTCCGTGATCTTGCCGTCCTTCATGGGGACGTTGAAGTCGCAGCGCACGAGGACGTGCTTGCCGCGGAGGTCTTTCAGATCTTTTACGGTCATTTTGTTCATGGTAATTCCTTCCTTTTAATAATTTTCCTATTTATCTTAATGCTTTTTCGCGTTTTTGTCAATCATTGAAGGGAAATTCGCTCCGAAAAACGGACTTTTTTTCGAAAAAACATGCCGTGATTTTGTTGACAGAAAGTTGCGAATTTGGTAAAATGTCTTTTGCCTGTAATTCGGCAATCTTTTTTCATGCCGAAAAGGGCGTAAAAAAACAGATTCTCCGAGATCGAAAGATTTTGAGGATATTCCGAAAATACTGTAAGGAGGTTAAAGATGCCCACAATCAACCAGCTCATCAAGAAAGGCAGAGAAAGAGAGGCGTTCAAATCCAAGAGCCCCATTCTCGACCAGTGCCCCCAAAAGCGCGGCGTATGCCTTTCCGTGACGACGACTTCTCCCAAGAAGCCCAACTCGGCTCTTAGGAAGATCGCAAGGGTGAGATTGACGAACAAGCAGGAAGGTACCGTGTACATTCCCGGCGAAGGTCACAATTTGCAGGAGCACAGCTCCGTTCTCATCCGCGGCGGAAGAGTCAAGGATCTGCCCGGCGTCCGCTATCACATCATCCGCGGCGCGCTCGATACGGCAGGCGTTGCAAAGCGCAAGCAGGCCCGCAGCAAGTACGGCGCAAAGAGACCTAAATAACATTGCGCCCGAACTTGTCTACTTTTCGGAATATCTCAACAGGGACCCGATAGAAGTAGGCAGTATTCCCCGTAAGCGGGGGAGAAGGTTCGCTACTTTATTTATAAAGCAAGCGATAGCTTAACCGAAGGGGAAACCCCGGTGCGGTGAAAAGCCGCAGTCAAAATCAAAAAAGGAGGACATCATTATGCCCAGAAGAGGGAGAGTTCCCAAAAGAGACGTCCTGCCCGATCCTTTGTACGGGAGCAAGGTCGTCACCAAGCTCATCAACCAGATCATGCTCGACGGCGAAAAGAGCGTCGCGCAGAAGATCGTGTATGACGCTTTTGAGGAAATGGGGAAGAAACTCAATCAGGAACCCATGGAAATTTTCAATCAGGCGCTTGCCAACATCACCCCCGTGGTCGAAGTCAAGGCAAGGCGCGTCGGCGGTGCGAACTATCAGGTCCCCGTCGAGATCAGGCCGGAGCGCCGCCAGACGCTCGCCATCCGCTGGCTCGTCATCGCAACGAGAAAGCGCAGCGAGAGAGAGATGTCGAAGAAGCTCGCGGCCGAGCTTATGGACGCCTACAACAATACGGGCGCGTCCGTGAAGAAGAAGGAAGATACGCACAGGATGGCGGAAGCGAATAAGGCGTTTGCCCATTTCCGCTTCTGATCGAGGTAAGGCATGGCAAGAGAATACGATTTATTACACACGAGAAATTTCGGTATCATGGCGCATATCGACGCCGGAAAGACCACGACGACAGAGCGTATCCTCTATTATACGGGTAAAACGCACAAGATCGGCGAGGTTCACGAGGGCGCCGCGACCATGGACTGGATGGTTCAGGAGCAGGAGCGCGGGATCACCATTACGTCTGCCGCGACGACCTGCATCTGGAAAGGGCACCGTTTCAACATCATCGATACGCCCGGACACGTCGACTTTACGGTCGAGGTCGAGCGGTCGCTCCGCGTTTTGGACGGCACGATCGCGACGTTCTGCGCAAAGGGCGGCGTCGAGCCCCAGTCCGAGACGGTCTGGCGTCAGGCGGATACCTATAAGGTTCCCCGCATTGCGTACGTCAACAAGATGGACATCAACGGCGCCGATTTCTTCCGCGTCGAGAAGATGATCCGCGAAAGATTGGGCGCAAATCCCGTCCCCGTCGAACTTCCCATCGGGAAGGAGACTTCCTTCCGCGGGATCGTCGACCTCATCCGCATGGAGGCGGAAGTCTATTATGACGATATGGGGAAGGACTTCCGCAAGGAGCCCATTCCCGCCGACATGATGGATCTTGCAAAGGAATACCATGCAAAACTCGTCGAGGAAGCGGCTTCCGCGTCGGACGAGCTCATGGAAAAGTACTTCGAAGAGGGCGACCTTTCGGTAGACGACATCCTCAAGGGGCTCCGCCAGCGCTGCCTCAAAATGGAAGCCGTCCCGATGCTCTGCGGCTCTTCCTATAAGAATAAGGGCGTGCAGTTCCTGCTCGACGCCGTGATCCACTTCCTTCCCAGCCCCGTGGACGTCGACCACGTCAGGGGCACCAACCCCGAAACGGGCGAGGAGGAAGAGAGAAGGACGTCTGACGACGAACCGTTCGCGGGACTTGCTTTCAAGATCGCGACCGACCCCTTCGTGGGCTCCCTTGCGTACTTCCGCTGCTATTCGGGCGTGCTCGAAGCGGGCTCTTATGTTTATAATTCGACGAAAGACAAGAAGGAGCGCGTCGGACGTCTCGTCCAAATGCACGCAAACGAGAGAAAGGATATCTCGGAGATCTATTCGGGCGATATCTGCGCGATCGTCGGGCTCAAAAACACCACGACGGGCGACACGCTCTGCGACGAGAAACACCCCATCGTTTTGGAGAAGATGGAATTCCCCGATCCCGTCATCCAGCTCTCTTTGGAACCCAAGACCAAGGCGGGGCAGGAGAAGATGACGCTCGCGCTCATCAAGCTCGCCGAGGAGGATCCCACCTTCAAGACGTACACCGATAAAGAGACCGGGCAGACCATCATCGCCGGTATGGGCGAATTGCACCTCGATATCATTGTGGACAGGCTCCTCCGCGAATTCCACGTGGAAGCAAACGTCGGCGCGCCGCAGGTCGCTTACCGCGAAACGTTCCGGAACGCCGTCGAGGCGGAAGGGCTCTACAAGAGGCAGTCGGGCGGAAAGGGTCAGTACGGCCACTGCAAGATCCGTCTCATTCCGCAGGAGCCCGGCGCGGGTTACGCGTTCGAGGACCTCACCGTGGGCGGTTCCATTCCCAAGGAATATATCCCCGCCATCGATAAGGGGATCCAGGAGGCGGCGAAGAACGGCTTCCTCGCCGGCTATGAGGTCGTGGACTTCCGCGTCGAAGTGTACGACGGAAGTTTCCACGAGGTCGACTCCTCCGAAATGGCGTTCAAGATCGCAGGCTCCATGGCGTTCAAGAACGGGATGGAGAAGGCGAAGCCCGTGCTTCTCGAGCCCATCATGAAGGTGCAGATCATCACGCCCGAAGATTACTTCGGCGACCTCATGGGCAACGTTTCCAGCCGCCGCGGCAATATCTGCAACACGGACGACAGAAACGGCGCGAAGATCATCGACGCAGAGATCCCGCTCTCCGAAATGTTCGGCTACGCAACGGAGCTCCGTTCGCGTACGCAGGGCAGAGGGCAGTTCACGATGCAGTTCGATCATTACTACGAAGTACCCCGCTCCATCTCCGAAAAGATCATTCACGACAGGGCGGGAAAGAACAACTAACCGCGGAAAATGCGCGGAAATAGCTTTTTGCGGACAAATTTTTGTAAAATTTTTCCGTAAACGATTGCAAATTCCTCGCATATCGGTTATAATATTAGGCGACAAGCGATTCAGCTTGATATCACATTGTTTGATAGATAGCTGCGCTTCCCCTGAAAACGGGGAAAAAGTTATCAAAAAATAAAAAAAGATTAAGGAGAACATCAAAATGGCAAAAGCAAAGTTCGACAGAAGCAAGCCGCACGTCAATATCGGTACGATCGGACACGTTGACCACGGCAAGACCACTTTGACCGCAGCTATCACCATGGTTATGGCGTGCAAAGGTCAGGCTCAGAAGATGCGCTACGACGAAATCGACAAGGCGCCCGAAGAGAAAGCGCGCGGTATCACGATCAACACCGCACACGTTGAGTACGAGACAGACAAGCGCCACTATGCGCACGTCGACTGCCCCGGCCACGCGGACTATGTCAAGAACATGATCACCGGCGCCGCGCAGATGGACGGCGCGATCCTCGTCGTTGCTGCGACGGACGGCCCTATGCCCCAGACCCGTGAGCACATCCTGCTCGCCCGCCAGGTCGGCGTCCCTTATATCATCGTCTTCCTCAACAAGGTCGACCAGATGGACGATCCCGAACTTCTCGACCTCGTCGAGATGGAGATCAGAGAGCTCCTTTCGAGCTACGATTTCCCCGGCGACGACATCCCGATCATCAAGGGTTCCGCGCTCAAAGCGCTTGAAAAGGCGACCAGCGGCGCTTCCGACGCAGAGATCCTCGCGGCTCCCGAATGCCAGTGCGTCCTCGAGCTCATGGATGCAGTCGACAGCTACATTCCTACGCCCGCCCGTGACGACCAGAAGCCTTTCCTTCTTCCCGTCGAGGACGTCTTTACGATCTCCGGCCGCGGCACCGTTGCTACCGGCCGTGTCGAGAGAGGCGTTGCGCACGTCGGCGATCCCGCAGAGATCGTCGGTCTCATCGAGAAGCCCCGTTCCACCGTCATTACCGGTCTCGAAATGTTCCACAAACAGCTCGACGAAGCGATGGCGGGCGATAACGTCGGCGCGCTTCTCCGCGGTATCAACCGTACGGATATCGAGAAAGGGCAGGTCATTGCGAAGCCCGGCACCGTTCCCACGGCAACGAAGTTCGAAGCTCAGGTCTACGTCCTGACCAAGGATGAGGGCGGCCGTCACACCGCATTCTTCAACCACTATCGTCCCCAGTTCTTCATCAGAACGACGGACGTCACGGGTTCCATCGAGCTCCCCGCGGGCGTTGAGATGGTCATGCCCGGCGACCACGTTACCATCACGGTCGAGCTGATCAAGCCCGTCGCGATCGAAGAAGGTCTCCGTTTCGCTATCCGTGAGGGTGGCAGAACGGTCGGCTCCGGCGCGGTCTCCAAGATCCTCAAGTAAGTTAAAAAACCAAGATAGAGAGCACGGCTCGCCCGTGCTTTTTGTCGTGTCATCAAAAATGGGGGAGAATGCGTCTGTAAAATAGAAATGGCGCGCCTTGCGCATACTTGTCGCATGGGGTTTTTCAAAAAGGCGGTAAAAAAAGTTGCGGACGCTTACCGTACCCTTGCCGCCCACCGCTATTCCACGATCGCGGGCGCGCTCTCCTTCTTCCTCATCCTCTCCATGGTGCCCTTTCTCTTTTGGCTCACGCTGCTCTTCGGGAACGCCGCGCTGGAAGTCCCGCTCGAAAACAGCGGGCTTTTCGATTGGGCGGGGGAGCTCCTCGGGATCCTGAGGAAAAATGCCGCCCATGCGGGCGGCGGGGTGAGCGTCGTGTTCCTCGCGACGACGCTTTGGTCGAGCACGGCGTTTTTCTATCATCTGCGCAGGAGCGGGGAGATGATCTACGCCTATAAACGCGTCAAGCACGGCTGGAAAGTGCGCATCTCCGCCATTCTTCTGACCTTTGCCGTCCTTGCCTTTTTTGCAGTGGCGGGGCTCCTGCTCTTTGCTGCGAGCGTCGCCGCCCGCCTGCTCTCGAAATGGATCTCCTATCCCGCTTTTTATGCCTTGCTTCTCGCATTGGGGTTTTTCGGCGCATGGATGCTCAACGCCTATGTCTGCCCGTACCGTTGCAAGCCCCTCGATACGGCAAGGGGAAGTTTTTACACATCCGTCCTGTGGCTTCTCGCCTCCGCCGCCTTTTCCGTCTATCTGCACTTCGGCGACAAGGAGCGGCTGTACGGCGCGCTCACCTTTCTCGTCGTCTTTCTGCTGTGGGTGTATTGGATGATGATCTGTCTGGTCGCGGGGATCGTTTACAGCCGCGAGAAAATGCGGGGAAAGGAGCTCGAACACAAAAAATTGTAGCATCGGACGGCGGATCCCGCGCGAGAAAGAGCGTTTCCCGCAGAAAATGCAAAAAAACTTGTCATTTAGCAGAAAAATTTCAAAAAAAATATTTACATTTATTGCGATTTGGTGTAAAATAGAAAAGGCAGTAGTATCATAAATCTATCAAAATACATATTCAGACGAGGTAACCATGGAAGACGTAAAAAATTCGGACAGGATCTCGCTCCTTCTCGAGGGGATCTACAAGGGCTTTACGGCGAAACTTGAAGAGGTCCGCCAATCAATCATCAAGGAATTACAGTTCAGCTCCGCGCAGCAAACGTATGCTTACGAGGCGTTGTCGGATGATTTGAAGAAGGGCGTCGACAGAACCGTTGCCGAGGTAGGCTATCTCGCTCAACAGAACAGCGCGATCTACGATTCCGCCGCGCAGGAACGCAGTTCCATGAGCGATTCTCTTCTCAAAGAGCTCAAAGAGCATGAGGAGCGTCTCATCGCAGCGATGGAAACGCGTATCTCGGGTCTTGAATCTGCGGTTGCCGCGCTCGGTGAACAGCTTGCGCAGGAAGCCGAAACGGAGGCCGTGCCCGAAGCGGAGACGGCGGAGGCGCCCGCACAGACTCCTGCGGAAGTCCCTGTTTCGCCCGCGGAAGCTCCCGCGGAAACGCCTGCGGAAGAGGAAGTCCCCGCCGAAGAGAAGGAACTTCTCGATTACGATCTTCTTGCCGAGAAGGTCGCCGCGCATCTCGTTCCCGTCGTCGAGGACAGTGCGGAGGCGAAGGCCGAAGCCGCTGCGATCGATTATGATCTGATCGCCGAAAAGATCGCCGCGATCCTGCATCCCGCAGAAGAGCCCGCGGAAGTCTCCGAAGAAAACGCCGCGGAGTCCGCGCCCCGGGCGGAAGAGCATGCAGAAGAGAATTCGGAAGAGCCCGCGGAAGAGAAGAGAGATCTTTTCGACTATGCGGATCTTGCGGCAAAGATCGCGTTGCTTCTTCCCAATACCGATTACGATCTCATCGCGGAGAAAGTCGTCGCCGCGCTTCCCCAAAACGTTGCGCCCGCCGCGGAAGAGAATGCGGAAGAGGCAGTCGTTGCGGAGGAAGGAGAAACTCCCGCCGACGGAACCGCGGAGCCCATTTCCGAACATATCGAAACCGTCAGCCTTACCGACGAGACGATCGAAAAGATCGCTGCCCGCGTTGCGGAACTTCTCCGTGCGGACGCCGTCGATCTCGACCGCATCGTAGGGGAAGCGACGGCGGAACCCGTCGTCGCCGACGAAACGGTGGAGCTTGCCGCCGCGGAAGCGCCCGCGCCTGCGCCCGCTCCCGTTCAGGCGCCCGTCGTCGTGAATATTCCCGCACCCGTTGTCGTGACCGTCCCTGCGGCGGCTCCCGCGGTGCCCGTGCTGGACGACGAGACGAAGATGATACGCTATAAGCGCAGCTTTGTCGCCAAGATCATCGGAAGCGAAGAGGAGATCAAGGAATACTATTCCGAACTCAAAAACGCGATCCTCTCCTACGGGAAGGTGCGTTCGCAGATCAACTGGACGAACGACAGATTCTTCATCGGGAACGATTCTCTCGTAAAGATCGGAATGCGCGGCAGGACGCTCTGCCTGTATCTTGCGCTCAATCCCGACGAATTCCCCGAAAGCGTCTATCATCAGAAATTCGCGGGTGATACCAAGATGTATGAGCTCACCCCGATGATGATCAAAATCAAGAGCAAAGTTGCCGTCAAACGCGGGATCCGCCTCATTGATCTTCTCATGGAGCGGAACAACGCAGTCAAAGAGGAACGCGAGAATGTCGATTACGCGGCGCAGTACTTCTATCGCAGCGATGAAGAGCTTCTCGCCGAGGGACTCATCAAGACGGCGATCGTCGATAAATCCGATTTGGATTTCTGAGAAATTAAAAATTCGATGGATACAAAGGAGAGCTGATTTATCGGCTCTCCTTTGTAATCAGTCAAGGAGTATCATTTGAAAGGAAAGAAAAATACAGGCAAGGACGCCATCGAACTCGCGATCCTGAACGGGATCGAGGCGTTCAACCGCGAGCAGGCGGAAAAACAGTCGAAGAGCACGGGACAGACGAATACCCGTTCCGCAATGGAAGAGGCGGGATACAAACCGCAAAGACGCTCCAAGGCTAAGGGAAAGGGCACGAAGATCGCCCCCGTCCGCCAACCCGAACCCGAACAAAGCCAAGAAAAAGAACCTCAAAAAAGGACGAGGAAGCCCCAAAAGCCCGCCCCCCAAAAGGCCGCTCCCGCGTCCGTGCAAACGAAGCGCGACGAGCCCAAAAAGAAGCGGAAAAGACCCGTCAAGGTGCTCTTTTTCGGCGGCGTGGGGGAGATCGGCAAGAACATGACCGCGCTCGAATACGGGAGCGATATCATCATCATCGACGCGGGGATCATCTTCCCGACGGAGGAGATGCCCGGGATCGACCTCGTATTTCCCGATATCACATATCTCGTCCAGAACAGGCAGAAGATCCGCGGACTCTTCCTGACGCACGGACACGAGGACCATATCGGCGGCGTTCCCTATCTCCTGAAAGAGATCCCGAACATTCCCGTCTACGGGACGAAGCTGACCCTCGCCCTTGTCGACAATAAGCTCCGCGAACACAGGCTGAACAACGTCACAGAGCACATCATCGCCCCCAAAGACACCGTCAAGGCGGGGGCGTTTACCGTCAATTTCGTCAACGTCAACCACTCCATCGCGGGCGCGCTGGCGCTCGCCGTAGAGACGCCCTACGGCATCATCTTCCACAGCGGGGATTTCAAGATCGACCTCACGCCCGTTGCGGGCAAGCCCATCGACCTCGAAGAGATCTCGCGGTACGGCAACAAGGGCGTCCTTCTGTACTTAGGCGAATCGACCAACATCGAACGGCAGGGCTTCACGATGAGCGAAAAGGTCGTCGGGACGACCCTCGAACATCTCTTTGCCGAGAACGCGGACAGGCGCATCATCATTGCGACGTTCGCCTCCAACGTGCACCGTTTGCAGCAGATCATCGACATCGCCGTCAAATTCAGGCGGAAGGTCGCCCTTTCGGGGAGAAGCATGCTGGGCGTCGTCGAGGCGGCTTCGAAGATCGGCGAGATCTCCATTCCCGAGGGCGTGCTTGTCGACGTCGAAAAGACAAAGAATTACTTCGACCGTGAGATCGTCATCGTCTCCACGGGCTCGCAGGGCGAACCCATGTCCGCGCTCACACGCATGGCGGACGGCGAATTCAATAAAGTGACGATCGGCGCGAACGATACGATCATCATCTCCGCAAGCCCCATTCCGGGGAACGAGCGGATGATCTACCGCGTCATCAACAATCTCTATAAGCGGGGCGCGAACGTCGTCTACGAGAGCCTCGAAAAGATCCACGTCTCGGGACATGCCTGCCAGGAAGAGCACAAGATCCTGCACTCCCTCTTGAAGCCGAAATTCTTCATTCCCATCCACGGCGAGTACAGGCACTTGAAGAGACACGTGCTCCTCGCGCAAGAGATGGGCATGGATCCCTCGCGCACCTTTATCCCAGAGATCGGGACGTGCGTGGAGCTCACGGACGACAGCCTCAAACAGGGCGAGAGCTTTCCCGCGGGCGCGCGCCTCATCGACGGAAACGGATTCGAGGATTACGCGACGGGCGAGGCGCTCAAAGACAGATTGCATATCTCCGCCGAGGGGGTATTCATCATCGGGGTCTGCCTTTCGGGCGGCGCCGTTCTGGGCGAACCCGTCATCGAGAGCCGCGGTTTTGTCTTTACGGATGAAAAGAACGACTTGCGCGAGATCTCGTCCGTCGTGATGAAGGCGCTCTCGGGCGTTCCGTCAAGTGCAGGAGCCGCGGAAGCGGAAATCGCTATCCGCCGCGCCGTCCGCAATTATATCTTTAAGAAGAGCAAGCAGTCTCCCATGATCGTACCCGTCATTCAGGAAGTGTAAGTGTATTCTTGCACAATGAACATGCCTCCTCCCAAGGAGAGTGGTAGGGGGTGGGCAATGATTCTGAATTATGCGTTCCTTATTTCTTGTCGCCCCTCGTAGGGGAGATGTCACGAACGTAGTGAGTGACAGAGGATCTTGTCGCCCCTCTTAGGGGAGATGTCACGAACATAGTGAGTGACAGAGGATCTTGTCGCCCCTCTTAGGGGAGATGTCACGAACATAGTGAGTGACAGAGGGGTTTCCGGAAACCCTATCCCCCGCTGCGCGGGTACTTCCCCTAAAAGGGGAAGCAAGGGGGCGGTCATGATATAACAAGGAGGTCAACATGAAACGTCATATTGCCGTGTATGCACTCTACTCCGTCGCAGCCGCTCTGCTGGTCGCCGCCACGGTGTTCGGGTTTCTGTCCCGCGATTATTACTATGTCGGCATCATCGGCGCGGTCGCGCTCCTTGCGGACGTTCTCGCCCTCTGCCTCGTCATCGCGCAGGACAATCTCAATATCAAGTGCGGCAAGCTCTGCGAAAACAAGCAGTATGCGGAAGAGAAGGCGCTCATCGAAAAGAAGATGAAGAGTCCCTTCTTTTTCCTCATCCGTATGGTCGCTCTCACGCGCTACATCCGCGTCAATATGGCGCTCGACGATCTTCCGACGGCAAAGCGGTATATCGACAGTCTCCGCCATGGCGGCGGCGCGGGCTGGAAGTACAAGACGGCGTTCTTCTACATTCTCATTAAACTCGACGAGGGAGACGTTGCGACGGCGCGTACCGAATACGAGGAGTTCCGTACCCAGTGCGCGCATGCGGAGATCTACCGCGAGGAGATCGAAGTCCTGACGGCGATCTTCCATCGACTCTTCAAGACGACGAATTCGGAGCCTTTGCCCGCGGCGGCGGTGGGATCTCCCTTCCCCGTTGTAAACCGCGTCTTGGGGCGGGTGTATGAAGAGCGCGCCGCCGAACAGACGGCGGAGTGGGGCGAATGAAGCCGCTCGATCCGCGCCTTGCCGCCCTGCGGGAGAAGGCAAAGGCGGGGCGGGATCCTACCTGTGCGGACGAAACGCTTGCAAAGATCCTGTCGGTCGCGTCGGCGATCGGCGCGGAAAATATTTTGGAGATCGGGGCGGCGGAAGGACTGACTTCCATCGCGCTTCTGCTTGCGGGGGCAAAGCGCGTCACCGCGATCGAAAAAGATCCCGTCCGCGCCGAAAAAGCGCGGGAAAACTTTACTCTTTTCGGCTTGCGGGAGAGCGTCACGCTCTTCGAAGGGGACGCCGCCGAGATCCTGCCTCTCATGGAGGGACTGTTCGATCTCATCTTTTTGGACGGTCCCAAAGTGCAATATTCGCGCTATTTGCCCCATCTTAAACGGCTCTTGCGGCGGGGCGGGTATCTTCTCTCGGATGACGTGCTCCTCTTCGGCTGGGTGGACGGTGAACCGCCAAAAAAGCGCAGAATGCTCATACAACACATCAGGGAATATCTCCGCGTCTTGCAGTCCGACCCCGATTTTCATACGGAGATCCTCGGGATCGGCGAAGGGCTTGCGGTCTCCGAAAAACTATCATGAAACAGGAACTTCTTGCCCCTGCGGGCAACCTTCAAAAGCTCAAACTTGCCTTCTATTATGGCGCAGACGCCGTCTATCTCGGCGGAAAGTCCTTTTCTCTTCGCACCTTTGCCGATAATTTTACGGACGAAGAACTGCAAGAGGGGATCGAATTTGCCCATGCGCGCGGCAAAAAAGTGTACGTCGCCGCAAACATTTTTGCGCGGAACGCCGATTTTCCGCGCTTGGAAGAACATTTCCGCCTGCTCGAATCGTTGAAGGCGGACGCCGTGCTTATCTCCGATCCGGGCGTATTTTCGCTGTGTAAAAGAGTCGCGCCGAGCCTCCCCGTCCATATCTCCACACAGGCGAACACGCTCAACGCGGAAGCCGCGCGGTTCTGGTACGAACAGGGGGCGAGCCGCGTCGTCCTCGCGCGGGAACTTTCCGTGGGAGAGATCGCCGCGATCCATGCGGCGGCGCCCGCACTTGAATTAGAAGCGTTCGTCCACGGCGCGATGTGCATCTCTTACAGCGGTCGGTGCTACATGTCCGACTATATGGACGGCCGCCCCGCCAACCGCGGCGCATGCGTGCAGGCTTGCAGGAGAGGCTACCGCGTCCAGACGAGGGAGAGCACCTCGCAGGACTTCTACGACGTGGAAGAGGACGGGAAAGCCGCCTATGTCATGAACAGCAAGGATCTGAACATGAGCGCACATCTTTCGGATCTTGCCGCGGCGGGGGTCTGCTCCTTTAAGATCGAGGGGCGCATGAAGGGGGAATTTTACCTCGCCACTGTCGTTAACGCCTACCGCAGGATCATGGACGAGGGGCTTTCCGACGCCCTTTCCGCAGAACTTCTGAACTCCTCGCACCGACCTTATACGACCGCTTATGAACTGAACGAGGGGGGCATGTCGCAGTCTGTCGACAGCACGCAGACGGGGGGCATGTACGATTTTATCGGCATCGTTACGGACATGGTAGGCGCAAATGCCGTCGTCGAGATGCGCGGCAGGTTTCGGGAAGGAGAGGAATTAGAGATCCTCTCACCTTCCGCCTCGTTCGGGAAAACGTTTGCGGTGAAGGGGCTTTTAGACGCGGAGGGGAACGCTTGCGCGGACGCAAAGCTCGTGCAAGCGCGTTACATTCTGCCATGCCCCTATCCGCTCCACGAAGGCGATATTTTAAGACGGCGCAAATGAGCGTTTCAAAGAAAGTCCCGCAAGGGGCTTTTTTCATACTGTCCGAAGGCGGACGCATACAATAGAATATGTTTTCGAGATATCGCCTCACACGGAGCGGATTCTGGATCGCCGTCGGCGCGTTTGCCGTCCTCGTCGGGCTGTTCATCGGGATCGTCATCCTTGCCGGCTCTCCCGTCGGGCGGATCGAAGTGGACGACGAATTTTACTTTCTCGTGAGGGAATGCCGTGCGTCCACCTCCGCCGCGGTCGTCGGGGAAGTCTATGCCGCGGGCGGCGCGGGATATCCCGACGGAGACACGGTCGTGCTCGCCTGTTATTATTCCAAGGCGGACGCCCGCAGGATCTGCTCGCTCATGGAGGACAGGGGGGAGAACGTCTCCGTGCTCGACCGCGCCGTGCCCGACATCACCCTCCGCGGCGATATGGCGGAGGCCGCCGACAGAGTGCTCGCAAATTACAAGACGGTGGACAGCTGCGCCCGCCTTCTCTTCGACGCCGCAAACGGGCTGGAACGCGGCTCTCTCACCCAAAAGGAGGCGAAAGCCGCCCTCGGCGGCGTGGCGGATTCTCTGAAAGGTCTCCGCACGGGAAATGCGGGGGACGGGTTTTCGGCATGGAACAGAGAGCTCTACCGCCTCGAACGGGAGGGAAGAGAACGGCTCGACGGGATCCTCTTCGCAAAAGATCTGCGCTATTTGCAGGTTTCGCTCTGCTATGCGCTGCTCGGTATGGGAAGCTGCTTTTGAAAATCTAGTGAATTGTCGATCATATACGGGATGGACTGTCTTTTTCTGTATAACCCCTGCGGCGGAAAGGGGATCTCCGAAAAGAACCTCTCCTATATCCGCAGAAGGCTGCTTGAACGGTACGGCAGCGTAGAGATCGTCGGGACGAAGAGCGCGGAGGATCTCGAGGCACGCGTGCGCAAAGAAAAGGAGCGCGACGTTATCTTTGCGGGCGGCGACGGAACGTTCAACCGCGTGTTACAGGCGGCGGCGGGGGAAAAGTTGCGGCTCGGATATCTCCCGTGCGGCACCGTAAACGACATAGCGCGTTCTCTTTCCATTCCGAAGAATCTGAAAGGCGCGCTCGACATCATCGTGAAGGGGGAGACGGCAAAGCTCGACTGTATGCGCGTCAACGGCCGCTATGCCATGTATATCGCGGCGGCGGGCGCGTTCACGGAGACGACCTATACCACGCCGCAGAGCGAAAAACGCTCCCTCGGCCCGCTCGCCTACGCGCTCCACGGGCTACGGCATGGGCTGCGGTTCCGTCCTTTTCCGCTCAAGATCGAATGCGACGGCAATACGTTCGAGACGGAGAGCGCGCTCGTCCTCGTCCTTAACGGAAGATCCGTCGCGGGCTTCCGCGTCAACCGCAGTTCGAGCATGCGCGACGGGACGCTCGAACTTGCCGTCGTCCGCAGGATCGGAAAGCAAAACGTTTTCAGACGCTTTTTCACGCTTTGTTCGATCGGCACGCTCTTTCTCCGCGGGATCCGCGTGAAGAAGAAGGATATTCTTTTTTTGCGCGGGCGCGCGCTTCGTTTGGAAACGGACGCGTCCGTCGTCTGGGATCTCGACGGCGAGCGGGGCCCCTGCGGAAGCGTCTCTGTCGAAACGATCCCCGCTGCGGTCGATCTTTTTGTTCCGAAAGTGAATAATTGTTAATTTTTTACGAAAAATTTGCTCAACTTCTTTAATTTTCGACGATTTCGACAAAAACGAACAAAAAAATTGTAATTTTGTAAAAAATATTTTGGATTTATGTACAAAAATGACTTTACA
>CANQQY010000014.1 GCA_947626105.1 uncultured Clostridia bacterium | reverse complement strand
CTAAGGTCGGCTACCCATCGTCGGTTTGGTGGGCCGTTACCCCGCCAACTGCCTAATGGGACGCGAGCTCATCCATATCCGATAAAATCTTTTACCCCTGAGGGATGCCCCTCCGTGGTCTTATGCGGTATTAGCAGTCATTTCTAACTGTTATTCCCCAGACATGGGCAGATTGCTCACGTGTTACTCACCCGTCCGCCACTAATGCAAGGAGCAAGCCCCTTGCATCCGTTCGACTTGCATGTGTTAAGCACGCCGCCAGCGTTCATCCTGAGCCAGAATCAAACTCTTAAGTTTCATAGTTTAGACTCGAAGCGGAACCCCGCCCCGATGGCTCTAACGATATTCGTTATTCTTTGCTGACTTTGCTTTGAGTACTATTGTCTCAAAAAATTGACAGAAACTGTTTCTTTGTGTTACAAAAAATCGTTTCTTTCTTATTCGATTTTTAATCTGCGTGACCCGAACAACAGTCCGGTGCTGCCCTTCCGTAGAGTAGCTTTAACATTTTAACATGCTTTCTACTCATATGTCAAGCATTTTTCGCCACTTTTTCGAAAAATTTTCGGATTTTTTTCGATCCGATCTTTTTCTGCCGCAGCGCTTTCCGCTCCCGAACAGCTTGCTTATCATATCACACCTTTTTTTCAAAGTCAACTGTTTTTCGCGGTTTTTTTCGCTTTTTTTTCGGGAATTTTTGCCTTTCTTTTTGCACCACAAGATGTTGTGTTTTTCTATCATTTATGATACAATGGTAGCGAAGTTATACGAAAAGGAGAGATCTTGTGAAAGTACTTCGGATCGTTTTTTGTATCCTTGCGGCCCTATCCTGCGCCGCCGTCGTCCCCATTGCGATCTTTTTCGAGTGGTACTGCCTGTTCTGCGTGCTCGCCGCGGTGGTGTTCGCGGGGCTGATGTTTTTCATGCGCCGCCTCATGCAGCCGAAGCCGCTCCCCAAACCCGACTTTATGAATTCGGATGAGGAGAACGACCGCATCAATCATCTGCGCGAGGACGGGGAGAGACGCGAATGACGCTATACATTATTATATATAGGGACAGGAGAGCTTGATCGCTCTCCTGTTTTTGTTTGTTGGGGGGAGCCAAGCCCCTACCCCCTATGGGGGGAGGGTGGCACGGCGCAAGCCGTGACGGATGGGGGGGATTAAGGTAAATGGGGGCAACCCCCACCTGACGCGCTATGCGCGCCACCCGCCACCACCGCCTACGGCGGAGCCTCCCCCCAAAGGGGGTAGGCCTTGGGAGTCGCCCTTTGTTCTGAATTACGGTGCGAGGCGGGTTTCCCGCCGCTGCACGCCCCTATATGGCACCCTACGGGAGCCTTAATGTCCTGTGAAACAGAAAAGGGACGGCCGAATTGCTTTTACAAGGCAAAAGGACTAACCCCTCGCTCGATTTATTTGCGAGCACGCGCCCCCATGGCGCGGACGAGCGAAAAAATCGAGCGAAACTCTTATATCTGATTCACAATTCCCGAGAAGAGGACATTGCCGAGTTTGTCGGTGAGAAGGAAGCCGAAGGCGCGGTCGAGAATGAAATCGTCGTAGACGATCTCGATTTCCGGGCCGTCGGGAGCCGCCTCGCCGTCCATTGCGATGACCGTGACCGCCGCCCCCTCGATCCCCTTCTTATTGACTTCGAGCTTTGCAACGTGCTGTACCTTTTCACAATAGACGTCGTCGTCTGTGAGCGTCTCAAATTCACAGTCGTAGGTAAAGAATTTCTTTACCCCAAAATCTTGCAGGATCGGCTTGACGTCCTCGTCGTACTCCGCCACGTATTCGGGGAAGAGGCAGCGGGTGAGATATTCCGTCCGGACCGTCGTGCCGTCGGGCGCATAGTCGAACTTGCGATAATCCGTCATTCCGTTGACGAGGGCGATATTTTCCGCGGTGAAAACCTCTTCCGCCGTGTGCCCCTCTTTGGGGAGAAGGAATTTGAGCTGATATCCGTGCTGCGTTTGGGTGTAAAAATGGGTGAAGGTCTCCGCCTCATACGCCCTGCCCGACAAGTAATACCCCTCCAGGAGCTTGGTGTTTTTTTGAGAGCCGTCTCCCCGCGTGAACGGATAACTCGTGTGCGTGAGGGAAAGGTCGTCGCCGAATTTGTTCCAGACCTCTTTGAGATAGAGCGTGTTGATGAGGGTGAAGAGGGTATCGTCCGAGAGCTCGAAGTTTTGGTCGATGATCCCGTGGGTCTGCTGTTTGACAAAATCGCGGACGGCTTCGTTCGCCCCCTTATTGTCATCGAAAAAATCGGCGGCGTAGGAATAGCAGAGGTAGCTGTTTGAAAGATCGTCGATACATGCCTGTTTTGCGGTAGCATGGCTGTCGATCCAGATAGAATTGCCGACGTCCACCCGCGCGGAGACCTCGCCCTTTTCCGTCTTGTATTCGGCGATGACGGAGCGGTAGAGATCGGAGTAGTTTTCTTTGAGCGTGCCGTAGTCCGTCCCGAGGGCGGAGAGAAGCTCCTCCCGCGTCTCGCCCGAGGCGCATTCCGCGGCGAGCCCGAGCGCGAGATAGACGGAGATGGGAGAGACGGCGGTGTTCTCATCCTTTTCGCGCTCCTTGACCGCCTCTGCGGTGAATTTTGCCGCAAACGCCTTTGCCGCGTCGCGGAGGGCGGGGTCCTTCTTTTCCGCTTCGTAGTAGGCGAGCGGGACGACTTCTGCGGGCGCGCCGAGCTCGGTCGCGTTTTCAAGTCCGCCGCCGCATGCCGCCGCCGTGAGGGTGAGCGCCGCGAGCGTGAGGGAAGCTGCTTTGAAGATCTTTTTCATGATCGCTCCTTACGGGAAATGTCCCTTTTACTTAGAAAACGTTTGAGAACGCCTTTTTGTCCCATGACCGCGCGATTTTTTTCTGAATCTTGCTTCCCCTCTTAGGGGAAGTCCCCGAACGTAGTGAGGGGAAAGGGGTTTCGGAAACCCCTCAGTCACCTACGGTGACAGCTCCCCTACAAGGGGAGCCGAGGGGGGTAGGGCGGCGCTCTAAATCGTCACCCTGAGCTTGTCGAAGGGTCACCATATTATAATAAGGTGATGGTTCGACAAGCTCACCATGACGTGATCAGAACGACACCCCTTCCGTCACGGCAAGTGCGCGGGACAGCTCCCCTGGAAGGGGCGCCAAGGGACGGACTAGACTTCGGGATATTTCGCTACGCTCAGGATGACGCAGGAGTGGGGAGCCGAGGGGTCCCTCATTCCGAGCCCCGCAAGGGGCGAGAGAATCTCCTCGTAAGTACGGACGCCCGTGGGTCTATGAGATCCGCTCGGCTTCGCCTCGGGATGAGGGCTGGGAGGCTCACCAAGGAAACCCCATGGTCGCGCGAGTTTCTAAATTTTATTGGTACTGTTCATGTGGAGCGCCATTCCGCTGCGGACGCCGAGCGCCGTGACCGTGAGCCCCGCCGCGTTCTGGTTTTCCAGCCATGCGGGCATCACGACCCCGCGGAACACGTCGTCGTTGACGGAGAGCTCGATATACCGCCCGCCAAACAGCCGCCACGTGCCCTTCTTTGCGCCATCGAGGGCGCCGCCCTTCAAGAGGCGGACGCGCACGGAATTTACCGTAGCGGTGCCCTGCTCCAAAAAGACCGCCTCGAACCGCCCCGCCGAAATCCCCAAGAGTTCTTCCTCGGTGACGTCCTGCAACTCCTCGCCCGCGTAGCGGTTGGCGTTCACGACGAGCCAGCCGTCCGCATTGAAGTCATACTGTCCCAAAAACAGATAGTGGAAGTTGTTGGAACGGGAGAGGCCTTGCTCGATAAAATAATTGGTGCGGCAATGGTAGGAGATGAGCTTGACGCCCCGTTCCGTCACGAACATGTCGTTGTGCCCGGGGCAGAACTTATCGGGCGCGTCCTCGAAGCGCATCGAGCCGAGCAACTTATTCCCCGTGCCGATATCCGTGGAGCACACGAGCGGATTGCCGTTGACGTCCGTGTAGGGACCCTCGGGCCGCTCGCTCCTGCCGCAGCGGATGTTGTAGACGGAAGAAAGAGACCCGTACGAGCACATCAGATAGTAGTACTTCTTTTTGACCCATGCGCCGTTCTCGAACACGGGCACGTCGTCGTGATAATGAATGACGCCGCCCTCGAGCGAGCCGCTCGCAAGGTGAGTGCCGTAATAGTCATCAAAGGAGATCTCCCCGCGGTCGAAGTCCTCATAGGCGCGGGGCGTTTTCCGCTTCCCCGTCTCGGGATCGAGTTCCAAAAGGTAGAGCCCCAGCCCGAAAGAGCCGTAGATGAGGAACATCCTTCCCTCGGCGAAAAAGACTTGCGGGTCGATCGCATTGGGGGTGCGCCAGCCCGCGGGAGACTTCACGAGGATCTCTTCGGAGCAGAAACCGCCGTCGGGACGGTCGCTCTTGGCGACGCCGATCACGGACTTGGAGCCCCCGAAATAGCCCGTGAGGCAATAATAGAGCCAAAACTTGCCGTCCGCGCCGCGCACGCAATGGGGCGCCCAAAAGGACATGACGCCGTCCGGGCGGGTGCATACGCCGTAGCCGACCTCGCGGCTGTGCGTCACGCACCAATTGAAGGCTTCCTGCAAATTGCAATACTTGCCGTTTTTCGCTTCGCCCTTTCTGATGTGCTCCGCCGCCCCCTCTAAATCGAAGGCGGTGCCGAGATATTCCCAGTGCAAAAGATCCTCGCTCACGCGGATCTGATACCCCGACGGCGCGCCGAACGCGTCCGTGGAGAAAGCGTAATATTTCCCCTCCCATTCGAGAAGAGAGGGATCGTGCGCACAGCCTTCCTGCCAAGAGGTATAATCGGGCGTGCGCATTTTGAGTTTGTTGAATTTCGGATTTTTCGGAAATCTGATCGCCATAGTAAGCGGGCTCTCCCCGCATGCGCGGAGAGAGCCCTTTCCCCCCCTTTTTTGTCTTTTATGCGGACTTATGGACTGCCCAGAGGCTCCGCCCCTCATCCGAAACGGCGGTGACGGAGAACGCCGAGTTCTTGTTGCCGTACATATCCCAGCCGGGGACGACCACGCCGCTGTATGCGGCGCCGCTCACCGTGACCGTGATATAATAGCCCTGTTTCAGCTCCCACGTGCCGACTTCCTCCGCGCCTTTGAGCACCTTATGATCGGCGGTGAAGGAGTATGCCTCGGCCGCGACAAAGTTCACATCGTTCGCGACGCTGTGGAGAAGGAGATCGTAATCGCCCACGACGGAGCTCTCCTCGACCGTGCCCGCGCGTTCTCCGCAGTACGCGTTGGGCGACATCACGGGCCAGCCTTCCTCATTGAAATAGAGCTGGCTCACGAACAGCTTGTGCCCGACAGTGACGCCCTTCTCGGAATTGCGATCCTCGCGGCGGGCATGGTAGACGACGAAGTAGCGCCCCGCCTTATCTTTGATAACGGAGTTGTGTCCCATCGCCCCGTAGCCGTTGCCCGTGCCGATCTTATAGTTCCCGGCGATCTTGTTGCCCTTCCCGGCGCTCGCAACGTCCGCGCCCGTGATGTCCTCATAAGGGCCGTCCGGATTCTTGCTGCGCGCAACGCGCATGTTGTATCTGGTGTTGAGGTCGTCCTCGCTCACCATGAGATAATAGTATTCGGTGGAAGCGTTGTAGAACACATAGGGTCCCTCGACGCCCGCGGAGTAGCCGTTTTTCCAAAGGAGCGTGCCCCAGCCTTCCTCCTCCTTGGGAAGCCCGACTTTTTCGCCTTCCGTGTAGAGTTCCTTGATATACACGCCGCCCATGAACGATCCGTAGACCATCCAAAGTTTGCCGTCTTTATCGTAGAAGAGTTCGGGGTCGATGCAGTTGGGTTCGGAATTTCTGTTCGCCCCCATGCTGTCGATGATCACAACGTTGTTGGAATAAGGCCCCAAAACATTGTCCGATTCGACGCGGCCGATCGCCGACTCGTTGGAGCCGAACGCCTTGGTGACGGAATAGTACATATAATACTTCCCGTTGATATATTCCACGTCGGGCGCCCACGTCGAATTGATCGAGCTGTCGGGATTGACGACTTTGAGGGTCGATTCGATCGCCTTCGGCCATGTGTTGCTTCCCGCATAGGTGCTTTCCGTACCGTAGAGCTTCTGCCACGCGCCGTCGACCGATTCCTGCTTCCATGTGATCAGATCCGAGGAAGAAGCCGTTGCGAAATGGGTGCCGAATGCGTAATACTTATTGTCTTTGGGATCCTGGAAGATGGACGGGTCGTGCACGGCGACGTCCGTCGAGCGGCTGGCCGCCTGGCTCGTGGAAGGCTGCCTGACCCTGGACGTGGGAACAAGCGGATCCTTTGTCAGCCAAAGTTCCTGGTTGTGCCATGCGTCGGGAAGTTTGCCCGCCTTGAAGGTAACGGAGACCGTCGTATCCGCACTTGCGGTAAAGGTGCATTTGCCGTCGGTCAGATTCACCTTGCTGCCGTTGATCTCGACTTTGTCGATCTCATACCCTTCGCCGGCCGTAACGGTCACGGTGACGGAAGTATTCTTCTTGATCTTCCCGTCCGTAGGTGCGGGATCGAGCGTGACGGTGCCTTGACTCGCTTCGTAAGAGACCGTAACGTTGACCTTTTCCTCTACGGGATTTGTGTTGCCGCCCTGCGAGTCGTCCTGTTCGTTGCCGCCCTGCTGGGTGTTGTTGTTACTGCCGCTGTCGCCGCTGTCGCATGCCGTAAAGCCGATGACGGAGCACGTCATGAGCCCTGCAAGGATGAGCGCCAGCCACTTCTTTGCTTTCATGGTCTTTCCCCCTCATGAGAATTCTATACTATCATTATAATTCATTTTCTTACCTTTTTCAAGGGGTATGAGAAAATTTTTTCGTACGGGACAAAAAAAGACAGCCGCTTTGGCGGCCGCCCTTTTCGTTTTTTTTGTTATTCCTTCGAGCCCGTAAGCATCAAAGAGCCGATGATGAGTCTCTGGAAGCACCCGAACAGGATCAGGACGGGAAGGACGCACATGACGGACGCCGCGATGACGGGGCCCATGTCTTTGTCCTGCTTCCCTTCCATGATCGACATGGCGTGCGGCAGGTTGACCCAGATGCTGTTCGGCTCGATGAATATGTACGATCCGACGTAGTTGTTCCAGCAACCCATGAAGGAGAGAAGTCCCTGCGCCATGATCGCGGGCATCGCAAGGGGAAGAATGAACTGCGTGAAGATACGGAAGTATCCCGCGCCGTCGATCTTCGCCGCCTCGATGATCGAGGTAGGCATACCGAACAGGAACTGCCGGATGAAGAACGCCGTCATGATGGAGCCGAAGAGCCCCGGGATGACCATGACCGCCCAATTATCGGTAAAGCCCATTTCATAGTACAGAGCGTACTGCGCCATCATGATGGAAGGGCCGGGGACCATGATCGCGGCAAGAAGGAAGAAGAACACCTTGTTGCGGCCGATCCAGTTGATCTTCGCGAAGGAGAACGCCGCGGACGCCGACGTGATGACGCCGACGACGACGGGCACGATCGAATAGAACAGGTTGTTGCCGAGCGCGACCCAATAGTTGAAGTTGACATTGAAGGGCGCCGTCTCTCTCAACCCGTCGTCGCCGATCTTGTTGACCATACCCGAAGTAAACAGGATCTGGTAGTTGTAGAAGAAATGGACGTGATCCAAGCCCGAATTGAGGGTGCTCGTGCTGGGCCACCATGTGAGCTTGTTCAGAATGTTCAGACCCTCGGTCGTATCGCCCGTGTAGGCGAAGGAACCTGCAAGCATCCACCAGAAGGGGTAGACCATGAGGAACGCCCCGAAGAGGAGCACCACATATGTAGCGATATCCGCGACGAGCTTCGCGCGCTTCTTGCTGCCGCGGTGCGTCTTTGAGGAGATGCCGAAGAAAGCGAGGAAGGCGCCCCATGCGTAGCGGAGAGAGGAATATTCCTTCTTCTCCTGAACGGCGGCTTGCGCTTCGGCGGGCTGCATGTTTTCGTTGTTTTCCATGTTTTCCATGTTTTCGTTGTTATCCATGTCTCCCTCCTCCTCAGTCTTTCTTTCTGGAATCAAGCCAGAACTGGAACAGCGTCATGAAGAAGATCATGACCGCAAGGATCATACCGTAGGCAGCGCCGCCCGAGGGGTTGATGCCCTTCGTCTGGTTGGTGGCCACGGTATGTCTGCCGTAAATGTAGATCAGCGAAACATATCCGGACGTGAGCGGGCTCTCGGTCCCGTCGAAGAGGAGCACGGGCTCCATGTAGATCTGCATGCCGCCGATGACGGAAGTGACGATGTTGTAGAAGATCGTGGGGTACAGGTCGGGCATGGTGACCTTCCAGAAGATCTGCCAGCCGTTCGCCCCGTCGATCTGCGCCGCTTCCTTGGTTGCCGCGTTCACTCCCGAGAGACCTGCAACATACAGAATGATCGTACCGCCCAGCCCTTTCCAGATAGACATGATGACGATGACGCTCTTGGAGATCAAACCTTGACACCAGAACGGGTTCGTCATAAAGTCGCTCGTCGCGGGATTCTCCGGGTCTCCCACGAGATCCTGCCATGAACTCGGCTTTGTGATACCCCATGTGAAATTCGCGTCCGTACAGCCGAATAGCTGGTTGATAACGCCCGACTTATCGAACATGATCCTGAACGTATAGACGACTGCGATGGTGCTCGCGACGCAGGGGATGTAGTAGAGCACGCGGAACAGGTTGCCGCCCTTGATATCGCGGGACATGCAGACCGCAAAGAACATCGAGAGGAACATACCGATCGGGATCCCGATCATGTAGAACACGGTGTTGAAGAGGTACGCCCCCATCTCGTTCATCTCGTGGTAATATGCGGGATCTTTGATCGGGTGCGTAAACGCGTACTTGTACCAACCGAAGAATGAGGCGACGCCCGTATCGTACGTGACACGCCCGTATTGGTCTGTGGTCAGAGTGATCTCTTTGAACATGTGGTCGGGATTGCCGATCCAACCCAGCGCTTTCCACAGCGTTGCGCCGCCGGCATCACCCATGTCATAGTTGACAAAGGAGAGCATCAAAGACATGACGAGCGCGGAGTAAACGAACCAAACGGTACCGACGATCAGCGGGATGCAGAAGATCCAACCCCAAAGGTTGTCTTGCAGTTTCTGTTGATTGATGGGTTTCCGCTGTTTCTTCTTCGGAACAGCTTCTTCCTCCACGATCACTTCGGAAACGCTGCTATCCGCAACCGCTTCGGCGGGCGCCTCGGCCGTTGAAAATAACTCTTCCATACTTTTTCCTCCAATCGGCCCTTTGCGCCCCTCCTCGAGGGGCGCGCCGGACCGTTCATTCCTTAACCTTGATTTTGATATTGTTTGAGGGTCTCCTGCTCTTTGCCGATCGCTTCCGCAAGGTTTTTCTGTGCAGAGCCTGCAAGTTTGAAGCAGAACACGGCGGGCGTATCAAATGTCCTCTCGCCTGCGGGGGTCGTATTGATGATGTTCTTGATGGAACCCGTGAGAACAAGCGGTTTCTGCTGTCTGTAAGCAAACATCGAGCTGGCATAGCGGCGGGCGTCGACAAAGCCGATCCACGAATCGGTGAAGGTGTACATCGTACTGTCGCGCACGGCGTTGAGGCCGTACTGCATGCGGAGGTTGATCTCACGGTCGGGTCTCGAAAGGGCGACCATGTTCAGAACCTTCATCGCATAGGCAAGGCGCGCGTCGCCTTCGCCCGTGAAGGTCTTGAGCGTCGTGTTATCGTAAGCGGTATTGTATCTGAGCGCTTTCCCGCCCACAGTCTGATACTTGCTCTGGGCAAGGAACTGTTTCACGGTCTGTTCGCTGCCGCCGATCGCCTCTTTTGCCATATCGCGCGCAACAGCATAGTACGCTTCCCAAAGGGTCTTTGCTTCCGCCGCAACGGTATTGTTGACGCTGCCGTCGTCGTTATAGTACTTCATATCCGAGAAGCCCTCGGGGGTAAGCATGTCTTTGAACGCGCCGTTGTTGCCGTACTTCTGATAGTCGACGAACTGCTGCATCTGGTCCATGAAGTTGGGGAACTGTGCGCCCGAATAGGTGAGGGTCGCCTGTGCGTCGCGGTCGATCGTGAGCGCCATGGCGAGAGAGACGGAAGCCTCGATCTTCCACGCGTCATCTCCCGAGTAGTGCGCGACCTGCCCGTTGACCGCATAGCCGACGGAGTCCATACGCGCGCCCCACTTATCCTGGCGGAGGGTCTGGTTCTTTGCGATCGCCGCAGCGTCGTAGATTTGAAGGCCTTCCGCAAGGTTGGATCTCTGAACTTTATCGTTGTTGGCGTTATCGCCGCTGCCCTTGGAGGTCGCGCCGTTGGAGTACGTCTCCATCTCGTAGTTCGCGCCCTTGATGTTGGAATAGAGAGCGTACTTTTCGGAGACGGGCGTTGCCATCTGGCCGAAGGTGAGCTGTGCGGGGTCGGAGTCGTTTCTCGTCGCCGCGTCCCACGAACCTGCGCCGTAGAAGAGGCAGCGTCCTGCACGGAACCAAGACCAACCGTTGTTGTTAACTTCCGCGTCCGTATCGCCCGTGTCGTTCGCGTTCCAGTCGGAAGCGAGGGCGAGGAATGCGCCGTACGTTTCGATGAAGCCTTCGGAGTTGAAGCCGTATTCGACATTCGCGTTGCGCTTGGAACCGTCGAGGTTCATTCTTGTCACGGTATCCGCGAGATCGCCGGCATAATTTCTCCAATCGGCGGGATTCGTGATGTTGAGCTTGCTCATATCGGACGTTTCGACCGCCGCGTTGTTCTTAACGGAAGTGCAGTACGCGGACGCCGCGTCGATGAGGTCTGCGTCGTTGCCGAACAGCCAAGGGAGAAGATAGAGCACGGAACCTGCCGCGCCGTCGATCCCCTCATACTGCTCGCCGCCGTAGATAACGCGGTGCTGGGTGGTACCGCCCGTCGTCACGGGCGCGCCGCCGTAACCGTCCGATGCGCCGCCCACAACGGGCTGCCAGTCGAAGGTGTTGAGGTAATACGTCATCGCCCAGATGAGCGCGGAGTATTCCGCATAGGTGTAGACGATATGACCCATCGAGCTGTCGTAAGGAGCGTTGGGATCCTTGGATTCCGTCACCTCAAAGGTGTCGTTCGGGAATCCGGGGATCGTAACGGTATAGCCCTTCCCGCCCGTATACTCCTGGCAAAGAAGCGCCACGGGATCCTTGCCCGCAACTGCGTCATAGTAGGTATCGAAACGGAAGAAGTTGAAGGGGTAATAGGTCGTGGGAACGCCGATGTTGATGATCGGAGCGATCTCGCCGGCCGTTGCCGTCTGCGACTGACCCGTGTAGGGGTTGGTATATTCCCCGCTTACCGCATACTGCACGACGCCCTTGTCGGACCCCCATTCGAGGAGACCGCTGTTCGCGCTGTAATTGCGCTTGGACGCCTTCTCCGCGGTGCCCGTGCCCTCGCCCGTAGCGCCCTTGACGGTGCGCGTCTCGTTGGGAGCGGTGGTCGTGAGCGCTTTCTTCATCTCATCGGTGAAGAAGTTCTTGTTGTAGCCCGTCGAGAAGCTCGAATAGTCCTTGGGAAGCCCGTACAGCCCGACTTCTTCGTTGCCGCTGTCGGTACGGAACTTGTTGTCGTTCGCATTGTAAGAGACGGGTTGCCCCATGGTATAGGCGTTATCCCCCGTTGCTCTGCCCCTGATATAGGAATAATAGGAGAGGGAGTTCTTCCAGATCTGCCCGAAGGAAGTCTGGTTGAGCGCCTTCGCCTGATCTCCGCTCAGGGCGGGATCCGCGCTTACGACGTCGAGATATTTCGAGAGGTCGAGCACGCGCCCGGTCTCCGCATAGGAACGCACAAAGCGGGGCGCAAGATAGTAAATATCCGAGACGTTGTTGTTCGACCACTTCGTGTCGAGGTCGGTGAAATACTGGTTCTTGTCCGTCGTAACGTTGAGCTCGACTTTGTAATCGGTCCCGTGCGCCGCGTTGTATTTCGCCATCCAATCGTTGCAGATACGTCTGTTCGTCGCCGTATCGGCGTCGTTGCAGAACAGGGAAACGCGGAGAACGCCGGGCGCACTGTCGGTGGGCGTGCCGTTCATGTAGCCGTCCTCGGCCAGATTGTTGTCGCCGCCGCCCTCGTCGCCGCCGCACGCCGCAACGGTAAAGACGACGCCCGTCGTCATCAACGCCGCAAGCGTCAGGGCGGAAGCACGTTTCAGAAACTTGCTCTTCTTCATACTTTTTACCTCTTATAATATAGATTTTGATTTTTTGCGGGGGGAGACGATCCGAACATTTGGGGGAAATGCGCAAAAAGGCAGCCTCCGCGGAAATTCATCCGAGGAAAACTGCCGTAAAAAAAGATACTCCGTAAATCCTACGCCACGGTGTGACCAAAAAAGCGCGTAAAATTAACGAGAGTACCTCTCTTCCATGACTTATCCCCCCAGAGTCATTTCCTGTACGGGTGTTATTGTAGCACGCACGGGGGGGTTTGTCAATAGCCTTTCTTAATTTTTTTGTAAAAAAGTTCACTTATTTTTCAGCTTTTCCAAAGCATTTTCACCGAAAAAACCGAAAAAATCGGGCGGCGCGGGCGCAAAAACGCAAGATATGCTTTTGTTTGGAACGCCTTCCGCAAGATGTTGGGTCACATTTCGGGCGTCCTGTAAAAATAATAGAACTTGCCGTCGCTGCCCGTCTCCCGCATGCCCGCATTTTGGAGCATACGGCGGGATCTTTCGTTTTCGAGGAAGCATTTCGCCTCGACTCTTTCGAGCCCGAGCTTAGAAAAAGCATACTCCGTATAGGCGCGCACCGCCTCGCGCGCATAACCGTTATTTTCGTATTCGGCGAGGAGCCGTACGCCGATCTCCGCCTCGTTTTCATACCCGAAGCGGTGCAAAACGGTCTCGCCGATCAAGGTCTTACCGAGATAGATCCCGAGGGACATTTCCCGTCTGTGGCGGAAATCCTCCCGTACCATGTCCAAGAACCACCCCTCACGCGGCGGCTCTTCACAGTCGTCTTGCCAGTCGTATCCCCAATAGCGGTTGCGCCCGATATCCGAGGCGAGGCGGGCAAAAGCTGCGGCGTCGGAGTCGGGAACGGGACGAAGCGTAAGCCGCTCCGTCTCGATCTCGGGCGGGTGCGCCACGGCGTCGACCGCCTTCGACGGGATCACATTGAATTTATCGACGATCTCGCAGGGCAAGTACTGCAATTTGGACTTTCTCAACCCGAGATCGCCAGCGTCGTCCATGCGGTTGAGGTAATTCACCCCCTCCCCGCAGAAAGCGAGCGCAAACGCATGGGCGATCATGGGATAGGCGCCCTCGTAGCCGCGCAGCGCCTTTTCGATATGGACGATCATCATGTCGCCGCAGCGCTCCCCCGCGGCAAAGGCGACGATCTTCCCCCCCGCGGTCAGGATCCCCGCATCCATGCCGAACTCTTTGAGGTGCGGAAGGATCTCGTAGACCTCGGCGATCTCCTCATCGGCGATGCGGTCCTCCTTTTCAAGCTGCACGCCCTCGTATTCCCGCAAAAAGGCGGTCACGGCGGCAAGATCGCTCTCCTCGTAGGGGCGAAAGCTCCAATCGGGGTAGGTTTTCATGAACTTATTGACGTGATTGCGCTGCCCCGAAAGCCGCTTCCCCGCATAGGTCTTGAACTGCTCCGCGGGGTAGAGATAATCCCTCCAACGGCGGTTGTCCGAAATATTCACCCCCGCATACCGCGCCGCAAGCAGGGGCATGGCGGCTTGTGGCACGTTTGTGAAGTGAAGGCGGGTCTCCGTGTCGCGGCAATAAGTTTCGATCTCGCGGATCGCGGAGAGCTCCTCTTCCCTGCTCCCCGAGAGCGAAACGGGGTAGTAAAAATAGTATTTCCCCGCGTAGAGCTCGCGGAGGATCAGGCAATCCCCCCAAAAGGCATAATCGGGCGCAAGCGCCTTGTGCCACATGAATTGAAACGCCAGCGAATAATCGCTGATGTGCATGTTCTGTACGAGAAACCACGGTTTGAAGCGGAGAAGGTCGTCCTTCCGAGTATGTTCGAACGTCAACATAAAATCTGCCCTGGGTTTGCGGGCATGGATACCTCTTTTTTTGTCAGATTTGATTTTATGGGCGCCATGTCCGTATCCATTATCGGAATCAGACACGGTATCGTCATTTTACAAAATATGGGGGAATGTCTCGGACATGCCCCCTTGTTTTACTCCATTCTGTCGAGAATGTCGAGGATCTCGCAAAGACGGTCGAGATCGTCGCGGGTATAGTAATCAATATAGATCCTGCCCTTTTTCTCCGTTCCGATCAAAGAGACCTTTGTTTTAAGCGTACTGCGGAGACGCTCCACGAGATGTTTCAGTTCCGCATTCGCAAGCGCATTCTTGCGGTCCTTGTCCTTGGCGAGGACTTCCGGAGGATTGAGATGCTGTTTGACCGCACGCTCCATTTCACGGACAGACCAACCCGACTTGACGCATTCGAGCGCGAGCGGGGCTTGCTCCTCCTTCGGAACGGGGACAAGGGTACGGGCATGCCCCGATGAGAGCTTCCCGTCCCGCACGAGGGCGATGACGTCGTCGGAGAGCGTCAGAAGCCGCAGCGTGTTTGCGATCGCCGGGCGGGATTTGCCGAGCCGTTCCGCTAAAACTTCCTGCGTCAGGCTGTACTCTTCCATGAGCCGCTTCATGCCGTACGCCGCTTCGATGGGATTGAGATCCTCGCGTTGCAGGTTTTCGATGAGCGAGATCTCCTGGATCTCCTTCTCGGTGTAGTTGCGCACGATGACGGGTATGGTGGTAAGCCCCGCCATTTTTGCCGCGCGGAACCGACGTTCGCCCGCGATGATCATATACTTCCCGTCAGGCGCGCCGCTCACGACGATCGGGCTGATGACGCCGTGCTCGCGAATGGAATTCGCAAGGTCGTTCATCGCGTTTTCGTCAAACGCCTTTCGGGGCTGGTTGGGATTGGGAAAAAGATCGTCGAGGGAGACCTCCGTCACGCCCGATTCCCCGCGCGCGTGTTCATACGCCTCCTCTGTGTCGTTAAACAGTGCGGATAAGCCGCGTCCTAAACCTTTCGCCATCGTCTATTCTCCTTTCCCTTCTGTTTTTTTCAAAAATTCCTCTGTAAGAGCGCTGTACGCGCGCGCCCCCATACATTTGGGGTCATGTAAAATGATGGGCTTCCCGTGGCTGGGCGCCTCCGAGAGGCGAATGTTGCGCGGAATAACGATTTCGTACAATTTTTTTGTAAAATACTTTTTTATCTCCGCCGAAATCTGTTTGGAGATTGTCGACCTGCCGTCGTACATCGTGAGGACGACGCCCTCGACCTTAATATTTCTGTTGAGATGGGAGCGCACGAGGGAGATCGAATTCATGAGTTGGGATAATCCTTCGAGCGCATAATATTCACTCTGGATCGGAATGATCACGCTGTCTGCGCCCGCCAAAGCGTTGATCGTAAGGAGTCCCAGCGAAGGCGGGCAATCAATCAGGATATAATCGTAGTCCGCCTTTACCTTGTCGAGCGCGTTCTTCAAGACCTTCTCGCGATTCTTCTTATAGACGAGCTCCACTTCCGCCCCCGCAAGATCAATATTGGCGGGGAGAAGCGTCAATCCTTCGATCTCGGTGTCGAGAATGTTGTCTTTAACATCCTCTTCCTCGATCATGACGTTGTAAACGGATTTCTTGAGCTGGCTCTTGGAGAAGCCGAGTCCGGTCGTCGCATTGCCCTGCGGATCGAGGTCAACAAGCAGAACTTTCTTCCCGAACGTTGCAAGATATGCCGCCATATTGACGCAGGTCGTCGTCTTGCCCACGCCGCCTTTTTGGTTGGAAAACGAAATGATCTTCCCCATTTTTGTGTCACTCCTTCTTGTCGTCCGAGGAATTTTCCGCTTCGTCCTGTGATTTTGCCTCGCCGTCCGGCGCATCCGTTTCAGACGATTGATCTGTCACAGGGGGCATCACAGGTATTGTCTGCGCTTCGGAAGAATTGTTTGCGTTCTTTGCCGCATTTGCGCCGAAAGGATCGTCGGGCGTATCCTTATCGTGCTCTTCCATATAGGAAATCACTTCTTCATAGGACGCACCGCGCATGAGCATGTCGACTTCTGCCGTATAAATGGTCTCCCGCTCGACGAGAACGCGAGCCATGTTGTCGAGAATCGAACGGTTCTCTGTCAAAAGCCTCTTAGCACGGGCGTACGCCTTTTCGACGATCGCCTTGACCTCTTCGTCGATCACGCCCGCCGTCTCCTCGGAATAGGTGTTCCGTTGTTCGAAATCACGCCCGAGGAACACTGGACCGTCGTTGCCGTAAGCGATCGGGCCGAGGCGTTCGCTCATACCCCATTCGGTGACCATCTTGCGCGCCATTTGCGTGACCTTTTGGATATCGTTGGACGCGCCTGCCGAAACATCGTGAATGACGATCTCCTCTGCAACTCTCCCGCCGAGTGCCATACAGATAAAGTCGTTGAGTTTATTGACGGTGTAGTCGTTATCGTCCGTATCGGGGCGGGTGAGCGTGTATCCTGCCGCCATGCCGCGGGGAATAATGGAGACTTCGTGCACGTTGTCGTTCCGCTCGCAGAGCTTTGCAAGGATCGCGTGCCCCGCCTCGTGGTAGGCAGTACACTTTTTATCGGCTTCCGTTACGACGCGGCTCTTCTTCTGGGGACCCATAATAACCTTATTGATGCCCTCGTAGATTTCGAGGTTGCCAATCGTCGTCTTTCCCGCACGGGCTGCGAGGATCGCCGCTTCATTGAGAAGATTCGCAAGATCGGCTCCCGAGAAGCCGCTCGTCATGCGCGCGATCGTCTTAAAACTGACGTCGGGAGCAAGCGGCTTATTGCGCGCGTGCACCTTTAAGATAGCTTCGCGTCCCTTCACATCGGGAAGATTGACATAGATCTGTCTGTCGAAGCGTCCCGGGCGCAAAAGTGCGTTGTCGAGAATGTCCGCGCGGTTGGTCGCCGCCATGACGATAATCCCTTCGTTCGTCTCGAAGCCGTCCATCTGGACAAGGATCTGGTTGAGCGTCTGCTCCCGTTCGTCATGTCCGCCACCGAGTCCCGCACCACGCTGCCGTCCGACAGCGTCGATTTCATCAATAAAGATAATACAGGGTTGATTGCGCTTTGCAAGGTCAAACAAATCTCTGACACGGGAAGCGCCGACGCCGACGTACATTTCCACAAAGTCCGAACCACTGACAGAGAAGAAGGGAACCCCCGCTTCACCCGCGACCGCCTTCGCGAAGAGCGTTTTGCCCGTCCCGGGAGGCCCTACGAGAAGGACGCCCTTCGGAACTCTCGCGCCAAGGTCGGAGAATTTTTTAGGACTCTTTAAGAATTCTACCACCTCGGCAAGCTCTTCTTTTTCCTCTTCGGCTCCCGCAACGTCCGAAAACCGGACTTTCAGATTGGTCGAAACGCGTGCCTTGGTCTTGCCGAAGTTCATCACCTTCCCGCCACCGCCGCTGGTCGCACGGAAGATCATAAAGAAAGCGACAAGCCCGATCACGAGAACTGCGATATAGATGACATTTCCCCAACCGGAGCCCGCATTGGGGTCGGAAAACCAAACTTCTTCGATCCCAAAATCTTTCGACCACGTATCTACGAGTTGCCGAACCTCCATCGGGTCGCCGTACAAGCTGCTGTAATTCGCCCAGTAGGCGTAACTCGATGCGTCTTTACTCGTATAGCCGTAGACGTTGTACCCGTCTACCCGAATCACTCTGATCTGTTCTTCGTCTTTGATGTCGCCGTCTGTCTCGTCCGAATCACCTCGGGGATCTTCTATCAAGGCGTTAAACCTTATATAGTCGACCTCTTTGCTGTTTCGGATATAGGAGCTGATAAAGAAATACAACGCGATTCCGAGGACAGCCACGAGAACGACGGCAATAATTGTTTTTACCGTTCTGCTCAAAATTGATCTCCTTTTAGAATTTTCCGCATTACGCTTTTAGTATTCGCGCAACTGCTTTATTATTGTATCACAACGGCGTGCTTTTATCAAGTGTTTCATCACACTTCTTTCCCTTTTTTCACAAATATCACAGATTTTCCTTGATTTTCCACAGTTTATGCCCATTTTAAGCCCAAAATAGGGGTTAAATTGGCATAATTTTGTTTCACATGAAACACTCCGCCGAATTTTTTTCGATTTTTAATGTTTCACGTGAAACATTAAGTGCAAATTTTTATACCTAGTGCGGGGATAAATGGTGCAAAATGGCATGAAAAATCCCCTCTTGGGGAAGAGGGGTTGTGGTTTAGCCGCCGATACCGGGCAGAAGCGCCATGAGATCGGAACGGAAGATCGCGCCGACAACGGTGCTGTCATTGATAAAGGCGTGCAAGCCGCTTGCGGGGATCCATGTGCAGATGAGAAGAAGAAACAGGATCAGCGCCGCGGCTTCCAAAAGCCCGAGGATCGCGCCGAGAAAATGATTGACGACGGAGACCGCCTTTACGCTGTCTGCAAGCGCGCCTCCCGCCATGCCGATGAGCCATGTTCCCAGCTTTACGATCACGAACAGGATAATGTAGGAAATGACGACGGTGATCCAGCCGCCGAGCGTCGCGTTTCCGATCCCGTTGGAGATTGAACTTTCCAGCCCAAACCAGCTTTCCAGCGCGTCCTTAAAGGCGAAGCAGAAGATAAAGGGGATCACAAACGACAGCACCCATCCGGCGGTCTTGCACACGCCGCGGATGAAGCCGACCTTTGCGCCGATCAAAGTCCCGAGAAATAAAACCACAAAGAAGATCAGATCGAGGATCCAAGCCATAAAATGCCTCCTTACAAATATTATATCATGGATTTTGGAAAATGTCGCCCTTTTTTCTTATATTTTCCGTGCAAACGGGCAACAATTTGATCGCTCGGAGGAGATTATGGAGTATTCTTTTCATTTTTATAATACCTTGGCGGAAACAGGGATCATGATGGCTCTTTCAAAATTTTTGGGGGAGCTTAAAGCTCCGCCCGTCGTGCTCTGCATCGGCAGCGATCTTGCGGTGGGGGACAGCTTGGGGCCCATCACGGGAACCCTGCTCCGCCGCAAGGGGGAGATGTACGGCTACGTTTACGGCACGCTGAAAAATACGGTCACGGCGAAGGAGGTCCGCTATGTGGACGCGTTTTTGAGAAAGACCCACCCCGACAGCAAGATCATCGCCGTTGACGCCGCCGTGGGGGAAGAGGAGGACGTCGGGCTCGTGAAGGTGATCGACGCTCCGCTCAAACCGGGGGCGGGAGCGAATAAGCGGCTCGGAAAGGTGGGGGACGTCTCCGTGCTCGGGATCGTGGCGAAGAAATCCGCGTTTTCTTATTCTCTTTTGAACCTTACGCGGCTCAATATGGTCTACACAATGTCGGAAATTATCGCGGGCGCGCTTTCTTCCTTTGCCGCAAAGGCGGAGGGCGCAGAAAATCTTGTAAAATATTCACAAATTTAATTAGTGTTTTATGAAATTTTGTGAGTAATTTTCAATATTTTTTCATTGTGAAAAATTTCCGCTTCTCTGTTGACGGAATTTTTTTCATGGAGTACAATAAAGACGAATTCAAAAAAGGAGAATAAAAAAATGGTAAAAACCATCAGGAAAAAGACGTACGACACCGAGAAGGCGACGGTCGTCAAGAAGGTCACCTGCGGCTATTATGGCGATCCCGCGGGATACGAAACGACGCTGTATGTGACGGAGGAGGGAAGTTACTTCCTCTACACGAACGGCGGCGAGGCGTCCCCTTACCCCGTTGAGGACATCAAGACGATGACCAAACCCAACGCCCAGAAGTGGTTGGAAGAAAACTAAGCGATCGAAAAGCGGCTGAAATGAGCCGCTTTTTTTGTGGGGTTTTCCCTCGGACCCCGTTCTACGCGTCATTCTGAGCGTAGCGCGAAGCGCGGAGTCGAAGAATCCCGAGGATGAAAGTTCGGACTCCGTTCTTCGGGATCCTTCGGTCGCAAAGCTCCCTCAGGATGACGCGCCCAGCATTCCAAATCACGTCATCCTGAGCTCCGTCGAAGGATCACCGCATTATAACAAGGTGATGGTTCGACTACGCTACTTCGCGCCTGTGGCGCTCGTGCCGCGCTTGGTAGCACAATAGAAGTGCGGGCGGGGCACCATGACGTAATTGAGAACGCCCTCGGGGTAACGAGAACGACACCCCCTCAGTCGCGCCAAGGGCGGCGCGCCAGCTCCCCCCCGCAGGGGGTAGGCCTTCTCACTTCCCCTATGAGGGGCAGCGAAACACCCCCTCACCGCCTATGGCGGAGCTCCCCCTCAAGGGGGAGCCAAGGGGCGCGGGGGGGGAGCCGAGAAAACATACAAAAAACCTCCCCGGTGGGGGAGGCTTTCATACATCCTTTATTCTTCCTCATGCGTTTCGGGCGCGGGGGTTGCAGGCGTTTCTTCATCGGATTCGTTGCCGAGGAAGGTGCCGAAGAACCCCGAGAACCCGCCCTTTTTGTATCCGGGCGTGCCGCTGCGGGTGAACGTCGTACCCGACGTCTCGGGCGCCGTTTCGGTGGGAAGCTCCCGCTTCTCGTACGTCTTTTTGCCGTCGTTCCCGTACTTGCCCGTGCGCTCTTTTCTGCCGCCCTTTCTGTCTTTGCTGTCCCGACCCTTGTTGCGGTCGCGTCTGCGGTCGTCGTTTTTGAGATTTTTGGGAATGATGACGACGTACCTCATGGGTTCCTTTCCCTCGCTCTTGGTGTAGACTTCCTCGCTCTCCGCAAGGGCGGAATGGATGATCCTGCGCTCATAGGGATTCATGGGTTCGAGACGGACGCGCTTCCCGAGGCGCACCGCCTTGGCGGCGAGCTTTTCGGCGACTCTCTTTAAGGTCTCCTCGCGCTCCTCGCGGTAGTTCCCGCAATCGACGACGACCCGCTTATAGTCCTTTCTGCCCGTATTCGCGACGGCTCCCGCCAAAATCTGGATGGCGTCGATGATCTCGCCGCGTCTGCCGATGACGCCCTTCGCGCCCTCTGATTTGAGTTCGATGACGATCTTTTCGTCCTCTCCCGAGAGCGTCGGGGCGGCGTCCGTGCCGAGAAGGGGAAGGAGCCCCTCCAAAAAGCGTACGGCGCGCTGTCCGTCCGTCAGCTTCTCTTTGACGGTAAGTTGTACTTTGGCGGGCACGGACCCGAACAGACGCTTTTTCCCTTCCTCGAGGACGACGACGTCCACGTCCTCACGCGTGAGAGAAAGCGCTTCAAGTCCTGCCGCAACAGCGTCTTCCACTGTCTTGCCGGTAAAAATCGTTTCCATAATTCTATCCTCTTGACCTTATTTTTTACGGGTCTTGCCCTGTTTTTCCTTTTTCTTTTCTTCGGCGTCCTTCATCCACGGCAGTTTCCTTTCATAGACCGCCGCATTCTCCGCCTCTTCCTTCTTCTTGAAGATCCTTCCGAGGATAAAGTTACAGAGAAGCGTCACGATGATGCCGACCACGCTGCTCATCGTCATATAGATGGAGAACGCGGCGCTGTATTGGAATGCGAAGAGCGCGTAGATCAGGGGCATGACGACAAGCATGACCTTCTGCGTTGTTGCGCCCTGCCCGTCCACAGTCTGATATTTGTTGGACTCCTTATTGCTCTTCATTGCGACGATCTGCGAGAGAAGCATGAAGCCGATGGAGAGCACGATGAGGATAAAGTATCCGTTCGGCGAATCCTTCTCCTCTGCGAGTTCGGAAGTGAGCACGGTGTATCTGCTCTGGTCGAGCATCCCTGTGATCGCCTGTTCGTGCCCCTTGTATTCCACCGTCACCGACCGGAATTCGGAGTTGAAATCCTCGTAATCGGGAATGGGGTGCTGGTAGGAGACGTCGGGATACCAGACGTTTTTGATCCACAAAAATCCCGGGTCGTCGCTGCGGAAGCGCTCCGCCGCCGCGACCGAGCCGAGCCGCTCGATATACCGCTGCGCCGCCGACGCAAGTGTTTTCTGCGCGTCCTCGCTTTGGGAAGTCGCAATATAGGCCTGGGACGCCTCGATCGCCGCCTTTTCCGTCTCTTCCGCCCCGTCGAGCGGTCTGTTTTTCATGAATTCGGAGAAGCGGTCGAGATCAATTTTATACTCGCGGGAAGCGTCGCCCGTCTCGAGATTATAGATATAAAAGATGTAATCGGACGGATCCTCGCTCGTGACGGTGAGGTATCTTGCGGTCTTTTCCGACGAAGGGATCTCGGTCATGGTATAGCGGATCTCCGTCTCGTTGGGGGTTCCCGCCACTTTTGCCCCGTTTTCCCATGCGATCGGGATCTTCTTCTCTTCGCCGTCCTCGAAGTAGACAAGGGAGAGGGAACCTTCCTCCTCCCTCAAAGCAAAATCGATCCCGTCCACTCCGTTTGCGAGAACGGCGGCGTTGTAGGATTCGGACATCTGTTCGAAGTATTGCAGATTCGCATACTGGGAATAGGCGCGGAAGCCCTGCCATGCGACGATCAGAATGACGAGCGAAACGATCATGGGAAGGCATGCCCCGAGCATGCTGTACCCGTTCTTCTTTTGAAGCTCGTACATCTTTTGGTTGTACATCTGCTTATCGCCCGCATATTGCTTTTGGAGCTTTTCGAGCTCGGGTTGCATCTGCCGCATGATAAGGTTCTGTTTGCGCATTTTGACGCGCTGGTAGATATCGAAGGGGAGCGTGATCGCCTTCAAAACGAGGTTAAAGACGATGATGCCGAGACCGACGATCCCGACCCCCTCGATGATGATACGCGCAAAATGACCGAGCCAGTCCAGCCCGATCTCGTATCCCTCGGGAAGCACCATGACGTCCGTCACGGCGTTCAGAAAAGATAAAATCTGCATAGGTTCTCCGTCAAAGGAGCCATTTGCGCTTCCAAAATACCTCGGGAGCGGGGTCGATCCCGCCCTTGGAAAGGGGATTACAGCGCAGAATTCTCCAAATTCCAAGCAAAATTCCCACGACCACGCCCCAATTGTTGATACACCGCTTGGTGTATTCCGAACAAGTCGGGGTGTAGAGGCAGGTGTGTCGGGAGAAGTACTTCTGATAGAAGCAAATCATCCTGATGCACAGCCCGCGCAAGAGGGGTCTGTACATCTTTCGCCTAAGATAGCGTACGTTCTCAAAGGCGAGTTGTTTTAGTCGTATGTTCAATGAGGCGCTCTCTTTCCAGGATTTTTCCGATGTCCCTCTTGAAAGAGGCAAAGGCGTAGCTTTCGGCAACGCGCGGAATGAGAAGGATGGCGCAGGGGCGGATATTTTCGGCATATCCGGAAAACGCCGCCCTGAGAAGCCGCTTGATGCGGTTCCGCTTGACGCTCTTCCCGTATTTTTTTCCGACGCAGACCGCCATTTTCGTCTGTTCCGCGGGGGAATAGACGATTGTGACCGTTTCCGAATATGCCCGCCTGCCGCACTTGTGCAGAGCGGAGATTTCCTTCTGCTTTTTCAGCCGGAGACAGCGCATCGCAGCCCGTTACGCCGTAAGATGCTTTCTGCCCTTGTTTCTTCTTCTTTTGAGCACCTTTCTTCCGCCCTGCGAAGCCATTCTCTTGCGGAATCCGTGAACCTTATTTCTCGTCTTCTTTTTGGGCTGGTACGTTCTTTTCATAGCATTACTCCTTGATGAATTCTTTTTAGATTATAAAGTTTTTCTCTTATCCCGTCAAGCGATTATTGCGCGTTTCTCACGGGTAAAATCAAATACAGGCTCCCTTTTTCCTCGGCATTCTGCAAAATGAACGGGGAAATGGGTCCGTTAAAAGAGATGCAGACGTTCTCTTCGCCGAGCGCTTTGAGCGCGTCGAGAAGATATCTCGCATTCATGGAGATGGTGAGATCGACGCCTTCGATCCCCGCGGGCACGCTTTCCGCCACGCTTCCGAAATCGGAAACGGAAGAGAGTTTCACGAGATCCGAACCGATCTCGAGGGTGATGAGATTGTTCTTATCGCCGCGGATGAGGACGGCGGCGCGCTCCGCGCTCTGGATGAGTTCGTTACGGGAGAGGGTGACGACCGTCGTAAAGCGGGGAGGGATCACGTTTTCTTTGCGGATGAATTCTCCGCTGTAAAGGCGGGACAAAACGACCATTCCGTCCGCGCCGACGAGGAGCATGCCCCCTTCCGTATAGAGGGTGATCTCTTTGTCGTCCTCCGTGAGCATGCGGGCGATCTCCGCAAGGGTACGGGCGGGGCAGATGATGCTGCCCGTTTCGCTCTTGGAGACGATCTCCGCATCCGACAGCGCGAGGCGGTATCCGTCGAGGGCGGTCATTTCGAGCCTGTCGCCGAATTCCATGAGGCAGCCTTTGAGCACGGGACGGGATTCGTCCTGCGCGCAGCAAAACGCCGTCTGCGCGATGACGCGTTTGAGCTCGCCCTGCTTCATTACGACGCTCTTTTCCCCGATCCCGAGGTTGAATTTGGGGAATTCATCCCCGCTCAATGTCTGGAACGCGGTCGCGGAGTCGCGATACTTGATCTCGAGCCCGCGCTCGGCCGTCGCCGCGGAGACTTCTTCATCGGAAAGTTTCACGATAAAATCGGCAAACAACTTGCCGGGCACGCAGATCTCCCCTTCGTCGAGGATCTCCGCCTTCACGGTCTTGGAGATGGTGAGCTCCCCGTCCGTCGCCGTCAGGCGGAGTTCTTCGCCGTACGCTTCGATCTTGATGCACTCCATTACGGGCACGGTCGTTCTCACGGCGCATGCCTTGGATACCTTCATCACCGCTTCCGAAAGCGTCGCCCCATCGCAAACAAATTTCATCCTTTTTCCCTCCGCAGATGTTTTATTTTATAAAGAAGAATTTTAATAATAGTAATAATAAGGGCTGTGGAATTGTGGACAAGCCCCGCTTGTCCGCTCCGATCTTCCTTATTATAGCGAAAATGGGGAAAAAAGGCAAGCAAAACGCGGCTTTTTTCGCAAAACCGCAAAGAAAAGGTTGTGGAAAAATCGTGGAAAGAATTGTGGACAGGCTGTTGGGAAAAAAGGGAATTCAACAGAGGGAAAGAAGGGGCAAAGCGGAAAGGGGAAGGGCTCTCCCCCGCGGCGGAATACGGCGGGCGGGATATGAACAATTTTATCGACAATGTGGAAAAAGAGGGGGAAAGGTTCTCCACAACGGTTGATAAAAAACGGGGAGCGTGCTATAATGGAAACATGCGGAAAAATGAGCCCGATTTTGCGCGGATAAGCGGGCAGATCCAAGAAAAACAGGCGCAGTTCGACGCCTTCTACGCGCTGCTCCTCGAATACAACGGCAGATTCAACCTCACGGCGGTCACGGAGAGGGAGGAAGTTTTCCACAAACATTTCCTCGATTCGGTCGCGGGAGAGGGTTTTCTTCCCTACGGCGCAACTTGCGTCGAAGTCGGTTCGGGAGCGGGCTTTCCCTCTATTCCCTTAAAGATCGTGCGGGAAGATCTGACCCTTACGCTCGTCGAGAGCACGGGCAAGAAATGCGCTTTTTTGAAAGAGGCGATCCGAGCCCTCGGATTGAAGGGCGTGGAAGTCGTCAACGCGCGTGCGGAGGAGCTGGGGCAGGATCCCGCATTCCGCGAAAAGTTCGACGTCTCGTTTGCGCGCGCCGTCGCGCGGCTCAATGTCCTTGCGGAATACTGCATGCCGCTTGTGCGGGTCGGGGGAAGTTTCCTCGCCTACAAGGGAGACGCGGAAGAAGAGATCCGCGAGGCGGAAGGGGCGCTCCGCATTTTCGGCGGCGGAAAAAAAGAGATCGTCCGCTACGAACTTCCAAAGGGCTTCGGCGCGCGGACGCTTCTCTCCGTGCAGAAGGAAAAACGCACGCCCAAGGGGTACCCCCGCGGACATGGTATGGAGAAAAGGAGTCCCATCGTATGAAATGTGCATTGACGGGGCACAGGGATCTTCCCCCCGATTTCGATACAAATCTGCTCTACGACACCTTGGAAGAGCTCATCAAAGAGGGATATGATACGTACTATTGCGGCATGGCGCGCGGCTTCGACCTTCTGGCGCTCGACTGCCTCGTCGCGCTCCGCCTAAGGTACAGGATCCGTCTTGTCGCCTGCATTCCCTTTTACGGGCACGAGATGAGCTTCAACCGTACAGACAGGGAAAAATATCTGTCGCTCCTTGCGTGGTGCGACGAAAAAAAAGAGCTTGCCCCGCGGTATGCAACGGGGGTCTATTTCGCACGGGACAGATACATGGTGGATCACGCCGATCTCGTCTTTGCCTATTGCAACCGCGAGACGGGCGGCACGGCGTACACCCTCGCCTACGCGCGAAAAACGCAGACGCCAATAAAATTTATGCAAGAGTGATCGGGCGCGGACGGCGCCTTTTTTGTTTCGCGCGATCTCTTTGTTTCGCTCGATTTCTTTTTTCGTCCGCGCCTTGTGGGCGCGTGCTCAAAAATAAATACGAGCGAGGGGTTAAGGCTTCTGCCTTGTAATTACGATTCGGCCGTCCCTTTTCTGTTTCACAGGACATTAAGCCGAAGGGGTTCGGCAAATTGAGTCGCCCACGGCGGAAGTGAATTCCGCCTAAGGCAAGGGAATTGGAATGTTTCGCTCGATTTCTTTTTTCGTTCACCCCTTGCCCACCCCCTTAGTCCCCCTCCGTGGGAGGGGGCTTCATGGCTCCTCCTTAGGAGGAGCTGTCACCATAGGTGACTGAGGTGGGCATCTCGGCGCCCCTTCCAGGGGAGCTGTCACGAACGTAGTGAGTGACTGAGGGGTTTCCGAAACCCCTTTCCCCTCACTACGTTCGGGGACTTCCCCTAGAAGGGGCAGCGAGACTTGACGCCCAAGGTAGGATGGGCAATGATCCTAATCATTTCTGCCTTATTCTTACCGGGATTTCTTCGCTTCGGTCGAAATGACAAAATAACGCGTCTCCGCGTCGTCCGCACGGCAATTTCCCCAAAATCCGCGGTTTTTCCCCAAAAAAAGACAAACTCCGCACGCCAAATCGCGGTATGATCGGAAGGATCACGGGAGGAAGTATGGCTTACGAAAAACGGGTTTTGGTTTTAAGACAGATCAGAAAGGGCTTCTCGGCGGACGGCAGCGCGCTTTCGGGCGTCGTCTATGCGGAGCGGCTGGGAAACGAGCTCACCGTAACGCTGCGCATTCCGGGCATCTCGCCCCTGAAAGAGGGAAGATATCTGCTCGTTCTGCGCCTGAAAGGCAGCTTTTATTGTCTTGCCCTCGGGGACGGCGCGATGAAGATCGCCGACGCGCCTTCGGTCAGGGAAGGGTTTTCCGCGCTTCTCTGCTTTGTGCGGGGAGAGGCGGTCCCCGTCGCCTTCGGCAACTGCGGAGGGGAGAGCGGGGACTACGCGCCCCTTCTTGCGGCGCTCACCGAAAACGCGAAAAAGAAGCCGTTGCCCACCCCCATGCCCCCATTTCAGACGCCTGCGCCCCTCGAACCCAACGTTCCCTTTGCCCCCGGCGTGCCGCTGCCCGGCCCCGATCCCGACGCCCCCGCGGAAGATAAATCTCCCTTTCGCGAAAACGCCGCTTCCTACGACGACGAGGCGATCGCGCAAGACAACTACTTTTCTTCTGGGGATGAAAATGCGGCAGGGGAAGTACTTGAAGGAGAGCAAGGCGAAGAGACGGCGGATACGGGCGGCTCTGCTCCGCATGCGGATGATACGCTCCTCTTCCCCCGCGGCTCGCTTACATATTACAGGGAAGTGCGGGAAAAACTCGAAGCGGTCATGAAAACTTACCCGCCCGATACCCGCCTCAAATGGGCGTTTCCGCACTCCGAATGGGTGCGGTCGGAAAACCGCCTCATCGGCGTCGTCTACGAGGAAGGGATCCCCCGCTACTTGTGCGTGGCGGCGGATTCGGAGGACGGGGAGAGCATGGAAAACGCGACGTTCGTCCCCGCAACGCCCTTTTCCGACGAAAAGGGGTTCTGGGTCGTCTTTCAGGACGCCGATACGGGCGCCTATGTCAAGGTGGAAAACAGCTAAGCCCCTTTCGGGCCAAAAAACGAACAAAAAATTTCTTCTTCCGCGGAACGGCGTTTTCAAAAACCCTTCCGCGGTTGTTTTTTCGGTTCGTTTCTCCTTTCCGAAAACAAAATGTGACGCACGAACATTTTCAAAATTTTGTGACAATCAATCAAATTTTTTCACATAATTTTGTGAAAAAGGTGTTATTTTCACTATATTAGTTAAATTTCGACAAATTATTTCTGAAAAACTTTTGTTAATTTACTTGCATTATGTGAATTTATATGATAAAATCTTACAGGAATAATATCCGGAGAAACGAAAGGAGGAAATTTTCATGAAACGTGAACGCATTGAAGACATTGCCGAATTGCTCGACAAACGGGGCAAGCTCACGTTGGAACAACTAGACGACTTCTTCCCGAATGTCTCGCAGATGACGCTCCGCAGAGACCTGCTTCAACTGGAACAACAGGGCCGTATTATACGTGTGCGCGGGGGTGCGATGTCCGTGAAGGAAGTGCAGAAGGTATCGGGCGAACCCTACGCCAAAAAGTCCGTCAGCAATTCGGACGAAAAGATGCGGATCGCGCAGAAGGCGGCAAATCTCATCGACGAGGATTGCTCCCTCTTCATGGACGGCGGAACGACGGCGATGGCGCTCGCCAAAGAACTCCCGGACATCAATATCCATGTCTTTACGAACGGGCTCGCCGTGGCGATCGAACTTTCCCAAAAGAAGAACCTCAACGTGACGGTGCTCGGCGGGCAGGTGATCAAGGATAACCTTTCCACCGCTTCCCCCGTCGCGAAGAGCTATTTCGAAAATACCAATTTCGAACTCGCGATCATTTCGGCGTCCGCATTCACGCCCGAGATCGGGTTTTCCTGCGGTTCCATGGTGGAAGCGGATCTTTTGAAGATGGCGCGCCAGAAGGCAAAGACCATGTATATGATGCTCGACAGCTCCAAGATCGGCAAGATCATGCCGCACACCTTCGCGCGGCTGGAAGATATCGACGTGCTCATCACGGACGATAATTTCCCCGCCGACATGAAGGAGCTCTTCCGCCAAAAGAACATTGTTGTGATGTAAAGAATAACGCATTTCTCCCCGCCGCGATCGCGGCGGGGATTTTTCGACCCTCGGCGCCCCTTAGGGGAAGCGGCGAATGCAGCACCCCCTTGCTTCCCCTCTTAGGGGAAGTACCCGCGTTAGCGGGGGATAGGGTTCTCGCTGCCCCTCTTAGGGGAAGTACCCGAACGTAGTGAGGGGAAAGGGGTTTCGGAAACCCCTCTGTCACTCGCAAGCTCGTGACATCTCCCCTGAAAGGGGCGACAAGATCCT
>CANQQY010000013.1 GCA_947626105.1 uncultured Clostridia bacterium | reverse complement strand
GTCAAGGTCGTCACCCAGCTCTTCGGCGACAGAATGATCGTTGCGAACGCGACGGGCTGCTCCTCCATCTACGGCGGCTCTTCGCCCACATGCCCCTACACGGTGAACAAGCAGGGTCACGGTCCCGCATGGGCGAACTCCCTGTTTGAGGACAACGCGGAATTCGGCTACGGCATGAATCTCGCTTACAACGCAAGGAGAAGCGCCCTCGCGGATAAGGTAAAGAAACTTGCCGAGATGTGGAGCGAATATCCCGAATGCGTCAAGCCCCTTACCGACTGGATCGAAAACATGGACGAAGCGGAAGGCAGCAAGACCACGGCCGCCGCGCTCGTGAAGGAGCTCGAGGGCTGCCGCAAGGAATGCGAAGGCGAAGAGCTCGCCCTTCTCGATGAGATCCTTAGCGAAAAAGACTGCCTCGTGAAGCCTTCCTTCTGGATCATCGGCGGCGACGGCTGGGCGTACGATATCGGCTACGGCGGACTCGATCACGTCCTCGCAAGCGGCGCGGACGTCAACGTGCTCGTCCTCGATACCGAGGTCTACTCCAACACGGGCGGGCAGGCAAGTAAGTCCACCCCGATCGGCGCGGTCGCGAAGTTCGCTTCGAGCGGCAAGCGGATCAAGAAGAAGGATCTCGGCATGATCGCGGCTTCCTACGGCTATGTGTACGTCGCACAGGTCGCGATGGGCGCGGATAAGGCACAGCTCGTCAAGGCGTTGAAGGAAGCCGAAGCGTACAAGGGCCCCTCGCTCGTCATCGCTTACGCGCCCTGCATCAACCACGGCATCAACATGATGAAGTCGCAGGCGGAAGAGAAGAGCGCGGTCGATTGCGGCTACTGGCAGCTGTACCGCTACAACCCCGAGCTGAAAGAAAAGGGCGAGAATCCCTTCACTCTCGACAGCAAGGATCCCACGGGCGATTACCAGGCGTTCATTTTGGGCGAAACGCGCTACGCTTCCCTCAAAAAGACCCAGCCCGCCGTTGCGGACGAACTCTTCAAGAAGACGGAAGAGAGCTCCAAGGAACGCCTTGCCGGCTATAAGAAGATGGCTGGAAAAGAATAAGTTCGGTTACAAAAAACGGCTCCCTTTCGGAGCCGTTTTTCGTTGCTTGTTGGTGTTCGAACTCTTGCTTCCCCTATGAGGGGAAGCACCCGCGAAGCACCTCCCTCGCTGCCCCTTTTAGGGGAAGTGGCGAACGTAGTGAGCCGAAGGGGTTTCCCAAAACCCCTCTGTCACTCGCAAGCTCGTGACATCTCCCCTACAAGGGGCGACAAGGTCAGAAGCAATAGCCGCCCCCTTCAAAGGGGGCAGATTTCTGCAAATGCGCGCTTACAGAAGCCAGATGGGCATTTCGCCGCCGATGGCGACGCGGACAAAGCCGTCTCTCCCCTGCTCCTTCTTGCGTTTTGCGGCAGGCTTTGCGGGTTTTTCGGGCACGGGCGCGTCGGGCTCCGCGATCACGCTGTTCTCCATGTCGGGCGCGTCGCTGTGTACATGCGAATAGCCGTTGTTTTCCACTCTCTTAATGGCATTTTTACCGATCGACATACTCCAAGATCTCCTTTGTCAGATTCATATATTCGACGGCGCTACGGCTCGTCTTTTTGAACGCTACGACGGGACGGCTCTGATCCTGTGCCCACTCGACGGCGCTGTCGACGCGCACATAATGCTCAAAGAGCCGCGTCCCTTCGAGAGACTTCAAGGTCTCCAATGTCTGTTTGAAATATTTCTTGCGCTCGTCCGCCTTGGTGACGGCGATGCCCAAAATCTCCGTCTGCGGGGAGATCTCCCTCGCTTTTTCGATGAATTCGAACATATTCGCAAGCCCGAAGAGTCCCCACGGGCTCGCCTCGACGGGCACGATGACAAAGTCGGAGGCGCAGAGGATGTTCATCACCCAAACGCCGAGGGTCGGGGGCGCGTCGATGAGGATATAATCGTAATCCCCCCGCTCCTTCACCTCTTTCAGGCACTTGCGGAGCACCGTCTCCCGCTGCCACTTGGAGAAAAGTTCGAATTCAATGCCGCTCATGAGCGAAGTTGACGGCACCATGTCCAGCCCCTCAAAGGACGTATGGGTGAGAAACTCCGAAAGGCTCCTCTCTTCCCTGATCGCGGTGAAGAGATTTTTTCCGCTCTCGGCGAAGGTATGTGCCTGCTCTTCATCAAAATAGGAGATGGTGAGATTGAGTTGCATGTCCCCGTCGATGAGGAGCACCTTTTTCCCGAGAAGCGCCATTGCGCAGCCCACGTTGGAACAGGTCGTTGTCTTTCCGCTCCCGCCTTTGTTGTTCGCAAAGGCAATCACCTTCGTCATTTGTTGTCCTCCTCTTCGAGATAGGAAATGATCGCGCCGAGCCCTTCGCCCGTCACCGCGCTCACGGGAAAGATTTTCTTACAGCCCGCAAGGCGGAGCCAATTCGAGACCCGTTCGATGTTCGCGTCCGGCTTGTCGATGCCCGCCACGATGCCGATGACTTCGCGGTTGACAAGGCTCGTGATGCAGGGCGAAAAGATGGAGTACGGTTCGTTGGCGGAGAGAACCAGCCCGACGACGTCCGCCTCATACGCATAGAGGGCGAGCGCCCCGCTCGTCTGCCGAAGCTCGGTGTATTCGCCCGGGGTGTCGATGATCGTATCGAGATAATTGACGTATTGGGTCTTGAAATAGTGGATCTCCTCGCCGCGGAGCGCCTGCGTGAGCGTAGTTTTGCCCGCCGCCACTCTTCCGATGAGGATGATTTTTTTCATATGGCGCCCCCTTTCACGGCGCAAAACCGCGTTACGTTCTTGTGAGTTCGCAGCAAGTATACCCGAGTTTTTCGATGACGTACTTGCGGATCGCCGTAAATGCCGCCTCGACCGCGGAAACGGAGCCCGAGATGATGAGCGTGCCCGTGAAGCGGTCGACAAAGCCCACGTCCGAATTGGAAGATTTCAGGGCGATGTCCGCCGCGATGACGGCGCTCTCGGCGGGGCTGATCGTGAGCACGCCGATCGCACTGCGGGAATAATCCGTCTTGGGGTCGAGCCCAAGTTTGGTATAGAGAATGTCGTCGGGATTGGCGATGATGTGGCAGAGCGTCACCTGTTTGCCGGGGACGAGTTCCTGCACGATCCTCATTTTATCTTGAAGTTCCATACTTCCTCCGAAAAATCTGAATGGGGGTTTGCGGACATGCTACCCCCCGATTCGGCATTGGAGCCCGCTCTCTTCCGCACAGGAGAGGAGAAATTCCATCTTCTCCCGTGAGGGCGGTTCCACGCCGTCGAGGGAATATTTGCGCCCGAGTCCTTCATACTTTCCCTGTCCGAGGCGGTGATAGGGCAGCAAATGATGTTCCTTCACGCCGAGGGATAGGGCAATGCGGGAGATCGCGCGGATCTCCTCGGGCGTATCGTTGAAGCCCGGAATGACGGGCGTGCGGACGATGAGCTCCGTCCCGCTTTCGGCGATGTGCCGCGCGTTTTCGAGGATCCGCTCGTTCCCCGCGCCCGTAAAACGTCTGTGTTTTGCGCTGTCGGCATGCTTGATGTCAAGAAGATACAGATCAATATAGGGCAGGACGCGCTGAATGGAAGCGAACGGCGCGTTCGCCGTCGATTCGACCGCCGTATGGAGCCCTTCGTCCTTACATGCCGCAAGGAGTTCCTCCGCAAATTCGGGTTGAGTCAGAAACTCCCCGCCCGAGAGGGTGACGCCGCCGCCCGAACGGCGGTAAAACGGGATATCGGCAAGGATCTCCGGCATGATCTCTTCCACCGTGACGTCCCGCCCCACCTGTTTCTCCTTGCCGTTCTCGACGAGCGTCTCGATCTCGTAGCGCTGCGATTCGGGATTACAGCACCATGCGCAGTGCATAAAGCACCCCTTGAAGAACACAATGGTGCGGATCCCCGGCCCGTCGTGGATGGAGAAGCGTTGGATGTTGAAGATCCTGCCTGTCGCCATATCAGAAGCCCTGCTGCGTACGGTTGATGATGTCGTCCTGCAAGCCCTTCGAAAGCGTTGTGAAGAGCGCGGAGTAGCCCGCCACGCGGACGACGAGCGTCTTATATTTTTCGGGATGCTTCTGGGCGTCGAGCAGGGTCTCCCTTGTGACGACGTTGAACTGCATGTGCATCCCCTTTTGGTCGAAATAAGAGCGGATGAGCGCAACGAATTTGTTGAGCCCCTCCATGCCCGCGAGTGCGGACGGGTGGAATTTTTGGTTGAGGAGAGTGCCGTTGGAAGCGACGCTCTGTTCGAGCTTTGCGACCGAATTCGCCGTAGCGGTCGGCCCCTTGACGTCCCTGCCCGAGACGGGTCCGATGCCGTCCGCGATGGGCGTAAAGGCGAGCCTTCCGTCCGGGGTCGCCCCCGTCTGCGCGCCGAGCGGCACATTTGCGGAGACGGGATAGAGCCCCGCCTGGAACCGTCCGCCGCGCACGTTGCGGTATTTCTCCATCTCCTTGGTGTAGGTGTTGCCCACGTCGCGGGCGAACATATCCACGTCATAGATATCGTTGCCGTACTTGGGGCAGGTCTCGTCGATGAGACGCTTGATTTCGCGGTATCTCGCTTTTTTTGCGGGATCGAGCCCGCTCGCGGTCGTCACTTCCTGATAGACGAGCCGCACGACGCGTTCGTCCACCTTGACGCCGCGCTGTTTGAGCTCTTCCGAGATCTCGCGGGTGACGCGTTCCGCCGCCGCCCCCGTGATCCCGTAGCCGAAATTGGCGGCAAGCGCCTCTTTCAGCTCTGCCATCGTGACCTTTTTCTGTTCGAATACGAGCTGCCGTATGGCGATGAGCCCGTCGGTATTGTTGGCGATGCCGAAGCCCTGCGGCCCCGTGAAATTATACACGGCGCCGCCCTCCTGCATGGAGAGACCTCTTCCGATACAGTCGTCCACCATGCACGATTCGAAGGGAAGCGGACAGCGCACGGCATGCGCCGAATCAATGGCATTATTTGCGTTGACGAGAAGGCGGATGAAGTAGCTCTGCTGGGTCTTATAGGCGTCGTAGAACTGTTCAAAGGTCGTAAAGGTCGTCACATCGCCCGTTTCCGGTCCGATGCGCACCCCTCTGTCCATACCGTTGGAAAAGACGAGCTCCATGGGGCGGCACATGTTGAAGAACGCCGCGTCGTGCCAGCCGTCCGTCTTGCCGCCCTTCTGCGGCTCCACACACCCGATGATGCAGTAGTCGCGGGCGTCCTCCAAGGTGAGCCCGCGCGCCATGATCGAGGGAATGATGATCTCGTCGTTATAGTAAGCGGGAAGCCCGATCCCCGTGCGGGTGAGCGCGGCGGCTTTGAGGAGAAGATCCTGCGGGGAGCCGTTCCACACGCGGATGGAAAGGGAAGGCTGGGGAAGCGGAACGTGCATCGAGGCTTCGATGCAGAGGAAAGACAAATCGTTCGTCGCATCCATGCCGTACTCGTTCTGCCCGCCCACGATGAGGTTCTGGAACATGCCATAGCCCGCGAAGCCGTCCGCAGACGCCGCGTCGCGGCACTTGTTGATGTCGTTGAGTTTGACCCAGATACAGTCGATGAGCTCCTGCGCCTGTTCGACGGTGAGCTTCCCCGCTCTCTTGTCCCTTTCGTAATAGGGATACATGTATTGGTCGAATCTGCCCGGGGAGATGGAGTGCCCGCTCGACTCGATTTGAAGAAGGAGCTGCACAAACCAGAAGCTCTGGCATGCCTCGCGGAAACTCTCCGCGGGGTTTTCGGGCACTTTGGCGCACACGCGGGAAATCTCTTCGAGTTCGGCGCGGCGGGCGGGATCCTTTGCCTTCTTTGCCTCCGCCGCCGCAAGTTCTGCGTAGCGGTGGGCATACCCGATGACGGCTTCGCAGCTTTCGATGACGGCGAGAAGGAAATTGCGCCTTCTCACATATTCGGGGCATTCGGGAAGGAGCTTTTCAAGCGCCGCCTTCGCCTCGGCGATGATGCCGCGGTACCCCACTTCGAGCACCTTGCGGTAGTTCACGTTGACGTGCCCGATGCCGTTATAGAAATAGTTGCCGGGCGTAAACATGCCGTGGACAGTGAACGCCGCGTACGCCTCGGGCGCCATGTTCGTGCGCGCGAGGTCGCTGCAAGTCTTGCCCTTCCAATAGGGATAGACGGCGCGGAGTTCCGCCTTTGTCTGTTCGCTGATATAGAACGGGTCGGCGGCGCGGGTCGCAACGGTGTCGAACTCCGCTTCCAACCATTCATAGGAATATTCGGGAAATACCTGACAGCCGCGCGGGGCGACCGTCGCGCTTCCGACGATGAGTTCCCCTTCGCGGATGATTATGGGGAGATTTTCGAGGATATGACGAAACGCCGCGCTCCTGCGGCGGATGATGGGCAGATCTTCCGTCTTTTGATAGCTCTCGGTGACGAGGATCCCCCGCGCCGATTCAATCTCGGGCATCTTCGCATATAAGTCGTGCACGAGCTTGTCGATCCGTGCGCTCTTTTCCACAACGAATTTGATCTTTTCCATGGGTTTCCTCCTTTATAACTGTTCCCAAAGATCGGGATGAGGCGCCGCGATGACCGAAGTCGCGGACAGCATGCCGGCGCTCTTTGCGTAGTTTGCGCCCGCTTCGACTGCGGCGTTGACGTCGCCGATCTCCCCCGTGAGGAGAACGATGCCCTTGCCGCCAAGTCCGCGGGAGACGCGCATATCGAAGATCTCCACCCGCGCCGTCTTGACGCACAGATCCGCCGCCTTGATACAAGTGGCGGCGGAGTAGGTCTCGATGAGCCCGAGCGCCCCCTTCCGTTCGCTCTTTTGGGTGCCGAAGAGCGCGGAGATGACCCGCTCGTCGATCCTGCCCATGACGGAGGTGTCGATGACGTAATCGCCGAATTTTGCCGACACATGGTCGACGGAGGCGGTGACGTTGGAGATGCTTCCCGTGAGAATGATCTCGTATTTCCCGGGGCAGGAGGGATGGGCGGAGACGAGCTCCACGCCCGCGCTTTTGAGCGCGTCGTCGGTCGCTTCCACTCCCTTGGGGACGTTTTTCAGTTCGATGACGCCGATTGCTCTGAACATGATGATTTCCTCTCTATGACGATCGCGCGTTCACGGATATGTACGGTTCCCGCGATCGGTGCGTGAAGCGGAAGGGAGAGCCCCTCCGCAGGATCTGCGATGCGTTGGCCCCGTTCGACCTGCGCGCCGTTTTCGACCGTGGGGACGGCGGGCGCGCCGATTGATTGCAGGAGAGGGAGCTCCACGCGGGAGTAACTCTCCTCGCCGATATAACGGGGGATCTTGTCGAACTTTTCCACGCCGAGCGACTTTTTCCAGCGTTCGACGGGGATCATGCGGTATTCGCGGTCGGCAGAGACCTTCGGCTCCGTCCGACGGGTATAGCGCAGTCCGTGCTTTTTCAGCACGACTTTATAGTGTTCAATGACTGCCTTGGGCGAGATCCCCTGGCAGCATGCAAAATCGGTGCACAGCCCGCAGCCGCAACAAAGAGAAGCCGCGAGAACGAGGCTTGCGTCCGCTTCCGCCGCCTGCGGCGACGTCCGCACGAGCTTGTGCGGTTCGATGGGATACCCGAGAAGGGCGCGGGGGCATACGTCGGTGCAGCGGGTGCATTGGCAGCACGCCGTCTCGGCGCGCGCAACGGACATATCCGCGTCCATCCGCTTGCTGCGGATGGCTTCGATGCCCTCGGGCAAGATCAGGATTCCCTTCGTCGTCTTGGTGACGACCGCCCGCTCCGGGTCGATGAGTTTCCCCATCGAGGGGCCGCCGTCGAGCACGGCATAGCCCTCCGGAACGGTGATGGAATGTCTTTCAAAGATGGATGAGACGGGCGTGCCGAGCGGAACGCGCACGACAAAGGGCTCGGTGACAGCGCCGCCCACGGTGAGCCACTTGGTAGTGAGATCTCCCCCCGTGAGCAATTTTTCGCCCACATTGTAGACCGTCTCCGCATTATAGACGAGGACGCCCGCCGACTTCGGGAGTTCTCCCGGGCGCACGAGCCTGCCCGTCGCCTGATAAATGAGGCTGACTTCGTCCCCCACGGGATAGACGTCGGGAAGGAGCTTAACGCGCACGCGTCCCGAGAGACGCCCGCCGTCCTTCATGCCGAGCCGCTCCGCCGTATGCGTTTTGATACAGAGAAGCGCTTCGGGGATCCCCAAAGTCTCCGCGATCGTATCCACGCCCGCAAGTACGGTAGAAAGCTCCCGTTTGAGGAGATGATAGTCGGTATAGAGGAGGGGCTCGCATTCCGAGCCGTTCACGAGGAGCACTTGGAGCCCTTCGGAAAGCTTCCCGTAAGAGGGAAAGCCCGCGCCGCCCGCGCCGGCGATCCCCGCCTCTTGCATTTGTCGTTTGAGTGTTTCGAAATCCATAGACTTCAATCCACGATACCCACAATGACAGCGTCCGTGGGCATCTCCCTGTTTTGCAGGGCAAGCCGCGCGGGATTGCCGACCGTGATGAGAACGGTCTCCCCGATGCCGGCGCCCACACTGTCGATCGCGATGAGATATTGCCCCGTAAGTGCGCCGTTCTGCATGATCTCCACCTCCATGAACTTCGCCCCGATGAGCGATTCCTGCTTGCGGGTGGAGACGATATTTCCTCTGATAATTCCTCTTAACACAGCCTTACTCCTTGACAATACGGACTCTGTCGCCGTTTCCGATGCCCGCCGCGTTCGCGTCGTCGGTATCGACATGCATTTCGAGGCGGAAGTTTTCGCTCGCGCGGATCTGCACGTCGTACCAGCGGGTGCGGCGCTTGCCCTCAACGTCCACCGTCACCGTGTCGCCGTCCTTCACGCCGTACTTTTTCGCGTCGTCCAAAGACATGTGGATGTGACGGTTGGCGATGATGCACCCCTCTTTGAGGCACACCACCCCCTTGGGACCGACGATCGTAATGGGTGCGGAGCCGCGGACGTTGCCCGACTCCCGCACCGGAGGTTTGACTTTGAGAACGTATGAATCGGTCGCCGAGATCTCCACCTGCGATTTACTGCGCAAGGGTCCCAGCACACGCACGTTCTCGATGGGACGGAGCGAGGGACCGATGAGGGTCAACAGCTCCTTGCAGGCATACTGCCCCGGCTGGGACAGATCTTTGAGGGGGGTGAGCTCATAGCCCGCCCCGAAGAGGGTATCCGCGTCCTCCCTCGTCAGATGGATATGACGGTTGGAGACCCCGACGGGGATCCCGCCGTCCTCCTTCGCCATGTTGTCGAGAATGCTCTTGACCATTGCCGCGATCTGCGCGCTTGAAATTTCCATAATAACGCCTCTCTGTCCTTGTTCTCGCCTGCCCCCTTTCTAAGGGGGCGGGGTATCTCTGTCCTTGTTCTCGCCTGCCCCCTTTCTAAGGGGGCGGGGTAGGGGTGGGGGTTCATTCCGGATCCGTCACCCTGAAAAACGATATGAGAAAAAAGCCTGCATGCACTTGCAGACGAAACGCCCTTCTTGCCGCTCTTATTTGAGGGTGGGAAGGAGCTTTTCGACGTCGGAATGGGGGCGGGGAATGACGTGCGTCGCAATCACTTCGCCGAGCGCCGTCGCCGCTCTCGTGCCCGCTTCCACGGCCGATTTCACCGCGCCGACATCGCCGCGCACCATGACGCTGACGAGTCCGCTGCCGATCTTCTCGCTGCCGATGAGGACGACGTTCGCCGCCTTGACCATCGCATCCGCCGCTTCGATCGCCGCCACGAGCCCTCTCGTTTCGACCATACCTAATGCTTCCATATGATACCTCCGAAAAATTTAACCTGTCGTCAAAAACCGCATGACGTCGGGGTGGGGATTGGCGATCACCTCTGTGGCTTTCACCTTCCCCGCCCCCGCCGCCGCGGCGGCGCCCGCTTCAAGCGCCGCTTTGACAGCGGAAACCTCGCCTTCGACGACGACCGTCACCAGCCTGCCGCCGAGGCGTTTTTCCACATGAATGAGTTCCACGTCCGCCGCTTTCACCATCGCGTCAAGTCCCACAATTGCGGCGACCATGGCTTGCACTTCGAGCAAAGCGATAGCTTTCATCTTTCCTTCTCAAAAAGAATTTATTTGATGGTGGGAAGAAGTTTCTCGACATCCGAATGAGGACGGGGAATGACGTGCGTCGCGATCACTTCGCCGAGCGCGGTCGCCGCCGCGGTCCCTGCCTGAACGGCTGCCTGTACGGCGCCGACATCGCCGCGCACCATGACGCTGACGAGCCCGCTGCCGATCTTCTCGCTGCCGATGAGGACGACGTTCGCCGCCTTGACCATCGCATCCGCTGCTTCGATTGCCGCAACAAGTCCTCTCGTTTCGACCATACCCAATGCTTCCAACATAGTTCTATATCTCCTTTTTTAATAGATTTTCTAATTTTTTCTGAGTTTATCTTTGCCGAGGGCGTTCAAGCGGGCGAACCACTCGATGTCCTCGCTCTGGCGGGCGATCACCTTGTGGGTGATGTAAAGCTCCCGCTTTTCCGCCTCGCGCTTGCCTGCCTCGATCGCGGCTTCCACCGCCGCGGCCGTGCCTTCCACTTTCACTACCATGACGAGGGGCACTCTTGCCGCGTCCCCCGCCGCCGGTTTATTCTTGTCGATGGCGACGAGTTCGACCTCCGCCGCCTTTGCCATGGCGTCGGCGACGACGATCGCCGTCGAAAATCCGAATACTTCGATCATGCCGAGCGCCATACTGTTTCTCCTTTACTCTGCAACGTAGCAGATCTTGATCCCCTTCTGCGAGACGTTGACTTCCATCGCCTCTTGGAGACGGTCGAGCGGGAAGCTGTGCGTGATGATCTCCTTGATGGGGATATTCATCTCGCGCGCCTGCCGCAGGAATGCCATCGTGGTGGGATAGTCGTCCGCGCTGTAATCCCACGAACCGACGAGGTTGATCTCCTTATTGCACATCGCGAAGTGCGGATTGACGGGATATTCGCCGTTATTGACGAAGAATCCCATTTCGCAGAGCCCGCCGCCCCGACGGATGTACTCGTAGATGTCCTTCGCCGCCGCGGGTGCGCCGGTGCACTGGAAGGCGAAGTCCGCACCCACGCCGTTCGCCGCCTGCTTGACGATCTTCACTCTGTCCTCCAAGGCGGGCGTCTCGCGGAAGTTCACGATCGTCTTTGCGCCGAGCTTTTTCGCCATGTCGAGACGCATGGGCGTGCCGTCTACCGCGATGATGTGATTGATCCCCGCGGCGCGGAGTACGCTCACCATCACGAGCCCGACGGGGCCGAGCCCCTGCACAAGCACCTTGGAATTGAAGTTGAGAAGCCCCGTGCCGTTCGCCCGTTTCAATGCGTGTACGCACACGCAGGCGAGCTCGAGGAGCATTCTCTCCTGCAAGTCGAGGTCGTTCACGACGAAATAGGTCGCGCCCTTCCCGCGGATGAGAAGGTGTGTGGAGAACCATCCCGTGAGCGGCTGTGCGTCGCTGTGGGGGATGAGCCCGAACACGCCCTGTCTCTCGCAAAGGTTGGTGTTGGCGGGATGATTGCGGCAGATGTAGCAATCGCCGCAGCTGATGACGCTCGTCACCAGCTTGTCGCCCACTTTGATGGGATTGCCCGCCGTATCGCACTTGATGTTTTTGCCGAGGTAGATGATTTCGCCCGTGCCCTCATGTCCGAGCGTCACGGGAATGATGCCGAAGGGATCCCCCTTCCACTCGTGCACGTCGGTGCCGCACACGCCGCAGCCTTCCACCTTGACGAGGATGTCGTCGTCGGTGAGCGCGGGAACGGGAAATTCCTTGACTTCGATCTTCTTGGGCGCGGTGAGCATTGCGACTTTCGCCGTCTTGGGAATGCCTTGCGGCGCCGGTTTGCCCGAGCCGCCCATCTCGCCTAAGATCTTACGGACGATACTCTCTACCTGCGAAGCGGAAATATCCATTCGAACCTCCTTAACTTATTTAGATAATGCGGAAGCTGTCTGACAGCACGCATCTTCTGTATCTCGTAAAACTGCGCGCGCTCGTCAATCCCTCGCCCGTGGGGCCCGCGATCGTGAAGGTGGTGTGTCCCTCCCCTCCGAAGCCGATCCCCGCATAGGAAGGCGCGTTCTTGACAAAAATGGTCGTCTCCACCGCCCGCGCAAAGCGGGTGAGATGATCGATATTCTTGGAGTGCATATGCGCGGTATGGCGGCAGCCGTGCTCCGCCTTGACCGCAAGGTCGATCGCTTCGTCGATGTCCTTCACCCGAACAATGGGGAGAATGGGCATCATGAGCTCATACTGCACAAAGGGGTGCATGAAGTCCGTCTCGCAGATGATGCAGCGCACGTCCGCGCCCACGCTGACCCCGATTTTTTTGAGGAGCACCGCGGCGTCTCTTCCCACGCACTCGCGGCTGACCGTCCTTTTGACGATGCCCGTCTTGGGATCCTTGCTCTCGACGAGAACGATCTTCGCGAGCTCGTCCGCCTGCGCCGCCGTGATCATGTATGCGCCGCTCGCCTTCATCGAAGAAATGAGTTCGTCCGCAACGTTATCGAATACAAACACCTCTTTCTCTGCGATGCAGGGAAGGTTGTTGTCGAAACTGCAACCGTCGATGATATCTTTGCCCGCCTTCTTCACGTCGGCGGTGTCGTCGACGATGACGGGAGGATTGCCCGCGCCCGCGCCGATCGCCTTCTTTCCGCTCGAAAGGACGCTTTTGACGACGCCCGGCCCCCCCGTGCAGACGAGGAGACGGATGGCGGGATGATGGTACATGGTCTGCGCCGAGTCGAGGGTCGGTTTTTTCACCGACGCGACGAGCACGCGCGGCCCGCCCACAGCAGCGCTCGCACGGTTGACGAGATCGACCGCATAATTGGAAGTCGCGATGGCGTGCGGGTGGGGATTGAATACCACGCCGTTGCCCGCCGCGATCATGCCGATACTGTTGCAGAGCACCGTCTCCGACGGATTTGTGCTTGGGGTGATGCTCCCGACGACGCCGAAAGGCGCCATCTCGGTGAGGGTGAGACCGTAGTCCCCCGTCTTGACCGCGGAGACGATATCCGAAGTGCCGGGCGTCTTGTCGGCGACAAGAATGTGCTTCGCCGTCTTGTGTTCGACGCGCCCCATGCCCGTCTCGGCGACGCCGAGTTCCGCCATGACGGATGCCTCGCTGCGGCAGAGCTCGCGGATCTTGCCGATGACCTTCTCCCGCTCTTCGAGCGACATCGCACGGACTGCTTTATAGCCCGCCGTCGCCGCGTCGATCGCGTCGTTCATGTCGTCGAATACGCCGATATACGCTCTTCCGTTATACCCCGAGGCGTCCCACGAGGCGGTCGGCTGTTGTTCGGCGGAAAGTCCGCTCATGACGGCTTTGACCACCTCTTCGATCTGCGCTTCCGTCCAATTGATCGCCATAGGATCACCTCCCGTTTACTTGCCGAGGGCTTCGAGCACCCTCTTCGTAATGGTCTCTACAAGTTCTTCCTTGCTGCAAGCGGCGACGGGTTTCTCTTCCTCGCCGAGGTCGATCCCGGGGTGGCGCCCCGTGAGGTGCATCTTCTTGCGGAGCTCCATGAGCTTTTTGAGCTGTTCGTTGGGGATCTCGTGGACGGCGCCGATCTCCATCGCGTGTTTGCAGATGATCGCGTTGAACTCGACTTCTTCCATGATGAAGAATGCCTTTGTAAGGTCGCACCCGACCGTGAGCGCGCCGTGGTTGCGCAGCAGGAACGCGTCGTGGTTCTGGATGTAGGGTTCCAGCGAATCAGGGATCTCCATCGTGGAGGGGGTGCCGTAGTCGCAGGTGGGCACATCGCCGATCGTGAGGACAGCCTCGGGCAGAATGTACTGGTCGAGGTCGATGTCCGCGACCGTGAACGCCGTCGCGACGGGCGGATGCGCATGGACGACCGCATTGACGTCGGGGCGGTCGCGGTACACGCGCATGTGCATCTTGATCTCGGAAGAGGGATTGAGTTTGCCCTCGATCTTGTTCCCCTCCGCGTCCACTTTGATGATCATGTCGGGCGTAAGCGACCCTTTCGAGACGCCCGTGGGCGTGCAGTAAAATTCATGGTCGTTGATCTTGACGGAGATGTTGCCGTCGTTCGCCGCCACAAAGTTTTTCGCATAGAGCTTATGCCCTACTTCGCAGATTTCCTTCTTGATTTCGAATACAGATTTCATAGCCATAATTTATATCCTCATGTTTTATTTTGCAGATTCAGACGAGGGCGAGCGTATCACGCGCGATCATATACTCCTCGTTGGTGGGGATGACGAACGTCCTTGCGCGGGCGTTCTTCCCCGAAATGTCGCAGATCTCGCCGCGGGGGCAGGACGCATTGACGGCTTCGTCAACGGAAATTCCGAGGGCGGAGAGCCCGCCGCATACTTCGGCGCGGAGCGCCCTGTCGTTCTCGCCGATGCCCGCCGTAAAGACGAGTGCGTCGATCCCGTTCATCTCCGCATAGTAGGCGCCGATGAGTTTTTTCACGTTGTGGACGAGAATGCGCATCGCAAGGCTTGCCCGCATGTTCCCCTTCGCCGCCGCCTCTTCCACGTCGCGGCAGTCGCTTGAAACTCCCGAGACGCCGAGAAGTCCCGATTTCTCATTCAGGAGCTTTTCGGTCTCATGGGCGGTAAGGCCGCATTCTCTCATGATGTAGGTGACGACCGTCGGGTCGAGAGAGCCGCTCCGCGTGCCCATCGGGACGCCGTCCTGCGGGGTGAAGCCCATCGAGGTATCCACCGCCTTCCCGTTCATCGTCGCCGTGATGGAGGAGCCGTTGCCGAGATGGCAGGTGACGATCTTTGCGTTGGGATCTCCCAAAAGTTCCTGCGCCTTCCCCGCCACATAGCGATGCGAGGTGCCGTGGAAGCCGTACCGCCTGATCTTCTTCTCCTCATACAGCTCGTAGGGAAGCGGATAGATATAGGCGTAGTCGGGAAGCGAAGAATAGTAAGAGGTATCGAACACCCCCACATGCTTGACGGAGGGCATCTCCGCCCTGCACGCCTTGAAGCCGCTGATGGCGGGCGGTCCGTGCAAGGGATTGAGCCCGACGATGCTTTCGAGATAGGCAAGCTCCTCGTCCCCGAGGACGGTGGACTCGCGCAGGCGTTCGCCGCCGTGGGCGAATCTGTGCCCCACCGCCGCGATCTCATTGACGCTTCCGATCACGCCGTACGTTTGATCCGTCAAAAGACGGAGAACGTAGCCGATCGCCGCACGGTGGTCGGGAAAGGCGGGCGACGCGGAAAAATCTTCCTTGGACGGACGCTTGTGCGTGATCCGCCCGTCGATCCCAATCCGCTCGCAATTCCCCTTTGCAAGCACGGTCCCCTTCCCCATATCGAAGAGCTGATATTTGAGGGAGGAGCTTCCCGCGTTGACAACAAGAATTTTCATATCTTCTCCAAAGGGCGGATCCGATCTTGTGAAAAACAAAAACTTTTCCGCCTATTTTCTGTTTGATTTTATCATACTTTTCACGCCGTGTCTATATATGTTCACAAAGTCGGCAAAAAAACATTTTAGCGCTCAAAAACAAGCAGATACAGGTTGAAACGAGCATGAAAATGAACAAAAAAATTTTTCAGAACGCTTGATTTCTTCGGCGCATGCCGTTATAATAAAAAAGGACAGAGTCATTTTCCCTCGGCGCCCCTTTCAGGGGAGCTGGCGCGCTGCCCTTGCGCGACTGAGGGGTTTTCCGAAAACCCTATCCCCCGCTACGCGGGTACTTCCCCTACGAGGGGAAGCGAGGGTGATTCTGACATGACGCAGAAACCCAATGAGGACGGTATGATACAGGACTTACACGCGCACACTTATTATTCTTTCGACTCCCGCGATAAAATCGAGACGGTGATCGAGACGGCGATCCTTGGCGGCATTGGGCTCCTCGGGATCTCCGACCACAGCTACGGCGTCGGTTGCGGGCGGACGGACGTCTGTTACGGCAAAGGCCCTTCGCTCGACGCCGACTACGGCTCCGCCCTCGTCCGCTATTACGACCACGTCAAGACGAGCGCGGAACGTTACCGCAGCCGCATCAAGGTTTTGTGCGGGCTGGAAATCGCCACCCGCCTCTCAAAAGACGCCTATGTGCTCCCCGCTTCCGCCGACGTCTCCTTCTTCGACTATTGCCTCATCGAAGATCTCGACAACGCCGATTCGATCATGAAGGGAGATATCTTCTCCTTTGCAAAACGGTGCGGCTGTCCCGCCGGCATTGCCCACACCGACCTCTTTGGGTTCCTCGCCCGCCGCGGAGAGGAGCCGAACCGCTATTTCCGCAGGCTCGCGGAGGCGAATATTTTTTGGGAGATCAACGTCAATTTCGACAGTCTTCATTCTTTCCGCGCGCACGGCTATGCGGCGGAGTTTTTCCAAAATAAGAAACAGCAGGAGATCGTAAGAAATTCGGGCGTGAAGCTGTCCGTCGGCTTCGACAGCCATATCGCCCGCGAATACAAGGCGGAGCGGGTCAAGACCGCCAATAAGCTGATCCGAGACATGGGCGTCCGCCTCGCCTTCGACGGGATCTGACGCTCCCGCCTTTTTCTGCTCTACGCAAAAGCCCGTCGGCTCCCCGACGGGTTTTTCTTTTCGTCTCTCCTCGCTACCCCCCCGCGTTATTCTGAGCCGCCGCTGTCCTTGCGGCGTGCGAAGAATCCCGAGGATAAGAGTTCGGACTCCGTTCTTCGGGATCCTTCGACTCCGCGCTTCGCGCTCTGCTCAGGATGACGCGGTAAATTCCTCGGCTCCCCCTCGAGGGGGAGCTGTCGCGCGCCCTTGCGTGACTGAGGGGGTGTCATTCTTAATTACGTCATGGTGAGCTCCGTCGAACCATCACCTTATTTATAATGCGATGATCCTTCGACACGCCGCTTTTGTCAGCGGCGGCTACTTCGCGGCAGTGCCGCTCGTGCCGCGCTTTGACAACAAAAGAACGTGCGCGCGGGGCAGGATGACGTGATTTGGAATGTTGCCCACCCTTCTATTTATTTTGAAAGTCCGCCCGAAATGGGCGGACTTTCAAAAAGAAATCGAGCGAAACATTCCTAATTACTTGCCTTAGGCGGAATTCACTTCCGCCGTGGGCGCCTCAATTTGGCACCCTACGGGAGCCTTCATGTCGTGATAAGCGTATTCGAGCCGCAACTTAATATCCCATACGCGTTACATTCCTCGTTGAATTTATTTTTGAGCATGCGCCCCAAGGCGCAGACGAAAAAAGAAATTCAACGAAATTTTACGCATACAAAATCTCAATATAGCAGAGGTTGATGCACAGATCGTTTGCAGATTGGCTGACGGGATTGGTGATCTCGAGGAGCAGCACGCCGTCCGTCACCGTGACCGTGAAGGAAACCTCCTTGCCGCATTCGACGTTCGTGAGCTTTTCAACGCCGTTTGCCGACACATCGGCGTTTTTAGAGCAATTCCACGGGTCGGTAAAATACATCTTCACGGTGTACTCTCCGTCCGCAAGCTCGAATTTATAGGAGAGCTTTAACGTCTGCCAGCCTTCCTCAAACTGGTTCTTGGTGTAGCGGTTGGAATCCGTTTTGGAAACGCCGTCGCCCGTAGCATACTCGAACGCCCACGTCGAATTGGTCGCAACGCTGCCCTCGACGGGCGCGCCGCCTCTCCATGTATCGCTCTCCGTCTCGTCCCAGATGCCCCACATTCTGCCCGTCAGGGGGTCTGCGCCGTACGCCTGTTCGGTGACGGAGTTGAGCATGCCGAACTTATCGCCCGCCGAGAGCGTCGAGGGGTCGTAGTCCCCGCAGTCCACAAAGTAGGCGATTGTTTCGTCATGGAGCTTCCCGTCGATCTTCACCGTCTTGAAATAGGTATGGACTTCCGCGGAGGCCTCGCCGCTCTTCGCGCTCGAAATCGTGACCTTGACGCGCGTGTTCGTCGTCACGGGATCGCCGAGAGACTTGTTCTCCGCCGCGTTCACGACGGAAGCGGGAATGGGAATGAACACGTCATAGAGATCGTCTGCGCCCGTGTAGTTCAATGTCTTTTCATAGAACACTTCGCCGTTCGCGCTCATGCGGATCGTCTTGCCGGTGTCCGCCTTGGCGAAAGCCGTCATGATGTAGTTGCTCTCGGGCGCGCTCTTGTCGACGCCGATCCAATAGGAGAAACTGCCGTCCGCCTTCGCCGCGCGGGAGCCCGCTGCGCTGCCGACCGAGCCCTCTTCTCCCTCTAAGAAGCCGCCGCCCTCGTACTGCCCGCGTCCGGGCTGGATGACCGCCTCGATCTCGGTATATTCGATCGTGGGTTCTTCGGGCTCTTCCGTATTATCCTCGCCCTCGAAGGTGAGATAGATCGCATAGCGGTGGGTGTACTGTTTGTAATGGATGACATATGTGAGCGGGCCGCCGTCGATCCCCGTCAGGGTGAACGTCCCGTCGCTGTTCCGCGTCATATAGTCGTTGATATGGTCTCTGAAATCCGCGAGATCGTTCTTCGTGGTCGCATACTTTGTCTCGCCGACCGCCTTTTCGGGTTTCAGCACCTGCACGCCGTGTCCCGTGGTCGTCATGTCCTCCGTCCCGAGCTGCTCCGAGAGCACGAAAGGCCCGTATTTGAAGGCATAGACGCCCTTGGCGTTCGGCAGGGTGTGGACGGTGATGTTCTTGCCAAGAACGAGGGTGACCGTCTCCCCCGCATGCACTTCGACGGAAGCGAAATCGTCCGTATCCGCAACGGGGATCGTGTTGTCGTTCACCTTGAGGGAGAACGCCGTCGTCCAGTCGGGGCGGCGGAGCCGCAGGATCGTCTCTCCCTCTTCCACTTCGATCGTAACGACGTCCGAATTTTCAAGATCGGCTGTCATTTTCAGGGAGACGGCGTCCGTCTTATAAGTGGAGCTCATGTACATGGCGACGTAAGTCGCATTGCCCGCGTCATAGTAGATACTGTCGTTGAGCTTGGACATGCTCTCCATGCCGCTGCCCGTACAGCACCAGAAGTGGTTGGTCTCCGAGGAATATACCTTGAAATACCCGGGCGCCATGGGCTGGAAATACATCGTCATGCCCGTTTCGGGATTCTGCGAGGAAAGGATCGCATTGATGTAAGTGTTTTCGTAATAATCGAGATACTTTTTCTCCTTGGTGAGGGTGAAGAGCATCCTCGAAAGTTTGAGCATGTTGTAGGTATTGCAGGTCTCGCAGTTGATGTTGGACTTGATCGACCACTGGCTGTCGTCCCTCTGGAAATGCTCGTCGTTGGAATTGCCGCCCGTCACGTAGGAGTGATGCTCGACGACGCGCGTCCAGAATTTTTCGGCGACTTCCAGATATTGATCGACAGAAGTTCTGCCCGTCTCCCCCGTCACACCCTCGACCGTCTTTCCCTTGGTGCTGATATAGCCGTTGAGAATGCCGATGACCTTGGGGATCGTCGTATTCGCATGCTGTCCCTGCAAATAGTTCGCGTCCTCCGAAAGGATACGGTCTACCATCGACACGGACGCAAACGTCCCCTGCGTGGGGATATCCTCGTCGAACTTATGCGCCGCAACGGCGTAATTCTCCTCGCCGGTGATCGCATAGAGGGTATAGAGCGCGTCGTTCATGCCGCCGTATTCGATGGAGAGCACCGTCTTTCTCGTCGCTTCCGACCATTTGCTCACCCTGTTATAGACCCAGTCCCCGAGCCCGCAGGCGATCTCGAGCGCCGTCTCGTTTCCGTTATAACGGTAAACGTCAATGAGCCCCGCCAAGATCTTGTGCATGGTATACCACGGCACCCACGCCTCGCCGAAAATATTCGCCTTACCCGCTTCGACGTTATCGAACTGGAATTCGACGTCCTTTTTGTGATTTGTGGCATTCGCGCCCCACAAAAAGCCCTTTTTGGCGCCTGTTTCGGGGTTATCTTCCGCCGCCTGGCACTTTTTGAGCTCCCGCATGAGGAGCGTGATGCGGCTGTTGAGTCTCTTCTGCTGCGTCTCGTCCGTCCCGCCGTTCGCATATGCCTGCGCGATCGCCGAAAGATAGTGCCCCATCGTATGCCCCGCGATCAGACTGTTCTCCCAGCCGCCGTAGCGCACGCCGCTGCCCACGCTGATCTCCGCGTTGTCGCGGAAATTGTAGAGCAAATTATTCGCTTCGAGCGAAAGGAGATAGTCGATCTCCTTGTCGAGCGCGTTTTCCGCATAGGCGTCGAGATTCGCCGTCTCGGGGAGCGCGGTATACTCCACCGCAAGGGCGTCCGGCGTCTTGGATTGCTCCGTGGCTGCGGGCTTCACGGGATCGCCGCCTTGCTCGCCGCCTTCCTCGCCGCCTTCTTCGCCGCCCTGCTCTCCGCCGTGTTCGCCGCCTTCCTCGCCTCCTTGTTCACCGCTTTGGTCTCCGCCGGGGGTCTGCGCCCCCTCGTCGGGAAGTTCGCCCTCGGAGCCGCACCCCGCGAGTACGCCGAATGCAAACGGCACACAAAGTAAGGCGGAAAGGAGCCCGAGCCCGATCTTTTTCTTCTTTTTCTGTTCCATACCTGCGTTTTCCCCCAAATTTCTTTGATTTTTTCTCCGCAACGCTTGAAAGTTTGCGAATCATATGGTATTATCATTATAGTATATCTTCAAAATTCCGCAATCTCATAAAGAAACGAAAGGGTATCGAAAGGTAAGATGTTACACTTCTGTTTAGACGCTCCCGTGGACATGCTCTGGTTCGGGGAATTTATCTCCCCGCAAAAGGATTGGAAGCACCTGACGCGGCGGCTCTTCGAATATGAAATGATGATCGTCACCGAAGGCGAGCTGTTCATCGCCGACGAGGACAGGGAGTACCACGTCTCGGAGGGGGAATATCTCATCATGTCCCCCACCCGCATCCAGCACGGGACGAGGGTATCGCGCTGCCGATTCTATTGGATGCACTTCCGCTGCGAAGCGCTCCCCGCCTCCCTCTCTCTTCCCCCGCATGCGGCGTTTACGGACAGGGAGAGCATCGTCACGCTTGCGCATATGCTCCTCCGTTCGGAGGCGGAACAGCCGCGCGGCATGCGTTCCCGCTACCTTGCGACACTGCTCCTCACCGAGCTCGCCCGCGGGCAGGAACAGGGCGAGAAACAGCTTTCCCCGCAAAAACGCCTTTCGGAGGCCATCAAGAGCTTCGTCGCCTATCACCGCTTCTCGGAGATCAGGGTTGTAGACATCGCGCGGGAGCTCGGGTATCATGAAAAATATCTCTCCGCAGTCTTTCACGGCACGGAGGGGATCACCCTGAAACGCTATCTCACGCTCTGCCGCCTCAACGAGGCGAAGCGGCTGCTGCTCGAAACGGACTATACCGTCTCCGAAGTCGCCTACTACCTGAATTTCCCCTCTCCGCATAATTTCTCGCGGTTTTTCAAAAAGGAGGCGGGCGTCACCGCCACGCAGTTCCGCTTGCAAAAAAACGACCCGCCGTCATGAACACGGCGGGCTTTCGATAAATTTGAGGGGCGGGGTTACAGTCTCCCGCCGCAGGGCTCGGTGAGAAGGAGCGGATCCAATACCTCGTCGAGCTTTTTCTCGTCCATCAGCCCCTCGCGGAGCACGATCGAGCGGATGGGCTCTCCCGTTTTGAGGGATTCCTTGGCGATCTCCGCCGCTTTCAGATACCCGATATAGGGATTGAGCGCGGTGACGATCCCCACGCTTCTGTTGACCCACTCGGCGCACCGCTCGCGGTTGGCGGCGATGCCCGCGATGCAGTTATCGGTGAGCGTTTTCACCGCTCCCGTGAGCGCACGCAGGGATTCAAAGAGCTGGTAGAAGATGATCGGTTCGAAGGCGTTGAGTTCGAGCTGCCCCGCCTCCGCCGCCATCGTCACCGTGACGTCGTGCCCGATGACGAGGAACGCCACCTGGTTGACGACTTCGGGGATGACGGGATTGATCTTCCCCGGCATGATGGAAGAGCCGTTCTGCTTGGCGGGCAGAATGATCTCGCCGAGTCCCGTCCGCGGACCGCTGGACATCAGCCGTAAATCGTTGCACATTTTAGAGAGATTGACCGCAAGCGCCTTCAACGTGCCCGATACCGCCGCAAACCCGTCCACGTTCTGGGTCCCGTCGAAAAGGTCGTCCGCGCGCTGCAAATTTTCTCCCGAAAGAAGGGACAGCTCCTCGGTAATGTGGGAAAAATAGGCTTCCCGCGCGTTGATCGCCGTCCCGATCGCCGTTGCGCCCATGTTGATAGTACGCATTTCGCCGAGGGACTGCTCGATCCGCTCTTTCGACCGCCCGATCGCCGTCGCAAAGGCGCGGAACGCCTGCCCGAGGCGCATGGGGACAGCGTCTTGAAGCTGCGTTCTCCCCATTTTCAGGATCCCGTCGAACTCCTTCGCCTTCGCCTTTAAGGCCTCATAGAGACGGCGGAGTTCGGCGATGAGCTCTTTCGAGAGGGTGAGCACGGTGAGTTTCCCCGCCGTGGGAATATCGTCGTTTGTGGATTGCTCCATGTTGACGTCGTCGTTCGGACTGACGACGGAATAATCGCCCTTTTTGCCGCCGAGCTTCTCGATGGCGATGTTGGCGATGACCTCGTTCACATTCATATTGGCGGAAGTCCCGGCGCCGCCCTGCACCGCGTCCACGATAAAATCGCGGCGATGCTTGCCGTGCAAGATCTCGTCGCAGGCGGCGATAATGGCGTCCCCTTTCTTTTCGTCGAGAAGCCCGTAGGACTTATTGACGATAGCGGCGGCTTTCTTGATGAGCACAATGTTCCGTATAAATGCAAAGTTGAGTTTTGTACCCGTGATCTCGAAATTTCCCTTTGCGCGCAGCGTCTGGATACCGTAGTATGCTTCGCTGTCCAGAGAGAGTTCGCCGACCGAGTCGCTTTCCGTTCTGAATTCTTTTTCCATTTCTTCTCCGCGGGGCGGGTTCCGCCCGATTCAGCTTTTGTCTCACTATTATAAACCGCCGCGCCCAAAAAGGCAAGCTACTTTTGGCTCTTCCTCGGGAAAAGGATCCGAAATATTTTCAAACGCACGCTTCCCCGGATTTTTCCCAAAACGGCACAATCAAACCCGGCCGTCCCAACCGTCACGATACCGCAAACAAGTTTTCATGGTTAAGAAAAATATGAGACCGTCCCGCCCGTTACGATCACCGATGAATATTTCGTGTTCCACGCAACCGATAAACCCAAATCAAACAATGAAATGGAAAAGCTGACTTGCACACCGCTTTTTACATTCCCGAGCGTTTTAACATAGGAATCCAAGAATTTTTTGTCCCCATCTAAAAAGTTTATGGTTATTTCAAGATCCTCGATATCGGTTTGCGGTAATATAATAAACTTTTCTCCGAGGCTCGCCAAGTCCAAATCGGTATCGACAACAATATCGTCGGTTCTCGCCGAGCGATGCAACAACTTCGTATCGCCGTCATGGTTGCCCATAAAAACATCTTCGGTCCCGACAGTTTGCTTTGTATCTTGAAACTGCACAACTTTCACTATAATGAAAATGATTGCGGCTATTATCAGCAGAATGATCAAGAATTTCAAAAAGCCGTGTTTCTTCTTGGGTGAATCGTCTGCCATTTCTAAACCTCCGAATCAAAAGTGCGCCTGATTATTTTTAATATTGATATATACCCTTTCGGACGTCCCGCATTGCATTGCAGTTGATTTCGCTTAAAATACTTTCGCCAAATCTATTCATTCGTAATGTTTTTCTGCTCGTATAAAACCTCCGTTGAATATATAGCTCAAAAATTATATCATGGATTTCCGATAAACGCAACTTAAAATTCAAAATCCCATTTTGATCTTTTGCGGCAAGGTTTTCCCTATATTGTAAGGTGAGTCTACAAAATCAACGGCGAACTCAACGAGTTCTCATCAATCGTTATCCCCCCCACAGAAAACGGCGCCCTTCGGCGCCGTCTATGGTGGAGATAACGAGACTACTTCGTCGCTTCGCTCCTCGTGCCGCCCTTAGTGTACAAAAAGAAGTGCGGGCGGGGCGAACTCAACAAGTTCTCATCAATCATTATCTCCCCCACAGAAAACGGCGCCCTTCGGCGCCGTCTGTGGTGGAGATAACGAGACTACTTCGTCGCTTCGCTCCTCGTGCCGCCCTTGGTAGCACAATAGAAGCGCGGGCGGGGCGAACTCAACGAGTTCTCATCAATCATTATCTCCCCCACAGAAAACGGCGCCCTTCGGCGCCGTCTGTGGTGGAGATAACGAGACTCGAACTCGTGGCCTCTGCGTTGCGAACGCAGCGCTCTACCAACTGAGCCATATCCCCATTCGCTGTTTGCGGTTTTGATTATACCATATATTCGGAAAAAAGCAAGCGATTTCAACCTTGTTTTTGCAATTTTTTTCGGAAAATCATAAAAGCGGCAAAGTCTCCTCATTTGAAAAAGCCTTGATGAAATTCGAATTTCTGCGTAAAAACGGTTGACAAGCCGACAGAAAGCAAGTAAAATAAAGTCATGCAATCGGGGGCATAGCTCAGTTGGTTAGAGCGCACGCTTCACATGCGTGAGGTCACAGGTTCAAGTCCTGTTGTCCCCACCAACTCAAAGAGACAAGGGAGAAGATCCCTTGTTTCTCGTATGGGGTTATAGCGCAGTTGGTAGCGCGCTTGAATGGCATTCAAGAGGTCACGAGTTCGAATCTCGTTAGCTCCACCATGAAAAAAGGGCGACTTTGGTCGCTCTTTTTTCATGGTGGGCAAGTTCCTTGTCGCCCCTTATAGGGTCCTTCCTTAGGGATGGCGGGAAAAGGCGACCATTCTATTTTTGGAGCCTTTTCTGCCTGAGATGTCACGAGCTTGCGAGTGACAGAGGATCTTGTCGCCCCTTATAGGGGAGATGTCACGAGCAACGCGAGTGACAGAGGGGTTTCCGAAACCCCTTTCCCCTCACTACGTTCGGGGACTTCCCCTGGAAGGGGCAGCGAGGGGGCGGGGGGACGGGGGGACGCGCAAAGCGCGTCAGGGGGGCGGCCTCACATTTACCTAAATCCCCCCCATCCGTCTTTGCTACGCAAATCCACCCTCCCCCCCCAAGGGGTAGGGCTTGGGAAATGGACAAACCGCCGAGGGGGCAAAAGCCTCGGCGGTTTATCATGGGAATTGACGTGATCTGTCTCGCGCGTTTGTATCGGGTTCCTTGTCGCCCCTTATAGGGGAGATGTCACGAGCTTGCGAGTGACAGAGGGGTTTCCGAAACCCCTTTCCCCTCACTACGTTCGGGGACTTCCCCTGAAAGGGGCAGCGAGAACCCCTTCGGCCCTGCGGGTACTTCCCATAAGAGGGGAAGCGAGAGAGGCTACGCGGGGACTTCCCCTATGCAAGAAGCCAAGGGGAGCCAAGACAACCCCCACCACCGCCGCAAGCGGCGGAGCCGCCCCCTTCAAAGGGGGCAGCTACCCCTACAAGGGGCAGCAAAGGGGCACTCACGTTGCCCACCGACTTAATTCTCCGCGGGGAGCCTTAAAATTGTGCCGGGCGCCAAATCCGCAGCGGGGTCAAGGTTATTGTAGGCGGCGAGGGCGTCCACAGAGACGTGGAATTTCTCCGCGACCGAGGCGAGCGTGTCGCCGGGCTGCACCTGATAGACACTCGCCGGCGCCTCTTCCTCGATGCCGGGACGGTCGGGACTCTCGGGATCGCCAGCCATTGAAGCATCTATCGTGACCCTAGTTCCATCGTCAATTTCAAATACAATCTCCGGATCAACCTCCATTGTAAATTTCCCCAAGGTCATACCGACGGAAAACGCCGCAAGGAGCAGAAGGGTGACGGAAAGCATCAAGAAAAATATTTTACCATGTTTATTACGTTTTGTTTTCATTCTACTGTCGGTTCCCCCACTGCCTGACTTATCTTGGTGATTGAGATTGTGCTCGGATTGGAGGCGTCTATATTCTCAATAGTAACATTTATTTTTTCATTTGACGCATAATCAGCACAATACACAACCAGCATAACCGTTGCCGATTCTCCTTTCGGTAAATAAAACGCCGGCCATTCCTCATTGGTGTCGGTGGAGCCTTCAATCGGAACGAGTACGTTTTGAGGCTGTTCAATGTTTGGAGTCATTATGTCAGTTGCCAAAACTATTCTATTAATACTAGAATTATCTAAATTAATATCAGTGTACATGTCGTCAATAAGATAAAAACTTAAATCACCTAGACTGCCAATACCAAAGGAAATATTAACAGATATATTAAACGTCATATCATAGGTTATATCTACATCATTCTTATTGGTTATCTTGAAAGCATAGAGTATATACACATTATCACTATAAGTGACTCCGATAGAGCCGGGATCTTCTTCCGCGGTAATATTTGCAACATCAAACTCCGCCACTTGAAGCGAAAGCCCGGAAGTCGAAACATCCCCCGAAGAAGAAATTCTCGAAAGCGAGCCGCCGACTAAGAATAGGGATGTAAACATCAGCGCGGCAAGAAAAAACACGCCCAAGCGAAACAGCGTTCCGCCGTGTGTTTCCCGTCCCCGCATCAGCTCGGCGGGAGTTTTCTCTTTGTCATCTTTTTCCGTCATGCGTTTTCTCTCCTTTTCCGTGAAATACCCAAGGAAGGATCATGAACAGTCCGCAAATCAGCACGATCGTGCAGATCCCGAGCGACGTCTGAAGCCAAAGGATCGCACTGCCGACGCCGGGCAGCACGGCCGTTACCTTTCCCAAGATCTTTGACGCGGGAAAGGGCGCGTCGTTTGTATTGTTCACGTCGCCCCGCGTGACGGCCTCTCCGTTTTCCAAAGACACCAGCCGATGGGTGACGAGATTTCCGTATTCGTCCTCGTAGGTGACGATCTCTCCGACTTCGTAGTGATCTTCCCTATGAATAAAGAGCAATGCGCCCACGGGAAGTTCGGGTTCCATGCTGCCCGAGAGCACCACGGCGCTCCCCGAACCGAAAACTGTGGGCAACGGGTTCCCCTTTGCCCGTGCGATCGTCGTGTAGCTGAAAAGACACAAAATCATAAGAAAGAGTACCGCAAGCACACCTGTCACGACCCGCCCCGCCAGCCGAAATCCATTCTTGTGTTTCATTATGATACCGTTTGTGCCTGTTCTGCGGTGATGGTCAGCGTAGTACTGTTAAAATCGATTGAGTTTCCGGCCATGTCCGTATCAGTTGTATCATTCCCATCGAACGCCCAATAATAGCAAACATAAATATATATAATACTATTATCAGCACCATTTTTCTCAATTCGATAGCCTTCCGCGCCTTCTGAAAGTTGTCCCTCGTCGGCAAGACTATCCAGAGAATCCAGGTCACTGTAACTCGATAGGTCGAAAAAGCTCAATTCCTCATACACTGCAACGGATTTGAATTCCAGGTTGGAATAGGAGTCCGGTAAAAAAGTGTCGAGTCCTTCTATTGCCACGATTGCGTTCACGTCGCCATTGTTCGTAATCGTGAGGATCTCCGCATAGCCCCAGGTGCCGGGCGCAATCGTGCCTTTGGCAGGTGTTGCGGTGACATCATCGTCTGCGTTCGCTAAAATTGTCCAATCGAGACTGCTTATCTCAGGTGAAAAACCCGAATCACCGAGCCTATGCGAATCAATGTCACCCGCCGCCATAACATCGATATCCCACGACGCCACGGTCAACGACAAGCTGCCGCTCTTAACCGTTCCTTCGCTTATATACTTTGCGAGTGTGCCGGAAATGACGCAGGCGGCCAGCATCATGACAGCAAGCATTATGCCGGCGGCTTTGAGAAAGCCGTTTTTCTTTTTCTTGATCATCTGTCATGACCTCCTATCTGCTTGATTTTCTTGAATGTAACCCATATAGATACAGCGATTTTCTTGAATGAAGCCCTTATAGGTACGGCCCACCAAAGGACTTGCCCTCGGCAAGCCGTACCGTTTCGGACTTTGTTTCAGCCACAGCAGACAGCCTCAGCGCCACATCTAAGGCTGTCCGTCTATCGTTGATGGATCAACCACAGGCGACGCATTCAAGGCCGTCTGCTTGCGGTTGAGATTTAGTTAGTCACCAGCCGCTGCAACAGGCACAGCCTGGTCAGCAACGATGGACAACACGCTGCTAAAAGCAAGTTCCGCTGCCGCCGTTCCGAGTGCCGTATCATGTGTATCATCGCCATCGTATGCCCACTGATAGTAGACATAAAGGTATATAGAAGCACCTTTGGCAAGTGCAACATTAGACAATCCTGAAACAGCATTTGCACCACTTATATTAGCGTAAGTAGTCTGTTTGTCCGTCGCATATGTGCAACCGAATTCTAGACCGGTGGAATTTTCATCCGGAGCGGTAAATCCGGTTACTGTCAGGGTAGCAGCCACTTCGCTTTCATTTTTAATCTCGATCGTCGCATAGCCCCAGGTTCCGGGAGCAATTTTGCCACTGGTAACCGATGAATCCTCTACTTTCTGTTCGGTTCCTTCCTTATAGATTGTCCACTCGAGGCCGCTCACCGGTGTTGTGAGCGCATTGCCATTGGCCGTTATATTCCAATGAGCCGGAGTAACATCTGCAAGGTCTGCGGTACCGCTGCTCGTGTACTTCGCCATCGTTCCGGCGACGACGCAGGTGGTAAGCATCATGACAGCCGCCATGAGGCCGGCGATTTTCAGAAAACCGCTTTTCTTTGTCTTGTTCATGTTTCAAATCCTCCAATGATGTGTTTGATGTATGTCATTCCCGAAGCCGTGTGGCCGGCTTCGGTCATAACCGAATTTAATGATTGTTTACCTTATCCCCCCCATCCGTCACGGCTTTGCCGTGCCACCTTCCCCCCAAATGGGTAAGGCTTGGGGAGGCTCCGCCGCAGGCAGTGATGGAGGGAACCTGCCCCCTTTGAAGGGGGCGGGGGGCGCATAGCGCGTCAGGTGGGGGTTGCCTTGTCGCCCCTTATAGGAGAGATGTCGAGCGTTAGCGAGACAGAGGGGTTTTGAAACCCTTTTCCCCTCACTTCGCTCGGGGACTTCCCCTAAGAGGGGCAGCAAGAGGGTGCTGCGTTCGCCACTTCCCCTAAGAGGGGAAGCGAGAACCCGTCATGTTCTGCCTTGTAATTACGATTCGCCCGTACCTTTCTCTGTGTTGTCTTTGCCGTCCGCGTCATCTTCCGCCTTCTTTCGTGCCGCGAGCATGGGCGGGAGGAAGAAGAGCAGGAGCACCAAAACGATGGGCAGCACCACGCAGACGATCATTCCGCCGGGCGTCTGCATGAACGCAAATACCCCACCCATGCCCTCAAAGCGGGTCTTATAAACGCCGAGGATCTGATCCGCACGCACCGAGCCTTGGTCGGGTGCATTGTTGGCGTCTCCCTGCGTGATATAGGCGGTATTTCCGTTCTTATCTGTCGTGATCTCCTTGATCCTGTGGGTCACATACGCATTCCCGCCGCTGTGATAACAGATGATATCGCCCACATTGTAAGTGGCGTCGTCGTCGGTGTTATGGATCAGAACGAGATCGTTCTCATCAAACACGGGGGACATACTGCCCGTTTCCACCATCAGCGGCGTAAAACCGAAACAGCTCGGCGGGACGTCGCTGTTGATCCAAGAACTGACGAGCAGCGTTGAGGAGATGATGAAGCCGGGAAGCAGCAGGATGCAGAGGACGATCCCGATGATGTTATAAACATTGAAAAAGGGCCGTTTCGTCTTGCGTTCGGGCTTTCCGCCCTGCGGTTCGGCGTTTTTTGCCTCTTCCGCTCCCATTCCTGCCTGCGGCTGGGCGTTTGTTGTCTTTGGATCTGTTCCGACCTGCGGTCCGACGCTTTTCATCTCTTGCGCTCCCATTCCGACCTGCGGCGCGACATTTCTCGTCTCTTCCGCCCCCGTTCCGACCTGCGGTCCGGCATTTGTTGTCTGCTTGGATCCCGTTGCGCGATACGACCCGCCGCCTTTTTTATGCTTCGATCTCGTTGCGCAATATGGCACTTTATGCTTCGATCCCATATGGATAAGGGCCCTCCTTCCTGCGTTGCCGCCAAGAACGACATAATCCGCATTATGTTG
>CANQQY010000012.1 GCA_947626105.1 uncultured Clostridia bacterium | reverse complement strand
TGCACTTTGGGCGGCAGGTACCGCCGCAAAGCACGTCGCGCTGCCAGCGCTCCTGTCGCGGCGCAGCTCACAGTGCAACGCACTGTTGAGCAGAATTGCGCCGCTCCACTCAATTTGGCACCCTACGGGAGCCTTAATGTCTTGCAGGGAAGAAAATCGGCGGCCGAATCGCCCTTACAGGGCAGAAGGATTAACCCCTCGCTCGTATTTATTTTGAAAGTCCGCCCGAGAAGGGCGGACTTTCATAAAGAAATCGAGCGAAATTTACTATACAAATTGCAAAATATCAACTAAAACCGCGAAGCCGAGAAGGAGCACAAACCCGACGGCGTGAATGACCGCCTCGATCTTCCTTGAAATCGGCTTTCCGCGCGCCCATTCGATGGCGGTAAATACGACCTTACTGCCGTCGAGCGCGGGGATCGGGAGCAGATTAAAGACGGCGAGATTGACGCCGATATAGCCCGCGATCTCGAGAAAATAGCGGAACCCGCGCGATACGATCTGCGACGTCATCGTGACCGTCGTCACGGGGCCTCCGAACGCGGAGAGCCCGAGTTTTCCCGTAAGCAGTTCCCCGAGGACGCGGAAGATAGAGCCCGCGATCTTGAAGGAATAGGCAAAGGAGCGTCCCAGCGTCTCCCAAAAGGAGAAGCGGTAAACGGCGTTTGCGAGGAGATACCCGCCCCCGTCGCCCGCCTCGTATTTGATACCGAGCGCCTTCCATACGCTGTCGATCTCCGCGCTGTTTTTGACGGACACGTCCTCGCGGAGCATGACTTCGACGTCCATTTCCTCGCGGTGATCGAATTCGGGACGTTTGCCCCCTTCCCCGTCCTCGACCCATTGAAGCCCGACGGCGCGGGAGACGCGGAGCGTGACGATATCCCCCCTCTTTTTGCCGTTGAGGGCCTGCGCAAGGTCGGTCGTCAGATACAGGTTTTTCCCTTCAGCCTGCAAGAAGATGTCCACATCCTGCAAGCTGTAAGCGGCATATTCGCCCGTCGCCTCTTCCACCTCGTAGGCGGCGACCATCGTCTGCCCGTACGCGAAGAAACAGATGATGATGAGAACGACGGCGAGCAGATAGTTCATCGTCGCGCCGGCGACGAGGACGATGATCCGCTTCCACGGCTTCATGTGGGTGAAATCCCCGTCGTCGTTCCAGTCGCGCTTCTTGGGGGCGGACGGCGATTGGGGGCGGACCCCCTCCCCTACCCCTCCCCCTGACGCAGGGGGAGGGCAAGAGGCGTTCTCGGGGGAAGCGGACTCCGTTCCGCGGGATTCTTCGCTACGCTCAGAATGACGCGGCTCTTCCGCAGGAAGAGGCGTTTCTTCCGCGAAGGGGGATCCCTTGTCGTCCTCTTCCCCCTCTTCGTCGAGCCCGTCCTCGCCGTGAAAGGCGCAATACCCGCCGAGCGGAATGAGGCGCACCGCAAAGAGCTCCCCCGTCTTTTTCCGTCTGATCTTACAAAGCGCGGGACCGAACCCCACGGAAAATTCGTCGATCTTGAATTTCAGGAGCCGCCCCGCGAGATAATGCCCGAATTCATGAATGGTGATCATCACGAGAAGGATCAGGATCGCAAGCGCGACGGATCCGATCGTTCCCCAGACGCTCATGAGATTATATTCCATAGATCATACGCCGCGCCTCCTCCCGCGCCCGTGCGTCCGCGCGGGATAGCGTCTCGAAGCTGTCCGCTTCCTCGCGGGGAAGCCTTCCGAGCACTTCTTCGACAGTTTCGGCAATTTGCAAAAAGCCTATTCTCCCTTCTATGAAGGCATGCACGGCGATCTCCGCCGCCCCGTTGAGCACCGTCGGGCACGTCCCGCCCGCCTTTCCCGCTTCGACCGCAAGGGTGAAACAGGGGAATTTTTCTACGGGCAGACGCTCGAAATGGAGGGCACCGACCGCCGTAAGATCCAATTCTTCGAGGCAGGGCAGACGCTTCGGATAGGTGAGCGCGAGCTGAATTGGCAGGCGCATGTCCGGGAACCCCAGCTGCGCAAGGTATGCGCCGTCCTCGAACAGCACGAGAGAGTGCACAATGCTTTCGGGGTGGACGACCGCCTCGATCTTTTCGAAGGGTGCGCCGTACAGCCATTTCGCCTCGATGATCTCGTACCCCTTGTTGAGAAGGGTCGCGCTGTCGACGGTGATCTTCGCCCCCATCTTCCATGTGGGGTGGCGCAGCGTCTCCGCCGCCGAAACGGAAGCGAGCTTTTCAGGCTCCGTGTGTAAAAAAGGCCCCCCGCTTGCCGTGAGGATCAATTTTTTGAAGGAAGCGTCCCGCCGCATGCCGAGGCACTGGAAGAGGGCGGAATGCTCGCTGTCGACGGGAACGATCTCCGCGCCGCTCATTCTTGCCGCCCGCATCACGAGTTCGCCGCCGCAAACGAGGCTCTCCTTATTCGCAAGGGCGACCGTTTTCCCCTCTTTGAGCGCGGCGAGCGTATATTTGAGCCCTGCAAAGCCGCTCGCGGCGATAAAGGCGACGTCGCAATCGTTAAAGAGCGCGGCGTAGGAAGAGATCTCCGACGCACAGCAGGCGATCTTGGGGCGGAACTCCTCTTCGAGCGCGAAAAGCGCCGCCCTGTCGCTGCCCGCGACAAGCGTTGTAAAGCAAAATTCGTTTTTATGGCTGCGGACGACTTCGGCGACCTGTCTGCCGATGCTTCCCGTACAGCCGATGAGTGCGATCTTTTTCATATCCGATTGAAAACGCCCGCTGTGCGGCGGGCGCTGTTCCCAAATTATGGTATGCGGATCAGCCGAAAATCATGATCCTTGCGACCATGACGAGGCAGACGATCAGTCCCGCGTAGAGGGAAGAGTCGATCCTGTCGAGGATCCCGCCGTGCCCGGGCAGGAGATTGCCCATGTCTTTGATGCCGATCTTGCGCTTGATGGCGCTCTCCGCAAGGTCGCCGAGCTGTGAAAACGCCGCCGTAAAGATCCCGAGCCCGATGAAGAAGAGCGCTTCGAGCCAGCTCAACGTGAAGATCCCGCCGAGCTGCCCGTGCAGGACGCCCGTCCCGTCGAGCAGGGTGAGCCCGTAATAGCAGAAGAAGATCGCGACCGCCCCGAGCGCCCCGCCAAAGAGTCCCCCGAGTCCGCCGACGACCGTCTTTTTGGGGGAGACGTGCGGCGCCATCTTCTTGGGGAATTTCTTGCCGAACCATTTTCCGAAGAGGAGCGCAAAGGAATCCGCAAAGGGACAGAGCACAAAGACAAAGAGCAGCGCAAGTTCGGAATAGATTTCGAGATGATTGCACACCGCAAGCACGACGAGAAAGTTCGAGGGATAGATGAGCGCGAAGAGCGCATAGCCCGTCGATTCGAGAGAAGTCGCCTCGTGGCGGATCACAAGGAGCGAGAGGAGCGCCGCGAGTCCCGCAATGAATACCCCGCTCGTGATGAATACCGAATAATTTCTGCCGACCGCCGTCGAAGGATCCGCACCGGGCTGCGGCGCCGTGATCTCGAGAATGTCCGAAAAGATAAAGTCGCTCACCGCATAGGTCGCGACGAGAAGGGTCGCAAAGATCATGACGATGACTCTCTGCGGCTTTGTGACCTTATCGCCGAACGCGCGGAGCATCTCATAGGTGCCGACGGCGGTGAAAAAGACGAGAAGGGCGTCAAAAAACAGATCGCTCACAAACAGTTTGAGCGCAAAAAAACCGAGAAGGACGGTACACCAAACGATCCCCGTGAGAAGCCGTATATTGAACTCCGACATCTTACGGGCGGGCTGTTCTGTCTCCATACAAAACTCCTTTGTTACAATTTTCCGAATCTTCTCTCGCGCTTTTCATACGCTTCAAGCGCCTCGTCGAGATCCCCGTCCGAAAAATCGGGGAACATCTTTTCGGAAAAATACAGCTCGGCATACGCCGCCTGATACAGTAAAAAATTGGAAAGGCGCATCTCCTTTCCCGTCCGGATCAACAGATCGAGGGGAGGGAAATCCTTCGTGTACAGAAGGGCGGAAAATTCCTCTTCCGTGAGTTCCTTCCCCTCCCTTACCGCGCGGTTGACGGCGGAGAGGATCTCCTGCCGCGCGCCGTAGCCGAGCGCAAGGGCAAGCGTGCCCCTTTCACCCCCCGCGGTGCGTTCTTCCCCCGCGCGGATGATCGCGCGGATATCTTCGGGGAGAAGGTCGATATCCCCGATGACGCGGAGGGTCACCCCCTTTTCTTTGAGCCGCTCCGACTGTGCGGGAAAATAGTCCCGGAACAGGGAATAGAGCCCGTCGAGCTCTTCCTTGGGGCGGGAGAGATTCTCGGTGGAGAGCGCAAAGAGCGTTAGGCACACGATCCCGCGTTCAAAAGCATGATCCGCGAGGGCGATCATGCGCTTCAAGCCCGCACGGTGTCCTGCGCCGCGCGGCAAAAGGCGCTTTTTCGCCCATCGCCCGTTTCCGTCCATGATGATCGCAACATGCTTCGGAAGCATCAGACGGTCATGAGCTCCTTTTCCTTATCCTTCACGCATGCGTCGATGGTCTCGATGGCCTTCGAGACGGTCTTTTCGATGTCGATCTCGCAATTCTTGCTCTCGTCCTCGGAGAGCTCCTTGTTCGTTTTCATCTTCTTGATGGCTTCCATCGCCTCTCTGCGGACGTTGCGCGCGGCGACCTTGGCGTCCTCGCCCATTTTGCGCACCTGCTTGACGAGGTCTTTTCTGCGCTCCTCGGTGAGTTCGGGGAAAACGAGACGGATGACGGAGCCGTCGTTCGTGGGCGTAATGCCGATGTTGGAGGCGAGGATCGCCTTCTCGATCGCCTTCAAAAGGGACTTATCCCACGGGGAGACGACGAGGCATCTCGCGTCCGACACGGCGACGTTGCCGAGCTGCTGCATGGGGCTCATGCCGCCGTACGCCTCGACCTGGATCTTGTCGAGAATATGCGGATTGGCGCGCCCCGCGCGGATCGCCGCATAATCGTCCCGCAAAACGTTCACGCATTTGTCGAGTTTATCTTCGAGCACCAGATCAATTTCTTCCACTTTTTCGTTGTCGATCATAATTTCACTCCTTATCGGTTTATTTTATTCTGTTGTATGGTTGGAGATCAACGTCCCCAAGTTTTCCCCGCAGACGGCGCGGATGATGGAATCCTTCTCGCCCAGCCCGAACGCGAGCACGGGGATGTCGTTCTCCATACACATGGTCGCCGCGGTCGCGTCCATCGCTTTGAGGCCCTTCGCGACGATCTCGGAAAAGGTGAGCGACTCATACTTTTGGGCGTGCGGATTTTTGGCGGGGTCGGAATCGTAGATCCCGTCCACATTCTTCGCCATGAGAAGGACGTCCGCGCCGATCTCGCAAGCCCGTTGGGCGGCGGCGGTGTCCGTCGAACAGTATGGATTTCCCGTGCCGCACGCGATGATGACGATCCTGCCCTTTTCGAAGTGGCGGAGCGTCTTTCTTAAAACGTAGGGCTCCGCAACGGAGATCATATTCAGCGCGGTCTGCACGCGGACGGGAATGCCGCGCTGCTCGATCGCGTCCATCATCGCAAGGGAGTTCATGACGGTGGCGAGCATGCCCATCTGATCCGCCGTCGTGCGCTCCATCTTCGTGCCCTGCCTGCCCCGCCAGAAGTTTCCGCCGCCGATGACGAGCGCGATCTCCACGCCCATTTCGTGCACTTTGACGAGCTGGTCTACGACCATGGATACGACGTTTTCGTTGAGCCCGAATTTTTGCTCGCCCGCGAGCGCCTCGCCCGAAAGTTTCAATACGATGCGTTTGTACTTCGGTTTCATATCTTTTCGATCCTTTGCCGATTTTTTCCAGTATACCACACATTCGCGGAAATTGCAATCAATATCGTAAATTTCTTTTTGCCCCCCTTGGCGTCCCTTTTAGGGGAACGGAGGGCGGCATCATCCAGCCGCCGTCTTTATGCCCCCTCCCGAGGAGGGGGAGTAAGGGGGTGGGCAACGTTGCGGCATCATTCGCCCCTTTACCGCGTCATCCTGCCCCGCGCACGTTGCTTCCGCGTCATCCTGCGAAGAACGGAGTCCGAACTTTCATACTCGGGATTCTTCACCCCCTTCGGGGGTTCAGAATGACGCGAAGGGGCGGGACGCCGAACAAGCGCGGTTCTTATACAAAAAAACGGACGCCCATGCGCCCGTTTCCCAATCCTGCACCTTATTCCGTCACTTTTACGCCGTTCTTGATTTGGATCCCGAGAGGTTGCAGATCGACAAAGGCGCCGTTGTTGTCCGAGGACAGCTTCACCGCGTCCGCTTCGGTATAGAGATTTTGCGCCTCGTTGTTTTCAATGATCGCAATATCCGTCGCGTTGTCCTTGAAGGTGTTCCCCTCCATGGAGACCTTGTAATTGCAGCAAACGACAAATCCCTTGGTTCCCTCGACGGAGTTGTTCTTCACGGTCCCGCTCCCCTCGAGATAGGCGGGCTGGCGGAGCGCCTTGAAGGTGTTCCCCTCGATGAGATATCCGCTCACGCCGGCGTTGAATACCATCGCGCGGGTAACGTCGTTGTCCCCGTTCTCGTATTTTCCCGTAAACGTGCAGTTTTTGACCGTCAGATCGTTCCTTTCGGCATGGATGAAGGAGAAGGACGCCCCCTGCTTGTTCGTCTTGGAGAAGGTGATCCCCTCGATCGTGACCCCTTCCGCAGACACGGTGAGGACGTTATCCTCCGACGCCGTCTCAAAGACGGTATATCCCGCCTCGCCGCGGATCGTGACCGCCTTGCCGACCGAAATGCTCTCGTCGATTTGGTACGTCCCGTTGGAGACCTCGATGACGGCTCCGTCGTCCGCCTCTGCGATCGCCGCGGAGAGCGTCTCATACTCCTTCCCGCCGATCGTGACTTTGTCCGACTCACGCAGAACGGTAACGCTGCAAGAGGCGTTCTTGCCGCCCGCAGCCGCCGTGATGTTCGCCGTCCCCGCGGAGACCGCCGTCACCGTGCCGCCGCTGACCGTCGCGACCGCATTCGACGAACTCGTCCACGTCACGGTCTTTTCCGTCGCGTTTTCGGGAGAGACCGACGCAGTAAGTTTGACGGTCTCGCCGATTTTCAGGACGGCTTCCGTCTTATCGAGCGTCACGCCCGCCACGGCGACCGTCTGATCCTTATCGTCCGTGTCCTTGTTCCCGCAGGCGGAGACGCCGAGCAGACAGAAAACGGCGAGAAAAACCGAGAAGCAACTCAAAAATCTCTTCATAACAACTCCTTTTCGGCGGCGATATGCCGCCCTCGCCTCTATTATGCCCTTTCCCGCAAAAAATACATCAACCGCGGAAAATTTTGGGAAAAAAGACGAGAAGGAGCCCCACCCTTGGCGCCCCTCATAGGGGAGCTGTCACCGCAGGTGACTGAGGAGGTGACATTCTAATTAACGTCATGGTGAGCTTGTCGAACCATCACCTTGTTTATAATGCGGTGATCCTTCGACGGAGCTCAGGATGACATCATTTGGAACACCGTGTCGAAGTCCGCCGCCCCCTGTCATTTCGAGCAAGGCGCCCGCGGCGAGTAGCCGCGGGCGCCGTCGAGAAATCCCGGCATTCAAATGCGGTAGAGATCCCTCGACTTCGCTCGGGATGACAAAAAACGCCTCCCCCTTTGGGGGTGGAGCAACGCATTCTGCCAAGGATTGATAATCCTTGGCGGTGGTGGGGGGGATGATGCCCACCTGCCCACCTTATTCCTTTCCGATGTACGCCGCGGGCGGGCAGAGCGCACCAGCCGCAATATTTGCTGCCGCAGGATTCATTGTGACATTCCCGCTTTTGTCGATCGTCCCGTCCGTGCAGGTAATCGTATAATCACCTGTACTAGTATTCCACTCCAATCCCTTTCCAATTGATTTCCATTGATCCACAGTTCCCTTAAATTGAATGCTTTCAAGCGAACTGCAACCCAAGAATGCATATCTTCCGATCGAGGTCACGCTAGCGGGAATCTCAATGCTTGTTAACGAACTGCAACGATAGAACGCCCCTTCTCCGATTGAAGTCACGCCTTCGGGGATCTTTATGCGTGCAAGCGAATCGCAATTATAGAACGCATGATATCCGATCGAGGTCACGCCGTCGGGGATTTCAATGCTTGTAAACGAGCAACCCACGAACGCATAATCCCCAATCGAAGTCACACTTCCGTCGCTCGGAATTGTACTTGTATTACAACCTGCGATCAAGGTGTTGCTTTCCGTCTCGATCAAACAGTTCCCATCGCTATGATAGACAGAATTGCCCTGCGCCACCTCAATGCTTGTAAGCGAACTGCAACTCTGGAACGCAGCCTCCCCAATCGAGGTCACGCCGTCGGGAATCGTAATGCTTGTAAGCGAGCTACAATTGCTGAACGCATAATCCCCAATCGAGGTCACGCTGTCGGGAATCTCAATGCTTTCAAGCGAACTGCAACTCTGGAACGCAACTCTTCCGATCGAGGTCAAGCCCTCGGGAATCGTAATGCTTGTAAGCGCACTGCAACCCGAGAACGCCCAATCCCCAATCGAGGTCACGCTGTCGGGAATCTCAATGCTTGTAAACGAGCAACCCTCGAACGCATAATCCCCAATCGAAGTCACACTTCCGTCGCTCGGAATTATACTCGTATTACAACCTGCGATCAAGGTGTTGCTTTCCGTCTCGATCAAACAGTTCCCATCGCTATGATAGACAGAATTGCCCTGCGCCACCTCAATGCTTGTAAGCGAACTGCAAACATCGAACGCAGCCTCCCCAATCGAGGTCACGCCGTCGGGGATCGTAATGCTTGTAAGCGCACTGCAACCCGAGAACGCCCAATCTCCAATCGAGGTCACGCTGTCGGGAATCTCAATGCTTTCAAGCGAACTGCAATTATAGAACGCATTTATTCCAATCGAAGTCACGCTATCGGGAATCTCAATGCTTTCAAGCGAACGGCAACCCGAGAACGCCCAATCCCCAATCGAGGTCACGCTGTCGGGAATCTTTATGCTTGTAAGCGCACTGCAACCCGAGAACGCAGCCTCCGCAATCGAGGTCAATTTGCTGTTCGCACCGAACATCACACTTGTAAGCGAACTGCAAACATCGAACGCACTCTTCCCGATCAAGGTCACGCTATCGGGGATTTCAATGCTTGTAAGCGAACTGCAATACCTGAACGCATTCTCCTCGATCGAGGTCACGCTGTCGGGGATTGCAATGCTTTCAAGCGAACTGCAACTCTGGAACGCACTGTATGCGATCGAGGTCACGCTGTCGGGAATTGCAATGCTTTCAAGCGAACTGCAACCATAGAACGCACTGTCTGCGATCGAGGTCACGCTGTCGGGAATCTCTATGCTTGTAAGCGCACTATCCGAGAACGTCCCCTCCCCGATCGAGGTCACGCTGTCGGGGATTGCAATGCTTGTAAGCGAACTGCAATACCTGAACGCCCAATCCCCAATCGAGGTCACGCTGTCGGGAATCTCAATGCTTGTAAACGAGCAACCCTCGAACGCTTGATATTCAATCGAGGTCACAGGTTTTCCTTCATAACCATAGGGAATCACAACATTTTTCAAAGTCGTGTTTTTATCCCAAGCTACCGAATACGTTTCTTTGTCGCTATTCAGTGAATAGGTAAGCCCCGTCTTTGTGTATTCCAATTCATTTCCACAACCCGTGCAACGGTTGTTCACATCGTAGGTATGGATGTGCAGATCGTAGTTGCACTCCGTACAATGTTCATCTTCGCCCGGGATATGCTCCATCACTTGTGTCGTAACTTCGGGGTGGCAAGTTGCCGTGTGCCAATGCCCTTTTTTGTTAGATTCCCATTCCTCCGCAAAAGTATGGGTGTGCTGATAATCACACTTCTCGCATTGATACTGTGCGTTATACGAGTGTTCTTCCGTCACGACCTTCCCGCATACAGAACAAGTGCCCGTATGTCCGTCGTCGGTCTTTTCGGAATATGCAAAGGTGTGTCCGATGTGCTCGTAATTGCACGTTGTGCACTTGCCGTTTTCGTATGCGTGCGTGCCGACGTCCCCGCGCTCCTCGGAATGGCCGCAGGTAGCGGCATGCCAGTGGCCGCTCTCGTCGCTCGACCAAGTCTCCGCATAGGTATGCGTATGGTCGGGCGGGGTCGTACCGCCGTCGCCCGAGGTTCCGCTTTCGCTTCCCTTCTCTCCGCATGCCGCGAGGCCGAGCCCGAGGCAGAGAACCGCCGCCACAGACAGGGCAGACGCCAAAAATTTGTGCTTCATTGTTCCATTCTCCTTTTTCTTTTATTTGCGGGCGTTTGTATGTCCCCACCCCCCTACCCCCCTCCCAAGAAGGGGGCATAAAGAGTAAAAAATAAGGGCATTCCAATGATGGAACGCCCGCATTGAGTATCCCGTCATTGTTGCCACACAAATTCTCCCTGTAAACGGAAAATAGGATACACCAACTGCCAGTGTAGCCATTTACAGGGAAAATATGAATTTATGTGGCGATTTCAGTATAACACAGGGCAAAAAAAATATCAAGCGGATAAATCACTTTTCAGAGCGAATTATTTCCGCGTCATTTCGGGCAAAGCCGAGATTTCGTCATGGTGAGCTTGTCGAACCATCACCTTGTTATTATGCGGTGACCCTTCGACTACGCTCAGGGTGACAAAAAAGGCCTCCCCCTTCACCCCCTGCGGGGGTTCAGAATGACGCGGGAACACGATCGTACAGCATGCCCCCGCGAGATCCCCCCCACCACCGCCTACGGCGGAGCCGTCTCGGGCAGGTAGCGTCCTGCCCTACTTCGCCCTTCGGGCTCGTGCCGCGCTTAGTGCAATAGAATGCGCGCGGGGCGGTCACCGTTCGCGCTAGATAATGCGCTCACTTATGTCGCAACGCGCCAAAAGTTATCAACTTTTGGCAGGACGCGTTGCTCCACCCCCGAAGGGGTAGGCCTTCTATCCTCTTGCTGCCCCTTTTAGGGGAAGTCCCCGCAGGGGAAAGGGGTTCCATCTGATTTGAACGACACCCCCTTAGTCACGCAAGGGCGCGTGACAGCTCCCCCTCGAGGGGGAGCCAAGGAGCCCTTTGTTCTAAATTACTGCGCGTGGCAGGGTCTCCCTGCCTAAGCGCTTTGGGCGGCAGGTACCGCCGCAAAGCACGTCGCGCTGCCAGCGCTCCTGTCGCGGCGCAGCTCACAGTGCACCGCACTGTTGAGCAGAATTGCGCCGCTCCACTCAATTTGGTACCCTACGGGAACCTTAATGTCCTGTGAAACATAACAGGGACGGCCGAATCGTAATTACAAGGCAGAAGCCTTAACCCCTCGCAAATTTCTTTTCGAAGCCCCGCGAGATCCCCCCCACCACCGCCTGCGGCGGAGCCTCCCCCCAGAGGGGGTAGGCCTTTTGTAGGGCGCGTCCGGAGGACGAGCAAAGAAATTTGCGAAAAAACAAAAAACTCCCCGGGGGATACCCTCGGGGAGCAACTAAGATGAATTATTTCTTCATCGCCTCAACCTGCTTGGCGACTTCTTCGGAGAGGTCCTCGCTCTTCTTTTCGAGCCCCTCGCCCATGACGAAGAACACAAAGCGGTTGAGCGCGACGGGCGCACCCGACTCCTTCGCCGCCTGCGCGATGAGCTGTTTGATCGTGACTTTATCGTCCTTGACGTATTTCTGCTCCAAGAGGCAGTTCTCTTCATAGAACTTGTTGAGCTTGCCGAGAACGATCTTTTCCGCGATCGCGGCGGGCTTGCCCTCGTTGAGCACTTCCTGCATCATGATCGCCTTCTCTTTTTCGAGCGTCTCCGCGGAGACCTCTTCCTTGGTGAGATAGGCGGGCTTGGAGAAAGCCGTGTGGAGAGCGATATTGTGCGCAAGTTCCTTGGTCACGTCATTTTCCGCGCAAGCGAAGTCGAGCATGACGCCCATCGTGCCGCCCATGTGGATGTAGGTCTCGAGGAGGCCTTCCGTCTCATACAGGGCGAAGCGGCGCACGGAGAGCTTCTCCCCGATGACGCCCGTCTGCTCCTGAACGTAGCTGTCGACCGTCTTGCCGCCCATATCGCAGGCGAGGAGTTCCTCGACCGTTGCGGGTTTATAGTGCAGAACCTGTTTTGCGACCTCGTCCACGATCTCGCGGAACTTGTCGCCCTTTGCGACGAAGTCGGACTCGCAGTTGACTTCGAGGAGCACGCCCTGCTTCCCCTCGACAATGGCATAGACGATGCCCTCCGCCGCGATCTTGCCCGCGCGCTTTGCCGCCTTTGCGATGCCGCGCTCGCGGAGAATGTCCGCCGCCCGCTCAAAATCGCCTTCTGCCTCGGTAAGAGCGTTCTTGCAATCCATCATGCCCGCGCCTGTCTGCTCGCGGAGCTTCATAACGTCCTTTGCGGAAATAGCTGCCATTTTCGTTTCTCCTTCTTTAAGATTCCACTGCGGGCTCCGCGCTCTCTGCGGGAGCTTCCGCCACAACGGCTTCGGTCTCTGCCGTCTCTTCATCCGCCGCGGGCTCATAGGCGACGCCCTGGTTTGCTTCGATGACCGCATTCGCAATGACGGATGAGATGAGCTTGATCGCCCTGATCGCGTCGTCGTTGCCGGGAATGACATAGTCGACAAGGTCGGGATCGCAGTTGGTATCGGTGATCGCGACGATCGGAATGTGAAGTTTGCGCGCTTCCGCGACGGCGATGTCCTCATTGTGGGGATCGACGACGAACATCACGCCGGGGAGTTTTCTCATCTCCTTGATGCCGCCGAGGTTCTCTTGAAGTTTCGCCATCTCCTTTTTGAGCCCGAGCACTTCCTTCTTGGGAAGAAGATCGAACTCGCCGCTCAGTTCCATTCTCTCGAGCTTTTCAAGATAGTCGATCCTTGCGCGGATGGTCTTGAAGTTCGTGAGCGTACCGCCGAGCCAGCGCGAATTGACGTAGTACTGCCCGCAGCGCTCCGCCTCTTCCTTGATGGCGTCCTGCGCCTGCTTCTTGGTGCCCACGAAGAGCACGCTCTTGCCCTCTTTCACGGACTCGACGACAAAGCTGTACGCCGTTTCGACGAGAGCCGCGGTTTTTTCGAGGTCGATGATGTGGATGTCGTGACGGGCGGCAAAGATGTACTTGCCCATCTTGGGATTCCACTTTCTCGTCTGGTGCCCGAAATGGACGCCCGCTTCGAGAAGCTGTTTCATGGTGATAACTGCCATAATTCCTCCGTTTCTCCTCCCTCTTTTGCGGCAGTTCCGCTCCTATTCCGCATGAAAGATTTACGGAACACGGCGAGCGGCGCAAACGAGGTGTGGATTTGCCTTGCGGTTTTGGCCGCAGACTGTATCAGTATAGCATATCCTTTTTTAGTTTGCAAGCATTTTTGGCCCCCCGCTGGCAATTTTGGAAAGAAAGCGTGTCCGGAGCCTTGCTGCCACTGCCCCGCCTTATCCTGCCCCGCGCATGTTGCTACCGCGTCATCCTGAGCGTAGCGAAAGATCCCGAAGAACAAGTCCGAACTTTCATCCTCGGGATTCTTCACATTCGTTCAGAATGACGCGCTACTTCTTACGTCAAGAGCGGCGCGACAGGTGGTTGCCCTACTTCAACCCCCACCACCCGCTACGCGGGAGCCTCTCCCTTCAAAGGGGGCAGCCTTCTCCCCTCAAAGGGGGAGCCAAGGAAACCACTTGCTGCCCCTTTTAGGGGAAGTCCCCGAAGGGGAAAGGGGTTTCGGGGGGTGGGGTCTCGGACATGCCACGTTCAAATATCGTCAACTCAAACGATAAGCGACCTGATTTTCTTTTCGAGGACGTCCTTGCCCTCGCCCGTGATACCGGAGAACATGATGACGTTCCCCTCGCCCAAGCCGAACCCGTTCGCACAGGCACGGACGCGCTCTTTTTGCTTCATGCGGGAGAGCTTGTCGCACTTTGTGGCGACGACCGTAAACGGGACGATGTGGTAATTCAGGAACGCGAGCATTTGCAGGTCGTCCGCGGAGGGGTCGCGACGGATATCCGTGAGCACGAAAACGTGCGTGATGTCCTCTTTTCTCTCGAAAAACTTATCGAGCGTTTTCGCCCACTTCGCCTTTTCCTCTCTGCCGACGGCGGCGTAGCCGTATCCCGGAAGATCGGCGAGCAAAAACTCCCCGAAATCGAAATAATTGACAAGCCGCGTCCTGCCGGGCTCCGAACTCGTTTTGGCGAGTTTTTTCTGCCCCGCGAGCATATTGATGAGGGTGGATTTCCCCGCATTGGACTTCCCGCAGACGGCGATCATGGGCTTTTCGGGCTTGATGAACTGCGATTCGGTCGCCGCGGAAGTGATAAATTTTGCCTGAAACGCCATATCAAGCCCTGCCTTCCGCGGGGATCGCGGCGCGGAACACCTCGTCCACGTCGCTCACGCAGATGAAATTGAGATCCTTCCGCACTTCTTCGGGGATCTCCTCGACGTCCTTCTTGTTCTCCTCGGGAATAATGACGTCGTGGATACCGACGCGGGACGCCGCGAGCGCCTTTTCTTTGAGGCCGCCGATGGGCAGGACTTTCCCGCGGAGGGTGATCTCTCCCGTCATGGCGATGTCCCGCCGCACGGGCTTCCCCGTGAATGCGGAGAGGATCGCCGTCGCCATCGTGATGCCCGCAGAGGGTCCGTCCTTGGGCGTCGCGCCCTCGGGGACATGGATATGGATATCCCGTTTTTCGAAATCCTCCTCGGGAATGCCGTATTTATCCGCATGGGCGCGGATATAGGAGATCGCGGCGCGCGCCGATTCCTTCATGACGTCGCCGAGCTTGCCCGTGAGGAGCACCTCGCCCTTTCCCTGCATCGCGGAGACTTCGATGGTGAGCGTCGTCCCGCCGACGGCAGTCCATGCGAGCCCCGTCGCCATGCCGACTTCGTCCGACTCGCGCATCTCCCCCTCCCGCAAAAACCGCTTCGCGCCGAGAAATTTTTCAAGGTTTTGCTTGGTGACGGTGATCCTCTGCGTCTCGCCCTTGGCGATGCGCACCGCCGCCTTTCTGCATACCGTGCCGATGGTGCGCTCGAGGGTACGCACCCCCGCTTCCATCGTGTAACCGTCGATGATTTCCCCGATCGCGCCATCCGTGAAGCGGATATTTTCCTCGGAGAGCCCGTTCTCCTTGCGCTTTTTGGGCACGAGGTACCGCTTTGCGATCTGCTCTTTCTCCTGCGGCGTATAGCCCGAGAGTTCGATGATCTCCATTCTGTCCCTAAGCGGCATGGGAATGGTATCGAGAGTGTTCGCCGTCGCAATGAACATCACCTTGCTAAGGTCGTACTCGACTTCGAGATAGCGGTCGCGGAAGGTGGAATTTTGCTCGGGGTCGAGCACTTCCAGAAGGGCGTCCGCGGGATCCCCGCGCATATCCATGGAGATCTTGTCCACCTCGTCGAGAAGGAACACGGGATTGATGCAGCCCGCGTTTTTCATCTCGAAGAGGATCCGCCCCGGCATTGCGCCGATGTAAGTGCGCCTGTGGCCGCGGATCTCCGCCTCGTCTTTGAGCCCGCCGAGGCTCATGCGCACGAATTTCCTCTTTAAGGCGCGGGCGATGGATCTTGCGACGCTCGTCTTGCCCACTCCGGGAGGGCCGACAAGACATAAAATCGGCGCTTTGAGTTCGCCCGTCAGTTTTAAGACGGCGAGATATTCGATGATCCGCTCTTTGATCTTTTCAAGCCCGTAGTGATCCTCTTCGAGCACCCGCTCCACGTCGGAGAGGAGCTCGGTGTCCTCGGTCTCTTCCTTCCACGGGAGATCGAGAAGCCAATCCGCATAGTTGCGGAGCACCGTATACTCCGCGGAAGAGGGCGGCATCTTGTCCATGCGGGCGAGCTCGGCGAGCGCCTTTTCCTCGACGGGCTTCGGCATGCCCTTTTGGAGAATGCGCTCCCTTAGACGCTCGTTCTCCGCCACGTCGTCGCCGAGTTCCTGATGAATCGCCTTCAACTGTTCACGAAGGAAATATTCCTTCTGCGATTTATCAATGTTTCTGCGCACGTCCTGCGCGATCTTCTTCTCGAGCCGCCCGATCTCGAGCTCGTCATTCAGGCTCTGTTCGAAGAGGCGCAGACGGCGCACGGCGTTCGCCTCTTCCAAGATCTCGAGCTTCCGCTCCTCGCGGATGCGCAGATGATAGGTGCAAACGTTGATGTATACGTCGATATCCGCGATGCCGACAAGGACGTTTTCAAGCTCCTTGGAGATCTTGTTTTCGGTCTCGGTGAGCTCCCGCACGAGCTCCTTTGCGGTGCGGAAATACGCTTCTTCGAGGTTGGGATCCCCATGCTCGGTGAGGATCTCGTCCGTAACGGCGTAGAGATATCCGCTCTCCGTGGAAAAGCCCCGCGCCCGCGCACGGTAGAGCCCTTCGACATAGATGCGCATGCGGTCCCCGGGCACGCGGGTGGTCTGGCGGATCCGCGCGACCGTGCCCACGGGATTGAGATCGCCCTCTTCGGGAACCTCTTTGTCGGGATTCTTTTGTTTGGCGAGAAAGACGTATCCGTCATTGACGTCCGCCCGCTCCACGGCGGCGAGGGAGAGTCCCCGCCCCACGTCGAACATTGCGCTGGTGTTCGGAAAGATCAGCTGCGTGCGCATGGGAATGACGGATAAAATTCTGACTTGTGCGTAATTTTCCATAATAATTCTCCGTATACCATTATATCACACTTTTTAAGATTTTTCAAACGCTCCTTCGCACATTTCTCATGTTGTCCGTTCCCCCTCGCTGCCCCTCTTAGGGGAAGTCCCCGCGCAGCGGGGGATAGTCCCTTTTATGGGAAGTACCCGAACGTAGTGAGGGGAAAGGGGTTTCCTTCGCCCGAAAAAAAAGAGAGGCGAACCTCTCTTTTTATGTTGTGCGGATATGTTACGGGCATGGAGATCCCCCGCCTGCAATTAAATTCCTGTGCGGGAGAAATCTCAATTTCCCGCTTACTCGGCGTCCCAAACTACCGATGATTCGGTTCCCCTATCTTTGCTTGACGCAATATGCAATACACTATTGGTGATCGTATACTCTGTCGCACCCGTCATGCCGCCTAACGTAAGCGACTCGTCAAGTGCCTTATTATATATGTTTTCATCATTGACCGTCGCATAAATACTCACATACGTGGAATTGATCGCGTCGCTTGCGCTGCCGCTCCCGGTCGCCCCGCCGAGATAGACAGTCGAATTGGGACTTGTGACTATAATGTCACAAAAGACGATATTGCTGTGTTCGTCGAGATTGGGCTTAGCTCCCGCATACTCATCGGAATCATATCTTTCCGCTCTCGACCCTTTTTCGGGAGCGGGAATCTGCGCATATTCCGTACGGTTCTTCATTTGAAGGACTCCCTTGTCCTCACTGCCGACAACCCCGCCGACGCACATCGGTTGTTCGCTCGTATTGGTGACGGTGATATCCCCGAGCTGCTCCACATGGTACATCGCGGCGCCCGTGCTGCCGATGAGACCGCCGATCTCGCCATCGCATGCCGTGCCTTCCGTCAGGCTCTGATTGATCACGATATTGCCTCTGTTGATACAATCGACGAGCGTCGTCTTGCCTGCGGCGTCATGGACAGAGCTGATCAATCCGCCGACGTTAAGCTTGCCGACCGATTTTTTGACTTGGGTGATCGTTGCGTCGATGTTCCCTTCGTTCACGCAGTTGACGAGCAAGACTTCACTGCTGCTCTGGATATACCCGATGAATCCTCCCATGACGACATCGGGCTTGTCGCAAAGGACGTCCTTTGACTGCGGCATCGTGATATTTCCGTAGTTCGCGGAATTTTTGATCGTCAAAGGCGTATTGGCGCTGCTCTGGAACTGCGCGATGAATCCCGCCGCCTTGGGAGCGCAGAGGTTCGCATAGTTGACGCAATTATCGAAGGTAATGCTCCCGCCTCCCGTGCTTCTCGAAACAAATGCGGCGACCGCCTTGCCCGAAGTCACATAGGGCGCTTCCTGTACATGGGCGAGTTTCCCGGCCTCGGTATCCTCGGGCTTTTCGCCGATCGTGACGTTGGAGATCTCGAGCTTCCCGCCGTTCGTCCGCCCGACGAGGACAGCGCAATATCCCGCCGCGCCGTCGCTTTCCGTGTAAGAATTGGTGACGTTTGCCTTCACAAAATGCAGATTACTGATCGCGGCATTCTGCGTGAACGCAAAGAATGCTGCGAATTTCTTGTCATCAGCCTCCGTAAGCCCTTCTTCGTCCCCCGTCTTGGCGATCGTCATATTCGAGATCTTGCGTACTGCGGGAACGATCTCCCCGTCCGTGACGGTACCACCCATAAAGGCGCCCATGAAGGGATGTGCACTTGTGTTACCGATCGGCGTCCAGTTTGCAACGTCTTTGAGATCGATGTCTGCCGCAAGCACGACCGTTTCGCCTTCGAACGTGTGTCCGCCGTTGACGAAATTAGCAAATATCATCATTTCATCCACATTCGAGACTGTCCAAGTTTTGTTCGCAAGGCTATAAGACAGTCCATACCAATTTACGATGACGCCATCACAACCGGTGATGGTTGCAGTATCCCATTTGTCGCCCGTATCGACACCTGTCAAGCCGCCATTGTAGAATAAGGGCTGTCTCGGATTTTCGTTTCCCTCGGGGCCCTTTACGGTTACTTCCCCTTTGACACCCGTAATCGAGCAAGTATCCGTCCACTTTCCGATAACGGCGCCGATGTAGGTATGAGCCTTCGGATTGGGAGCCGTTATAGATTTGCTGTTATAAGGGATCAAGGTAACGTCAAGTGTTGCGCCATTGAGTGCAAAGTCTTTTTGAACCGAACTTACTATACCGCCGACGGAGCCGTATCCATCAGATGTTTCATCAAGCGTGACGCCCGACACGGTAATGCTCTCCATTATGGTGGATTTAGTGGGGCTCCCAATCGTGCAGACAATTCCACCAACGCCGGCATCGGAAGTGATTGCTCCATTCTTTGCATTGACGCTTACATTGCTAATAGTAAGGCTATCCTCGCTTTCCAAAGAACCTGCAATGCCGCCAACCGTGCTGCCGCCTCGGATAGAGACCGCACCTTCAAGTTTGAGACCGCTCAAAGTAAGGCCATTCGCATGCCCATCTCCGATAAATGCACCGACATTCGGGCTATACGCTCCGTTGGCCACATCGGGCTTAATCGTCACATTTTCAAGCGTGAGATCTTTTATTGTTAACGCAGCCGATTTGTTATAAATCATACCGAACAATCCGAGATACTGAACATAAGGCCAACCGGACTTTTTGTCATCTGCGTCTATGTAAAGATTGGAAATCGTGTGCTTTCCGCCATCGAAATTACCAGCGAACGCTTTTGCGGAAGCATTTCCGATCGGCGTCCAATTCTTGTTATCAAGGTCAATCTCCGTCATGAGTTTGACAGTCTTATTTGTGTAATTATCCGCTTTATCCGCAAAATCGCCCGTGCCGTTCACGCTGTCGCGGAAGGCTTTGAGACCCTCGATGGAGAAAATCTCGCAAATAACCGTCGTCTCTTCGCCGTTCTTATAGTGCTTTTCGACGAATCCGTCGGCGATGGGATATTCCACGACGTTTTCGCCCGTGAACTCCACATTTTCACCGCCGTCGCCCACAAGGGTGGTATCCTCATGGCCGCCGTCGGGACGGCTTTCCGTCTTGCCCGCGTCGACAGTGACATTCTCCACCGTGACGGTGCCCTCGGCTTTGCCGACAAGGCTGCCGACTTTGGCATTCTCGTCTGCCGCCGTGACGGTGCTCGTCTCAACGGTGACATCCTTGACCGTAATTCCGCCCGCCGCATGTCCCACGACGACTGCGCCAACGGAGCCTGCGACATTCGCCGTCACTTCCGCATTCACAAAGTGCAGATGTTCGATCGTAGCGCCTTCGACATATCCGAAGAAGCCGACCGCGGTCGCGCTTTCCGTCGTCTGCGTTGAGAAATTTTCGATCTTATGCCCCTCACCGTCGAAGGTGCCTCTGAAAGGCTTATCGCTCGTTCCGATGGGCGTCCAGTTCTCTACCGCACGCGCCTCCGCGCGTCTCAAGCTCGCGGGCTCCGCCTCGTCAAAGTCGATGTCCGTTTTGAGGTGAATTTCCTTGCCCTCGTAGTCGTTGATTTTTACGCTGTCTCTGAATCTCACAAGATCGGCATAGGAGTGAATGTCGAGCTGATTTTCTTTGATGGTCTCCATGAGGACGACCCAATCATCTCCGACCTTTCTGTAAAGGCGGGAGCCCGCGCCGTTGCCGTCCGAGCCGTCAAACTTGCCGAGATACAGGTCGCCTTCGTTGGCGTCCGCAAGTTTCTCCCTGTTTTCCTCCGTATCGGGTGCGCCGTCGCCGTTGAAGAACTGTACGGGATCCACGGCGTCATCACCCTTGCCGCCCTTGATAGAGCCGAGGCGATTCCAAGTCCCGTCCGTGCCGAGCTGGTACACGTCGAACTTGCTGTAATCGAGATAGAAGTCTCCCTTTTGGGCGTCTTCGAAAGTCCCGGGAACCCCGTTCCCCGAAAACCATACGACGCCGTCGCGCCCCGGCGTTCCCTTGAGCGTAAGGATCGCCGTGCCCCAACCGCTTGCCGACTTATGATAGAGTTCGCCCGTCGTTGTGTTGAGGTAGAAATCATGCTCCGAGCCGAGCTGTTCGTTGGGGTTGGCGGTGCCGTAATACCAGCTGCCCGCTTCGCCGTCCATTGCCGCGCGCCACGTTTTTCCTTCCTTGACGTAGCTCGCGAGCGTCTTGGTATTGAGGTAAAAGTCTCCTTCCCTACCGAGATCTCCCGCGGGTTCTTTGTCGCCATAGTACCACGTCGACCCGCTCTCTTCCGTGCCTGCGTTTTCGCCGACATTCAAAGTCTCTGCGCTTCCGCACGCGCTGAAAATGCCGAGCGACAATGCGAGCACGAACAGAGAGGCGAGCACAAACAGAAGTGCGGTGAAAGAACGCTTTCTTGTTTTGTTCATGATTTGAACTCCTTATAGAATTTTGCACCATTTACAGTTCTGTTTTTCCACACGAAAATAACAGAACTATTAAAATATCTATGCACTCCCCATTTTACCCCCCCCCGGTTTTTGATTGTCAAGGGTTTTTTCGCAAAAAAAAGCGCATGACCGAAAATTTTTTCGGAAGTCGGGAGTGAGTTATTGACACGGGGGCAGGTCTTGCCCCCTCCGTGGGAGGGGAGGAGCGGCGCGATTCTTGCTCAACAGTGCGGTGCACTGTGAGCTGCGCCGCGACAGGAGCAGTGGCAACTGCGACGAGCCTTGCGGCGGTACCTGCCGCCCAAGGTAGGGTGGGGCGAGTTTCAAATCACGGTGCGAGGCGGGTTTCCCGCCGCTGCACGCCTCAGTTTGGCACCCCACGGGAGCCTTACTGTCCTGTGAAACAGAAAAGGGACGGCCGAACCGCTCTTACAACGCAAAAAACTTAACCCCTCGCAAATTTCTTTGACCTTGATATGCTGCCCGCAGGGCACTAAAACATAAAGAAATTTGCAAAAACCGTACGAAAAAAAGCCCGAGCTCATCGCTCGGGCGGCTGTCTGTTACACCTTATTCCGCGGAAAATTCTTCTTTGCCGACGCCGCAGAGCGGGCAGGTAAAATCGTCGGGCACGTCCTCCCACTTGGTTCCGGGCGCAATGCCGTTATCGGGATCCCCCGCGCTTTCGTCGTACTCGTAGCCGCAAACATTGCAAATATACTTCATTTTTCTATCCTCCTTCAATTTTTATAGTCCTCGGCGATTGCCGCCGCAAGAACTTCGATCCTATACCGCGTCTCCCCTTTCACGGAGGAGAGCACCGTCACCGTTTCGCCGATCTTCTCCATGCCCTTCCATTCGGAGAGCGTCTTTTCCATGAGCGCGCCCGCCTGCGGCGACCACGAGCCGTTCTCCATGAGGGCGTACTTTCTCCCCTGAAAATTATGCGCTTTGAGGTCGGAAAGCAGGTTCTCCATGCTGATAAACAGTCCGTTATTGTAGGTCGTGGCGGCGAACACCAGATGCGAATATCGGAACGCTTCGGAGAGGAGTTCGCTGACATGGGTCACGGAAACATCGTAGAGTTTGACGGGAACGCCCCGTTTTGCGATCTCCGTCCCAAGGATCTCCGCGGCGTTCTGCGTGTGTCCGTAGACGGAAGCGTAAAAGAGAACGACGCCCCGCTCTTCGGGAGAATACTTGCTCCATGTATCGTATTTTCCGAGATACCAACCGATGCTCTCCGCCCCTCTCCACACGGGACCGTGCAGGGGGCAGATCATCGAAATGGGCAGCCCTGCCGCCTTTTTCAAAGCGGTCTGCACCTGTGCGCCGTATTTTCCGACAATGTTGAAATAATACCGTCTCGCGTCGTCCAGAAAGTCCCGCTCAAAGGGAAGTTCGTCCGCAAAGATGCTGCCGCCGAGCGCCCCGAACGTCCCGAATGCGTCCGCGGAGAAGAGGACGCCGTCCTCGGGAATGAAGCTCATCATCACCTCGGGCCAGTGCACCATGGGGGCAAGGACGAACGTGATGTTGCGGCTGCCGACATTCAGGGTATCCCCCTCCTTGACGAGGCGGACGTTCTTCCCCGAGAAGGGGAAATAATTTTTGAGCATCATGGCGACCTTTTGGTTGGTGATCACCATGACCTCGGGGTATTTTTCTATGACTTTCAAAAAACTTGCCGAATGGTCGGGCTCCATGTGATGGACGATGAGATAGTCGAGCTTTCTGCCGCCGAGCGCGTATTCGAGATTTTCGAAGAACAGCTCCGAGACGGCAAGATCCACCGTGTCGAACAGTACCGTTTTCTCATCGACGAGAAGGTATGAATTGTAGCTGACACCGCGGGGGATGGGAAACGCGCTCTCGAAGAGGGCGAGCCGCCTGTCGTTCCCGCCGAGATAGTAGAGATCCTTTGTGACTTCAATGACATTCTGCATAATAAGTTCCGTCCGATTTTTGGTTTTAAGCACAGTTTGTGCAAATTTACAAATGAATGAGCGTTCGGCGCATTTTTACGCGCCCTCTTCCCCCCGCCGCACGAGCACGGCAAGCGTCTCGACATGGCGCGTCTGGGGGAACATATCAAAGGGCTGCACGAGGGAGATCCCGTACATGGTATCCCCATTTTCCGTCTTGACGAGCGATCCGTCCTCCATTTCGCGAAGAGCGCCCGTCAAAAGCCCGAGATCGCGGGCGAGCGTCGAGGGATCGCAGGAGATCATAACGATTTTGCGGGGGGCATGTCTTAGAACCTCCCTTATGATCCCGCGGTCGATCCCCGCGCGGGGCGGGTCGAATACGAGCACGGCGTTCTTCTCCTTTTCCAAAAGGGAAGGGAGCAGATCCTCCACCCTGCCGCAAAGATTCGTCATGCCCAAAAGTCCGTTTTTCTTCTTTAAGCCGTCGGCGCAGGCGCTTGCTTCGGGAACGATCTCGATCCCGTACGCCTGTTTGCACTTTTTGGCAAACATCGCGGTGAGCAGTCCGCCGCCCGCATAGCAATCGACGACGGTATCCTCTTCCGAGACGAGAGAGACGGCTTTTTCGTATAATTTCGCGCGCACGCCGTCGTTGACCTGCAAAAAGGTGGACGCGCCCGCCTCGTACACGATGCCCTCTTCCGTCGCCTCGTAGGAGCCCTTCCCGCGGAGAAGCACGGGCGGCTCCTTCAAGACGACGTTGTCCCGACCCGTGTCCACGCTCAAAAAGAAGGAATATTCGGAAAAGATCTGATCGAGGAGATAATAAAAGTAGTCGATCCCCTTGAGATCCCGCTCCGTCGAAACCAGCGTGATGAGAAATTTGTTTTTGATCTCCCGAACGACGATATGGCGGATCTGCCCCTTGCCGGTAGCCTCGTCATAGCCGTCCAGCCCGCACTTTTCCATAAAGCGGTAGAGCGCGGAAATGAGATCCTTCGACCATGCGGGATGGATGGGGCACTCGTCCGTCTTGACGATGCGGTGGGTGCGCTCCGCATAGAACCCGATGGCGTTTTCCCCGTTCAGGACGCCCACGGGAAGCTGCAATTTGTTGCGGTAACCGTATTCTTTTTCGCTCCTCTCGCAATTTTCAACCTTGACGTCGAGCCCCGCGATCTTTTTGAGCGCGTTTTTGACGAGATCGGTCTTAAACCGCAGCTGGGAGCGGTAGCGCATGTGTTGAAGGAGGCAGCCGCCGCAGCGGTAGAACACGGGACATACGGGACGGACGCGGTCCTCGGCGGGGATCAGGATCTCTTCCGCCTTCCCGTAAGCGACGTTTCCCTTGACTTTGAGAACGCGGATCTCCGCCTTCTCCCCGGGGAGAAGATAGGGCACGAATACCGTGACCCCGCCCTCGCGCACGATCCCCTCGCCGTTGGTGCCGAGAGATACGGCATATCCTTCAAAGACGTCGTTTTTCTGCATGCTTTACCTCCGGATCCGTCTCACAAGGGAATTTACCGCGCGCTGGCAGTAGAAGATCAAATAGTCGTATACCGCAAAGAAAACCGTGCCTCCCAAAAAGAGCACGAGGAAGAAGTATTTCTCCACAAAGGGGTACCAGAACGTCTCCGTCAGCCCGAATACGGGGACAAAGACAAAACGGAAGCTCAACCACATCGCGAGGTCGAACCATACCGCCTTCCCCGCTTCCGCCGCCCAAAAGACGATCTTATTCCGCGCGAACCGCTTTTGCAGATAGTTTGCAATGGGTTGGAGCCCGAAAAAGACCGCAAAGGGAATGAGGTTGATAAAGTAAAACCCCGTAAAGAGAAAAGAAAGGAGCAGCGCGCCCAAGTAGCAGAGCGCCGCGCCCCACAGGTGATCCTTGGAAAGGGGCGCCATGATCGCGATCTCTGCCACAAGGATACATGCGATCAAGAGAACTCCGACATAGGAGCCCAGCGTCAGCGCACCGGCCGCGACCGCGCAGGCGACGCCGGAGAGCGCGATCTCGAAAGCCTTCGATGCCCGTTTCATCTGCAACAGTACATGCAATTACAAAGACAGTTCAGGCAGAAGCAGGCATTGCACATGTTGATACATTCGTTGCCGCCCATCTGGTCTTGCCCCGCGGCGGGATCGACGTTCGTATTGGGCGCCCCTCCCGTCTGCGTCTTATACTCCGCGCGCGAAGAGAGCTTTTCGTAATCGGCGCGGTATTTTTGGTTGGATGGCTCCATCTGCATGGCGATTTCGAGCTGTTTCTTGCTCTCGTTCATCCAATTTTTCCTATAATAGACGACCGATTGCAGATAGTGCCATTCCGCGCTCCTCTCGTTGAAATTGTCGAGAAGGGACTGCGCCTTGGCGATATCCCCGCTGCGGACGGCGTCCCTCACGTCCTCGAATGCGGAAGCGTCCCCCGTGCGGTTTTTTTCCCGCCGCTCTTCGAGGATCTCCGCATAGGCGGCGTCTAATTTATTGAGCATGCGGGCGGCGTTCATACCCGCTTCGCCGTCCTGCCATTTTTCCTCGCCGTACTGTTTTTTGAGACGATCGTACGCTTCCTTGATCTCCTCGTCGGAAGCGGTTTCGGTCAGTCCCAGAAGCTCGTAATTTTCCTTGCTCATAGTTCTATTTTACTCCGTATTTGATCTTTTCTTGCGCCGTATTTTTGACGCCTTGCATGACGCGCTCCGTCTCCGCGGGGATCCCGCGGAGGATCACGTTGTCGGTGAGGTCGCGGTTGAAGGGAAATTCGATGTGCGAGAGGTGTTCCCGCAGGGCATAAAAGAGGGTATCGAACAAAAAGCGCACCTCGTCCCCCTTTTTCTCCATGAGATCTTGAAGGGACGCGCACCCGTAGGCGGCGACGAAGGGATTAAAGCGTTTCTTTTTGCGGTCTTTGTCGTAATCGTCCAATGCGTCGATGAGATAGACCCATTTGCCGAGGTGGTAGAAGAGTTCCCCCGTCGCCTCGGTCGCCTTTGCGCCCAAAAAGTGCTCCGAGAGGCGGCGCATCATCATCGCGGAAGGCTCCGCCGCACGGTCCATGGAGCATTCCCCCCTCTCCGTCTGCGCCTGTTCGCGCATGTAGCATGCGACGATCTCCGTCATTTCGGGATAGCGCTGCTTTGCACGTTTGAATCCCTTGCGGAACCACCGCCGCTTGATCCTGCCCCTGCCCGAATCCGCGATATCGTCCGTGAGTTTGGAATAGACGAGCACGGTGTTGAGCGCGCCGAGCTCCTCCGTGAGGGGGTCGGCGCAGGCGATCGGACGCTTGCGGATGGTGTGCTCGAAGCAGTTCTGTTTCTCGATCTTGATATCGATCCCCGCAATGTTATGGACGAGCGCGGAGAGAAAGGTAACGTCGTATGTGAGCCCCAGCCGCGCGCGCTGCCCGCAGGATCTCCCGATCCCCTTGCACAGCCCGCAGTAGAGGGCTCGGTAGAGGGTGAGATCCTTGACGAGGAGAAAAGGCAGATCGTACCGAACGTAGCCGAACATTATTCCCCCTGATAAAATCCCACTTTGCGGTAGACTTTGGAGAGCGTCCGCCGCGCCGTCTTATAGGCCCGTTCCGCCCCCGCCGAGAGCACGCCCGCAAGATACGCCTTATCGGAAAGGAGCCGCTTTTGCTCCGCCTGTACGGGGCCGATGACGTCCGCGACCGCTTCGCCGACGGCGAGCTTGAAATCGCCGTATCCCTTGCCCTCGAACTCTTTTTCCGCCTCTTCGACGGTGCATCCCTTGAAGGCGCAATAGATATTGAGAAGGTTGGTCACGCCGGGTTTGTCCTCCGCGGCGCGCACCTCGTTGCCGCTGTCCGTGACGGCGCGTTTGAACTTGCGGATGACGGCGTCGCGGTCGTCCGTAAGATAGACGGAAGCGTTGACGTTTTCATCCGATTTGGACATCTTTTTCGTGGGCTCCTGCAAAGAGCAGATCTTTGCGCCCCCCTTCAAAATGAGCGGTTCGGGCACCGTGAAGGTCTCCCCGAAGCGGTTATTGAAGCGGATGGCGAGGTCGCGCGCGATCTCGACGTGCTGCTTCTGATCCGCCCCGACGGGGACATACTGCGCCTGATAGAGGAGAATATCCGCCGCCATGAGCACGGGATAATCCATGAGCCCCATGTTGATATTTTCGGCATGCTTTTGGGACTTATCCTTGAACTGCGTCATGCGGCTCAATTCCCCAACGTATGCGATCGTGTTGAGCACCCATGTGAGCTCCGCATGCTGGGGCACGTTGGACTGCACGTAGAGGGCGCACTTTTCGGGATCGAGCCCGCAGGCAATATAGAGCGCGACGAGCTCGAGCGTACGGCGCCGAAGCTCCGCCGGGTCCTGTTTCACGGTGATGGCGTGCATGTTGGCGACCGCGTAATAGCAGTCGTATTCGTCCTGCATCTTCACCCAGTTGCGGATCGCGCCGAGATAGTTGCCGATCGTAAGATTTCCGCTCGGCTGAACCGCCGAATAAATGACTTTTTTCTCCATAATCGCTCCGAAAATTCCGATACGGGAAAATTATACCATATTCTCACGGAAAAAGCAACGCTACAAGCGCGAAAGTAGGGTGAAAAATGCCGAATCCCATTTTTGCGTCAAAACCCGTAGCAAAGACGGATGGGGGGCTCTACCCCTTTCAAGGGAGCTGCCCCCTTTGAAGGGGGCGGCTCCGCCGCTTGTGGTGGTGGGGGTTGAAGCAGGGACGCCCCCACCTGTCGCGCTTCGCGCGCCAACCGCCCCCGTAAACAGGGGCAGGTTTTCTTGCTTCTCCTCTTAGGGGAAATTTTGCAGTTCTGCCAAAGATTGATAATCTTTGGCGCAAAATTTTCTTGGCATTTGCCCATATGTTTCGGGCAAATGCTGACCGAATGCGGGGAACTACCCGCATGAGACAGTACCCGCGCAGCGGGGGATAGGGTTCTCGCTGCCCCTTCTAGGGGAAGTCCCCGAACGTAGTGAGGGGAAAGGGGTTTCGGAAACCCCTCTGTCACTCGCAAGCTCGTGACATCTCCCCTACAAGGGGCGACAAGAAATAAGGAACGCATAATTCAGAATCATTTGCCCACCCCCCTCCTACTTCGCCCTTGCGGGCTCGTGCCGCGCTTCGACAACAAAAAAACGTGCGCGCGGGGCGGGAGGGGGCATGCCCCCCTCATTCCGAGTCCCCGTAAGGGGCGAGTGAATCTTATTTGAAGTACGAACGCCCGTGGGTCTATGAGATCCGCTCGGCTTCGCCTCGGGATGAGGACAGGGTAGCGGCGGGCGGGAAGGCAAGAATATTAAAAAAACAGCGGCCTAAGCCGCTGTTTTTCTTATGTGCCCGTTAAGGCTGTTTTGTGAGGGTTTTGGTGCTGCCGCCCATTGCCCAGTTGGGATCGGTCACCTTCAACTTCGTGTTTTCTTCTGTAAATGTGAAGGTGAACTTTCTGTTCCCGTTTTGGAGCGTAAACTGCCCTTCGCCCGTGTGGGTGATCTGGGCGTCGGTAAATTTTACAGTCAAGCTCCAGGAAGTATCTGAAACCGTGACGCCGGTCTCCGTAATGGTGACTGTCGTGTTTCCGTACGTGTAGACGCCGATATACAGATCGCTGAGAAGGTTCTCCTCTTTGAGTTCCTTGAAGGTGACATCGACGGTGGTGTCCGCATCCATGGTGACGGTGATCGTGACCGTTCCCCCGTTGTTGGTAAACGTCTTATCCTCGCTGTTCACGGTGATTTTTTCCACCTCAAAGTGCTTGTTGGCCGTTATGGTGATGGTCACAGAGGAGCCAGCCCAATACTTCATTTCCGCATTCTTGGCACTGTATGCAACCGTTCCGTTTTCGCAGTTGACGGTGAGGGTGTACTGCGCCGTGCCCTCTTCGATCTTATTCAGCGTCCAGTCCACCTTCGCAGCTGCATTGAAGATCTTCATGCCGCTCGAGGTAAATTGTACGGTGTATTCCATCGTTGAAGTCTTGAAGTAATAGTCTCTCGTCTGAGCCTCGTAGTAGAGATTACGGTCGGTCCCGTCGAAGCTGAATTTTCCTTCCGCATCGATGACGACAGTATGCTCGTTGTTGGAGTACGTGCCCGCATACTGGGGAACGGGAGTAGGATCGGGGGGCGTCTCGCGGGTGTACGGAACGTCATCTACCATACTCTTGCCATAGGGATGCAGGACGAGCGAATCGCCTTCCTCGGTCCAGATGAGCTGATAGAGGCCGCCGTTCGCATAGACGGTGTAGACGATACCCTCTTCCGTTACGCTCTTCGCAAGGCGCGTTGCCTCTACGCCGTCGATATTCACCTTGCCGAACTCAAATTTGATGGGCATGCTCGCCGCGCCGCCGTACCAAGAGGAGTCATAGAGGCTCTCGGATTCTTCGATCGTCGCATCGGCAGCAGAGGCGGTGCCGCTCTTGAGATAATACGTCACGCTGTCCCCATTAAGGGTGAGGGAAAGGACTTTGTTGTTGAGACCCGGGACAAGGTAGATCACATAGCTATCCTCGCCGCCTTCAACATAGACGGTGTATCCGAGCGTCGCCGTATACGGCTTTCCCGTAATCTGCGTGATCCCACCTTCTTTGATCAGGATCGACGTTCTCGACACCTGAATAGAAAGGCTGATCGTGCTGCTTTCACCCTTGACGGTGCAATTCCATATCCCGTTGTATGCGGTGGCCGGCGTTACCGCCTCGAACTTCTTGAAGGAGACAACAAGCTCCACATCGCCCGTCACGGGGAAGGTATAGCTGCCGTTCACGAGGTCTGCCGTGACGTCCGTCTCCTCGGAACCGCCGTACTTGATCTTGAGTGCGTCGATGATGTATGTATCCGTGGCCGTATCGGGGGTCAGCGTAATGGTCGCCTCGCCCTCGCCGTAGAAGACGCCTTCCTCGAGAGGGAAGCCGCCCTTGGGCGTGAGCGTATAGCTGCCGTTTTCGCCGCCCGTCACGGTGACGTTATGCTGGGGCGCCTTTTCGCGGTCGACCGTAAAGGTGACGGTGACCGTCAGATCTTTGTCGACGACCCAGAAATAGGTATTCCCCGAAACGATGCTCATTTTGAGATCCCTCGTTCCGTCGTTTACATGGAATTCCGCAGTCACATACGACTCACAAGTGACGACGGCATGCACCTTCGTTGCCGAGGGAACGGCGGTGAGGTTTTTGAGCTCGGTCTGCTCCGCAAGGGAAACGGTCGAATCATACAGTTCGCAGGAGCCGGGGCCCTCAATATTGAGCGTGATCTTATGCGTCGCCTGTTGGAAGGTGACGGCGACCTCGGTCTCCGCGGTGACTGCCCCGAGAGCGAGGGTGCGCTTGGGCGAATGGTCGCGCTGGTTGAGTTCGGGACGGTCGGGAAGGAGCAAGATCTCTTCGAGCTGATCGGTGACGTCGTCCCCGTTTACTGTGACGGAGACGATCTCATACCCATATGCGGGCTCGATCGTGAGGGTGACTTCCGTCCCGCTCGCGACCTTGCCGTCCTCGGTAAGAGAATCAGACGTCACGCTGCCCTGCTCCGCTTCATAATCCACGGTGAGAGAGACCTGCTTTAATTTGAACGTGACGGAAATTGCGGTATCCATGTCCGCGTTGAAGGTGTACGTGTTCCCTTCTTCGAGCTCGACCGCGGAGCTGTTCACTTCGACGGATTCGACCTCATAATTTGCGGCAGGGTTGACCGTAAGGGTAACGGATGTGCCCTTCACGACCTCTCCGTTCACGGGCGCGGGTTCGAGCACAACGCTGCCCTGCTCCGCTTCATAGGTGAGCGTGAGCGAAACGTACTCGACGGGTTCGGACTCCGTATAGTGCTTCACGGAAGCCGCCGCGGGCGTGCAGCCGTCCGCCGCGAAGAAGATCAATGCGCTCTCCATCGGCGCAGAGACCGTATAAAGGTTGGTATAGCTATACGTTGTGCCCGTGAAGGCGACCTCTACCGTGAGAACGCCCGCGTCACTAAGCGCGACCGTGACGACAACGCTTCCTTCGGTCAGGGCTTGATAGCTTTCGCCATTCCATTCGGGCGTAGACCACGTGCAACCGCTATTATCCCAATATTTCCATGCGCTCTCCGCGTACCGTGCCGGGCAATCGGGACGGAAGAAGTAATAGGCGCCGCTCTCGACATTGCCGCCCGCAAAGACCTGCGTCACGATTCCCTGATAGACGTCGGTCGTAGCCTTTTCAGTGAATGAACCGCTGAAAATGACGGCGTCACCCTTCGTAAGGGTATAGTTCCGGGGAAGCACAGTCCCCCAGGTCCCCACGGGAACATCGGAATACTGATTGAAGTTCTTCTCTTCCCAGACAGCGGTAACGGTGATGCTTTCGGAGACGGTGATCTGCGCTTCGGCGTCCTCCGTCTCTCCGCCCACCTGCCAGCCGACGAACCGATAGCCAACGGCACCTTGGGGCGCTGCGGGAAGCGTGACCTTGTATTCGTTTGCCTCGGTCGCCTCCGCTGCGGGAGGAACAGCCGCGCCCGCGGCGACATGATCGCCCAATGCGTATGTCACCGTATAGGTCGGAGCGGGAATCACTTCCTTGAAGGTGATCTCGACCGTCGTGTCCGCGTCCGCCGTGAAGGTGTACGTGTTCCCCTCTTGGAGTTCGACCGCGGAATTGTTTACCTTGACGGAATCGACTTCATAGTTTTCGGCAGGTGTGACTGTAAGGGTGACGGACGCGCCCTTTGCGACTTTCCCGTCCACGGGTGCGGGATCGAGCGTGTAGCTCCCTTCCGAGCCGCAGGTGACGGTAACGTTCACCTTTTCGTCTACGGGAGGCGGAGTGACCGTCTTTGCCTTGAAGGTAACGGCGACCGTCGTGTCCCCGCTCACTGTAAAGACGTACTTGCCTTCGCCGTTTGCGGTGAGCGCCGACCCGTTTGCTTTGACGGCTTCGACCTCATAGTCCGCATTCGGCGTGGCCGTGACGGTAACGGAGGTATTCTCCTCATATTTGCCGTCCTGTGCCGCGGGATCCAGAGTAACTGTCCCCTGCGCTGCGTCATACTCGGCTACCGTGACGGTGTAATAAACATTTTCCGCGGGAGCGGGTTCGTCGCCGTCATCGCACGCGGCGGCGAAGAGTCCCAAACAGACAAGGAGCATTACACCGAGAGCAGTAATGAGTATTTTCCTGACATTTTTCATACTGCAACTCCTGACATTTATTTCTTCCATCATGAGAAGTGATTTAGATATAAAATCGCTCACTATGATAGAATGATATTATTATTTTATCAAACGAGCTCTTATGATGTCAACAATTTTTACAGGCATAATCGGAATAAATATGCAAGGAATTTTGAAATTTCTTCGATATTATAATATTTTTATGTATAATTTTCAATCTTTGCCAAAACGCATTGCTGTATCCCGTAATTGGGGGCAGCTGCCCCCTTTGAAGGGGGCGGCCTTCCCTTGCCTCGCTCCCTCGGCTCCCCCGCGTCCCCGCGTCCCCGCGTCCCCGCGTCATTCTGAGCGTAGCAAAGAATCCCGAGGATGAAAATTCGGACTCCGTTCTTCGGGATCCTTCGGGAATTACGTTTCGGACTCCGTACATATCACTGTCTCAGGATGACGCGGTAAAACGGCTCAGGATGACGCCGCCCCCCACACAAAAAATCTCCCGCGCCAATCGGTGCGGGAGATCAATCAATTCACATTTTTTCTCAACCGAGGAACTTTTTTACTTCGTCGTAGATCTTATCCGCGGAGACGACCGTCTTGAAACGGGGCGGCTTGTAGCGGATCGCTTTGAGACATTCGGGCACCTTCATCGCCGTCAGAAGATGGATGCGCTTGACGCCCTTAAAGGAATCCTTCACGTCGTTCCCCGTCAGGGCATACAGAACGTCCTGCGGGAATTTATAGGGACTTGCCGTGGAGATGACGACCGTGGGATATTTTTCGGCGTCTTTGTCCTCTTCAACTGCCGCCTCGAAGCGCTGGGCGACGCTCATCGCGACCCCCGTGTGCGTATCCATGGGATAGCCGTAATCCATAAAGAAGTCGTACATGCACTCCACCGTATCGGCGTCGTTGGTGCATCCCGCATAGAAGAGCGAACGAAGCTCTTTCATCTCCTCCGCGCGGACGGAGTACTTCCCCGTCTCGGCAAGGGAGCGCATGCGTTCTGCCGTGAGGGCGGCGTCCCGTCCCGAGAGCTCGAAGATGAGCCGCTCCAAATTGGACGAGACGAGGATATCCATGGACGGCGACATGGTGCGGAAAAGCGGGCGTTTCGCAACAACATAACTGCCCGTTTTGAAGAAGTCCGTGAGCACACAATTCTTATTGGACGCGCACACGAGCGTCCCGACGGGAAGCCCCATGCGCTTTGCATAGTACCCCGCAAGAATATTGCCGAAATTGCCCGTCGGCACCGCAAAATTGACCTTCTCCCCCATCTTGATCTGCTCGGCGTTCACGAGGTCGCAATAGGCGGAAAAATAATAGACGATCTGCGGCAGGAGCCGCCCGATGTTGATGGAATTTGCCGAAGAGAGCAGATACCCCTTCTCTTTGAGCTCGGCACGGCAGGTCTCGCTGTTCATGATCTTCTTGACCGCCGTCTGGCAGTCGTCGAAGTTGCCGTGCACGGCGACGACGTCCACGTTCTCCCCGTCCGTCGTGCACATCTGCAATTTTTGCATCTTGGAGACGCCGTCCTCGGGGTAGAACACGGCGATCTTGACCCCCGCCTTGTCGCGGAAGCCCTCGAGCGCGGCCTTACCCGTATCCCCGCTCGTCGCCGTCAGGATGAGGATCTCTTCCTTGATCCCCAGCATGTCGCACCCCGTCCGCAGAAGATAGGGAAGGACGGTGAGGGCGATATCCTTGAAGGCGCAGGTCGGCCCGTGGAAGAGTTCGAGCATATACATGCCGTTATCCATGCGCAAAAGCGGGGCGGGGTCTCCGCCGTCAAACTGCGCATACGCCTCTTTCAAGGCCTCTTTCAAGCCCTCTTCGCCGTAGTCGTCAAAGTATTTGGAAAGAAGAAGGGCGGCGCGCTCCGCATAATCCATGCCGAGAAGCGCCTCCATCTCTTCTTCCGTGACGGAGGGGAAAACTTCGGGGACGAAGAGACCGCCGTTTTCCGCGATCCCCTGCACGACCGCCTGTGCGCCCGTGACCGCGTCTCCCCCGCGCGTGCTGATAAATTTCATATATGCCTCGTTTTTCCGCCCCGCAGAAAGGCGGAAATCTTTTCATTCAAAAGAGCCTCCCGCAAGGGGAGGTCTTATGTTTTACAGATACTTCTTGATGAAATCGGGCAGTTCCTCTTCCGCACAGCTGCATGTGATATAGAGCTTCACATCGCGGAGTTCTGCGATCTTTTCAAGAAGGAAGAAGAAGGACGCCATGTCCGAAAGTTCTTTTCCCGCGACGCGTGCCACGCCGTCGAGGAAGATGTATTCGTTATCGTAAGAGCCTGCGATGACGCCGCGGATGAACCCGCTGAGCGCGTCGACGCCCGCGACGGAGTAATCGCTCACGTCGATAAAGCGAATGTCGCGCTTTAAGTCATACATGTATCTCTTTGTATCGGTAATAAAAACGAGGTGTCCCTTTGCCGTCTCGACGGCGGAATTTGCCGCTTCGATGATCCGCTTTGTCTTTCCGCTGCCCTTGGGGCCGCAAATAATGGAAATCATGATGTCCTCCCGTGCCTTTCGGCGACATATTTTAACATTTTCTATTCTACCAAGTTTCCGCGCATTTTTCAAGTGGTTTGCGAAAATTTGCGCAAAAATATTTTTCGGAAGTTCCTCACTCCCCCGAAAGTTTCAGTTCCGTCTCGCGGCGGGCGAGGGCGTCGATCATCCCGTCGAGGTCGCCCGAGAGGAAACTTTCCATCTCGTGCAGAGAGAGCCCGATCCTGTGGTCGGTGATGCGGCTCTGGGGGAAGTTGTAGGTGCGGATACGCTCGCTCCTGTCCCCCGTGCCGACGAGGCTCTTCCTGTTTGCCGCCTCCGCACCCGCGGCGCGGCTGTTATAATAGTCGTAGAGCCGTGCTTTGAGGACGCGGAAGGCCTTTTCCTTATTTTTGAGCTGGCTGCGCTCGTCCTGGCAGGTGACGACGATCCCCGTCGGGAAGTGGGTGATGCGGATAGCGGTCTCCGTTTTGTTGACCTTCTGCCCGCCCGCGCCCGAACTTCGGAAGAGGTCGACGCGGATATCCTTTTCGTCGATGTTCACTTCCACGTCCTCCGCCTCGGGAAGGACGGCGACGGTACAGGTGGAAGTGTGGATCCGCCCCTGCGACTCCGTCTCGGGGACCCGCTGCACGCGGTGCACCCCGCTCTCGTATTTCAGACGCTTATAGGCGTCCTTTCCCGTGATGTTGACGATCGCCTCTTTCACGCCGCCGAGCTCCGTCTCGTTGAGGGAGACGACGTCCCACTGAAAGCGGTGTTTTTCGCAGTAGCCCATATACATGCGGTAGAGTTCGTAGGCGAAGAGCGCGGCTTCCTCGCCGCCCGCCCCCGCGCGGATCTCTAACGTACAGTTCCTCTCGTCGTTTTTGTCCTTCGGAAGGAGCAAAACTTTCAGCTGCGTTTCGAGCGAGGCGAGCTTCTCTTTGAGGGCATAGTATTCGTCGAGGAGGAGCTGTTTCATCTCCCCGCTCTCCTTCCCCGCCTCGCGCATCGTCTCGTCCATCTCCGCCTGCGTACTGCGGTATACGCGAAAGACGGAGACGATCTCTTCCGTCTCCGCCCTTTCCTTTGCAAGGCGTCTGTAACGCTCCATGTCCGAGAGCGCCTCCCCCGAAGAGAGGAGCGAGGACAGCTCTTCGTATCTCTTTTCGATCTCACCCAGCCGTTTCAGCATATTCAGAATCCGATCTTGACGACCCGCTCCACGCCCGCAAGGTCTTTGACGACCATGGCGAAGTCGCAGCGCGTCGCGCTCTGGAAAATTTTGATGATGTCCTGCGCCTGCCCTTCGCCGCACTCGACCATAAGCATGCCGCCGCGGACGATGTACCGCCCGATCTTTTCGGCGATCCGCCGATAGAAATCGAGGCCGTCCGCGCCGCCGTCGAGGGCGATACGGGGCTCGAAATCCCGCACTTCGCGGGCAAGCGTCTCGATCTCCCCGTGTTTGATGTAGGGAGGGTTCGCGGTGATGAGGTTATATTTCCCGCGGATGTTCTTGAAGAGGTCGCTCGCGACAAAGCTGACGTTCGCCTTGTTCTGCCGCGCGTTCTCCTTCGCCACCTCGAGGGCTTCCTCGGAAATATCCGAGCCGACGACGGTCACCGTCCTGTCCTTCGCCGCCTCGCATGCGACGGCGACTGCGACCGCGCCGCTCCCCGTGCACAGATCCAGCATGCTGTCCCCGTTTTTGAGGAAGGAGAGCGCCTCGCGGACGAGCTCCTCCGTCTCGGGGCGGGGAATGAGCGTCCGCTCGTCCACTTTGAGGGTGTAGCCGTAAAAATTCGTGTTGCCGAAGATATACCAGAGCGGTCTGCCCGTGAGCCTCTCTTCAAACACGGCGAGGATCTTTCCGCATTCCGCCCGCGTGATGACGCGCTCCGTTTTGAGTTCGCTGCGGGGGATCCCGAGCTGCATGCTCACGATCCACTCCGCGTCCGCCTCGTCGATGTCGCGGTCGGCGAAACTGCGCTTCATATCGGGAAGCAATTTCAGAAGTTTGGTCTCGGTCACAAAGAATTTTTCGGGCGAATCGGGATCGTTATCCATCTCGTACGCCTTGCGGAAGGCGAGGATGGCGCATTCGATCATATCGTCCTTGGGTTCCCGCGTCGTGAGCATCTGCAACAAAAAGCCGGGGGCTTTGAGGGGCAGAAGAAGCGGGGTCTGAAAGAGCGAAAGGAATTTCAGGATCTCATAGGAAATCCCCGCGACGAGCGGAAGGCACAAAAGTTTTGCGGCGATGGAGATGAGCCTCGTCACAAACCCCGTCAGCCCGAAATGATCGTACATGAGGTTGAGGGGCAGGCTCACGAACGCGAACACGACGATGGAGATGATGAGCACCAAGAAGATGAAAGTCGTGCCGCATCTGTCGTGCAGGCGGGAGCACTTTTTGACGTTTTCGGTCGTGAGCGGGAGCCCGTATTCATAGCAGTTGATCGTCTTATGCTCCGCGCCGTGATACATATAGGTCTCCCTGAGGGACTTGAAGCACAGCGTGAAGAGGATATAAAAGACGAAAATGACGAGCCGCATCCCGCCTTCGAGCAGGCAATACCATACGTCGCCGCGGTCGAAAAGGTCTGTATGATCCGCCGCCAGCCCCGCGAGGAACTGCGGAAGGAGCAAAAATAGCCCGATCGCCAGAACGACGCCCAAGATCAAAGAGATCGCGGAGACGACGTCCGAAACGGTGACCTTCCAATGCTCCGCCATCCATTTGCTTAGCTTGGAGGGGGGCGTCTCTTCCTCTTCCGTGATCGCAACGTCCGCGCTCCGCGTGAGCGCTTTCATTCCGAGGACGAGCGAAGAGAAGAAGTTGATGACGCCGCGCACGATGGGCACCCGCGTCCAAAAACTCCTCTTTTCGGGCGGAGTGATGCGGAGCGCCTCCGTCTGGAGCTGCCCGCGGTCGTCGCGCACGACGGTCGCCATGCCGCGCTTTCCGCGCATCATGACCCCTTGGATCACCGCCTGTCCGCCGATGTATGTACGGTTGGGTTTCTTTCTCATGGTTTCTTCAATTCCGCGCCCGCATCTCAAAAGCCGCGGGAAAAAACAAAACAGCCCTTACGAAGAAGGGCTGAATGTCGTTAAATGCCGTATCTTTTCTTGAATTTATCGACACGCCCGCCGGTATCGACCAGTTTCTGCCTACCCGTGAAGAAGGGATGGCACTTGCTGCAAATATCCACCTTCATCACTTCGACGTCCTTCGTCGTCCCCGTCTTGAACGTTTCGCCGCATGCGCAGACGACTGTGACTTCGTGATATTTGGGATGAATATCCTTTTTCATAGTATCACCTCGCTGTGTTCTTTTCTCTTTACCCGACTATTATATCCGTTTTTTCCGCTTTCGTCAACTTATTTTTCATGCCAAACGAAAAAACTTCGCTTCATTTTGAAATTTAGGGGCGTCCCCGCGCGAATTTCAAGGGAAACACTTGCAAAATTTTTCCTGTTGCGGTATAATAAAATAAGAATTGCGGAAATTGCGGTAAGGAGTGGTTATGAACGTCTGGAAATTCACCGCCCCCGGGAAAATACAGAAGCTGGAAGACAAATCTTTTGCGGCGAAGGCGCCTGCGGCGGAGAACAAGGCTTCCGCCGCGGAAAATAAGATCCCCCCGGCGGAAAACAAGGCTCCGGCGGCGGAACACAAGGATCCCACGGAGAACGAGCTTCTGCGGGTGCGCATCACAAAGGTCTTTATGAGCGGCGTGGACGCGGCGCTCTATCAAGGCTCGCTCAAAGTGAAGTATCCCATCGTTCCCGGACGCTTTGCGGTCGGTTTCATCGCCGACGAAAACCAAAATCCCCTCTTTCCCAAGGGGACGCGCGTTCTTCTGCACACCTTCCGCGCCCGTCCCTACACAGGCACGGAAAAGATCGATTTTTCGGAGGACGAATATGCCGTCTGCGGGCAGACGCAGGACGGTTTTTTGCGCGATTTCGCGCTCGTCGCTCCCGCCGACATGACGCCCATTCCCGACGTTCTCAACGATGAACGCGCCCTCATCGCGCACTATGTCGCGCTCGGGCGTTCCGCCATCGAGCGGCTCAACGTCAAAAAAGGGCAGCACATCGCCGTCATCGGCGCGAACGTCATGGGGATCCTCATCTGCCAGCTGCTCATCTACCAACAGATCTCTCCCATCCTTATCGACGCCGACCCCGCCCGTCTCGGCTTTGCCCGCACCTGCGGCATCTACTATACCCTGCCCGCGGACGACTCCCTGCTGGACGGCGTAGCGAATATCACGGGCGGAAGGCTCGCCTCGGGCGCGATCTTCGTGATCGGCGCCCCCGGGAACAACCATAAGGCGCCCTTCCGCGTCAGCGCGCCCAAGACGAACACCGTCTATTGCGGTTTCGTGCCCGACAACGCCGCCTTTTCTCTGGATGAGGCGCTCAAAAAACAGCTCTCCATCCATTTTGTGCAGAAGGTTACAGAGCTCGAACGGGCGCTCAACCTCATCATCACCCATGCGGTCGATACGGAAGGTTTTTCCGCGCGCTTCATCCGTCCCGCGGAAGTCGGGAAATTCTTCGATACTTACGGGGATCACCCCGAACACGACGTCAGCGAGGTCAACATCGTCAGCCTGATTTGAGATACATAGCGCCGTTCGGGAAACCGCGCGGCGCTTCTCTCCTATGCGGAAACTTCGCTTGTTTTTTTGCGGCAGACTGTTTGCCTTTGCGCTTCTCGCGCTGCTCATCCTTCTTGCAGGCGTCTTTCTCTCCCTTTGGCTGCCGCGCGCCCTTGCGCCCATCGCCGCCGCAGAGAGGATCTTTTCGCTCGCGGTTGCGCTTGCCGTCGCCTGCGACCGCTCCCCCGCGGAGTATAAGATCTCCAAAACCGTTTTGATCCTGTTCCTGCCGTGGATGGGCGCTATTTTGTGCATTCTCTTTTTCAGTCGCCCCCGCATGACGGATATTCAAGGGGGCATGTCCGAAAACCCCTCTTCGGAAACGTCGGAAGGCGCGCTTGCGGAGGCGCTGTGCGGGCTCAAAGAGACCCGTCTTGTTTCCGCCGAATATTTCCCCGTCGGCAGAGAGATGTACGAAAAACTCCTTTCCGATCTGAAAGCGGCGAAGGCATCCGTATTCCTGGAATTTTATATCGTTTCCGAAGGCATATTTTGGGGAGACGTGCTCTCAATTCTGGAACAAAAAGCGGCGGAGGGGGTGGAGATCCGCCTCATCTACGACGGATTCGGCTGCTCCGCGACGCTCCGTGACGGTTATGAAAAGGAACTTTCCGCGCGCGGCGTCAAGGCGCGCGTGTTCCGTCCCATCCGCTTTCCCTCCCGCAAGGCGGGCAGGCGGGATCACAGAAAACTCATCGTCATCGACAACCGCATCGCCTATACGGGCGGCGTCAATCTTGCGGACGAATACATCGGCGAAAAGATCCGTTTCGGGCACTGGAAAGACACCGCCGTGCGCGTCACGGGCGCGGTCGCGGGACGCTTTTCGGAGCTGTTCGCGCGGACATGGGGTACCTTGGATCCGTCTCCCGTCCTTCTGTCCCCCGCGGAAGGCGGGAACACGCCCTGCGCCGTCATTGCGGACGACGCGAGCGAGCGGGAACTCCGTGCGGGGCGGCTTCTGCTCCTCCGCCTCATTGCGGGCGCAAAGAAGAGGCTCTATCTCAATACCCCCTACCTCGCGCCCGACGCCGCTCTGATGCAGGCGATCGAAAGCGCCGCGCTTTCGGGGGCGGACGTGCGGCTCATGATCCCGCACATTCCCGATAAAAGGCTCCCCTTTCTCCTCACCCGCTCTTATGCGCATGAGCTCGAGCGGTGCGGCGTGCGGGTTCTCGAATACACGGACGGCTTTCTGCACGCAAAGAGCGTGCTTTCGGACGATACGGTGTTTGTGTCGTCCTATAATCTGGACTTCCGCAGCCTGTTTTTGCAGGCGGAATGCGGCATCGCGGTCAAAAACAAGAAACTTGCGGAAACGCTTGCGCGCGATTTCCTCGGCGCATGGGCGGGAGGATCCCCTCTCCCCGCTGAAACAAAACTTCGCGGCGCGCTCACCCGCCTCTTGCGGCTCGCCGCGCCTTTGATCTAAGGATATGATACGTTTTCTCGCCACCGATCTGGACGGGACGCTCCTCGACGGAGACAGGAATCTCCCCGCGGAGACCTTCCCCCTCATCGCCGCGCTCTACGAGCGGGGCATTCTCTTTGCGCCCGCGAGCGGGAGACAGTACGCCAATCTCAAAAAATTGTTCGCGCCTGTCGCCGATAAAGTGATCTTCATCTGCGAAAACGGCGCGCTCGTCAAGTATAAAGAAAAGACGCTCCGCCTCGTCCCGATCCCGGACAAGCTCTTGAAGGGCGTTTTGGACGAGATCCGCTCCATACCATATCTCTATCCCCTTCTCTGCGGCGAACATTCCGCATACATAGAGGACGCCGCGGAGCCCTTCCGCAGCATCAGTTTCGAAGCATATACCAACTGCGTGCAGGTGGAAAACCTCGATACGGTCGTCGGAAAAGAGGAGATCTGCAAGATCGCCGTCTACGACATGATCGACGCCGCCGAAAACTGCATCAAAATTCTCCCCCCGCGCCTTACGGGACTTAGGACGACTCTTTCGGGGCGGGAATGGTGCGACGTCTCCGTGCCCGGGGCGGACAAGGGGGAGGCGATCCGCTTTTTGCAGGGGGCTTTCGGGTTCAAAAAAGAGGAATGCGCCGCCTTCGGCGACCATATGAACGATTACGAGATGCTCGCCGCCTGCGGGAAGGCGTATGTGCCCGAAAATGCCTATCCGCCCCTGAAACAGCTCATCGGGAATGCCATCCCCGCCAATACGGAGGGCGGGGTGATCGCAAAAATGAAAGAAATTTTATCGGGGAAAGAATTATGAAATACGTCATTGCGTCGGATATCCACGGCTCTTCTTACTACTGTGAACTCTTGAAGGAACGTTTTCTCGGGGAGGGCGCGGAAAAACTCATTTTGCTGGGCGATCTTCTCTATCACGGTGCACGGAATCCCCTACCCCGCGCATATGATACGTTGAAGTGCGCCGCCATTCTCAACGGGCTGAAAGAGCGGATCCTCTGCGTCCGCGGGAACTGCGACAGCCAGGTCGATACCTTGGTGCTCGAATTTCCCGTGGAAGCGGATTTTGCCGTCCTGCCGGTAGGAGAGCGCACGGCGGTCCTCGCCCACGGGCACCTGACGCCCGCCGTTTTGCGCCGCGGCGATATTCTCATCAACGGACATTTCCACGTCCCCGCCTTTGAGGAACGGGAAAACTGTACCTATGTGAACTGCGGCTCGGTATCCATTCCGAAGGAAAATTCCCCCCATTCCTATCTCGTCCTCGAAAACGGCGTCTTTTTTTGGAAGGACGTAGAGACGGGCGAGCCCTTCCTGAAAAAGGAATTGACGGAGTTTGGCGGGAAAGAAAAGATTTTGTAATTTTTTTCGTCAAGCTATTGACAAGCGCAAAAAAAGTGTGTACAATAACAGTATCAAAATGAAAAGGAGATAATGTTATGAATTTTGATGTTTGGTTTCATAAGCAGAGCAAGATAATTCAGATCGTCCTGCTTATCATTCCTTTCGTTGGTTGGATCGTTGACCTTCTTGTCAGATGGTCGGCATTCATCAAAAATCAGAGCTTAGTCAACCTCGTTATGGCGCTTGTCATCACGCTCCTCGGTGAGTTCTGGGTTCTTACGATCCTCGACGGCGTTATGATCGCGCTCAACAACAAAATGTTCCTTGAAGAATAAGGAAAAATCCCAAGCCCGCCGATATGATCGGCGGGCTTTTTTATGTCATTTTATCGGGAAATCCTCTCGGCTCCCCCTCTTCCGCGCTCCCCAAGCCTTACCCCCTACGGAAGAAGCGCTTTATGGCTCCTCCCAAGGAGGAGCTGTCACCGCAGGTGACGGAGGTGGGCATAATTGAGAACCAACCCCCACCTGACGCGCTACGCGCGCCACCTCTTGCTTCCCCTCGTAGGGGAAGTACCCGCGTAGCGGGGGATAGGGTTTTTGAAACCCCTCTGTCACTCGCAAGCTCGTGACATCTCCCCTAGAAGGGGCGACAAGGGCCGCCCTTCGTTCCAAATTACTGCGCGAAGCAAAACCACGCTTTTGCGGCAGCGCACTCAATTTGCCGAACCCCTTCGGCTTACTGTCCTGTGAAACAAAAAGTCGGCGGCCGAATCGTAATTACAAGGTAAAAATCTTAACCCCTCGCTCGTATTTCTTTGCGCAGCAAAGAAATCGAGCGAAACATTCTAAATCACTTGCCTTAGGCGGAATTCACTTCCGCCGTGGGCGACTCAATTCGCCGAACCCCTTCGGCTTACTGTCCTGTGCAACAGAAAATGGGCGGCCGAATTGCTTTTACAAGGCCAAAATCTTAACCCCTCGCTCGTATTTCTTTGCGCAGCAAAGAAATCGAGCGAAACATTCTAAATCACTTGCCTTAGGCGGAATTCACTTCCGCCG
>CANQQY010000011.1 GCA_947626105.1 uncultured Clostridia bacterium | reverse complement strand
ATTTTTTGTTCTTCCTTCCTTTTTTCCCCATAAAAATATGCACCTCCAAAAGTGTCTATCTTTTGGGGTGCATATCAAAACTCTCGGCTTTTTCAATTTTAGAAAGGCGGGAAGTTTAACTTCTCCGTTTTTTCTTGATCACAACGACAACCGTGACAGCCACGGCCGCGGCAACGGCTGCCGCGCCCAGCCCGATCATCGACCAAGCCAAGGCGCCGAGGCCCGACGGATCCTCTCCGGACGCGGAGACGTCGCCGCCGGGGATAGGATCCGTGATCCCGAGCGGAGGGATCTCTTCCTGTTCTTTGAGCACTTCGCCGCAACGCGGGCAGCGCAGTCCGTCGGTGAGTCCGCTTTCCGTCTCGGTGGGAGCCCTGCCCTCCACGACCTCCTCGGCGTGGCCGAGGTCGTCCACAACATCATAGCCCTCGATTGCGTCACAGCGGGAGCACTTGTGCCCCTCGGTGTGTCCTACCTGCGTGCAGGTGGGCAATTCTTCGGCGATCTCTACGGAGAAGTCATGCCCGAGCGGTTCATAATGTTTTACGCCTTCGGCTTCCACGCCGCAAAAGGCGCAGACTTCGCCTTCACTGTGGCCTGCGGCTGTGCAAGTCGGCGCGAGAGCGGGTCTGTTTTCCATCCTGTGTCCGTGGGGCGCCACCGGTTCAACGCCTTGTACGATGCCGCAGACCGAACATCTCGCGCCTTCGGTGCTGCCGTATGCAAGGCAGGTCTCGGGAACGGCGTCTACCTTTTCCATCGCATGCCCGATCGCATTGATCCCCTTTGCCGTGCCGCGGACGGTGAGGGATCCGAACACGACCCCGTCCTCGAAATCATCTTGCGTATCCTGATCGTTGATGGCGGCGAGCAGCGCATCTTCATCAATGACGAAGTCATAGTAGAACGATTCGTCTTCCGTGCAGTTCGCCTCGGTATGCGTTTCGCAGTCAAAGGTCATCACGACTTCCGCCTCGTGTAAGCACGGGATCGGGTTCGTCATGTCGTTCCAATCGTAGGTGCCGCACTTCAAATAGAAGGTGACGGTCGCGGTGCCGTCCGAGCCGTACACCACGGAGTAGCCCTTCTTCTCCGTCTTTCCCTCGATCTCGTCGCCTTTTGTATCGTCTAACTGATACCAATGTCCGGTCGCTTCGATGACCCCGCCCTCTTCCAAAGTCTTGTCGCAAACGGTACAGTAATAGGTGTACTCGCCGCCGCTCGTGGTACAGGTAGGCCAAAGCCCCGAATATCTGTAATCGCCTTTATGTCCCGTGGCGGGGATCACAAGGTCTCCCGCCCGATAGAGCGTGCTTTCGTCCTCGTAATTAAAATTGCAGCGGCAGGTCGAACACGTCTTGTATGCAAGGGTGCCCGTTCCCTCGCAGGTCGGGTTCTCCTGCAAATGGATGTCGGAAGAAAGGAACTTATGGTCTTTGTGCAGTGTGAGCGTTTTCCCCGCCATGCTCTCGTCGAGAGACAATTCGGTAATGAACATGTCCGTGCCCTCGACTTTGTAGACATAGGGCAGTTCGAATGTGATCGCACTGCCGTCCGATGCGTTGCGGCGGGCTCTCTTTCCGACGGCTTTCTCGGGCAGGTTGATGGTTTGAAGCTCGGTGCAGTTCTCGAACATGCGGTAGAGGCTGGCGTTTTCGTCCAGCTCGAAATTGCTTAGATCCATGCTGTGCAGGTTCGTGCAATTTCCGAACATCTTGCCGAAACTGAGCACGTTTTCCGTCGTGAACTTGGATACGTCGAGCGTTTCGAGCGATTCGCACCCGTAGAACATGTTCATTGCGCCGCGCATGTATTCGGTATCGAAATTTTGGAGATCGAGCTCCGTAAGTTTTTCGCAGCCCGAGAACAGGGAGCCGCACTCGATCGGCGCAAGGATCTTCCCGGGATACACAAAGGCGATCTTCTTTCCGTCGCGGTAGAGGCGGATATAAGTATCAATGCGGACATAGGTATCCTTGTAGCCTTGGGGCTCCGCTTGCAGGAAACGGATGCTCGTGAGCTCTTGATAGTCCTTGACGTACGTCTTCCACTCGCGGGTAAATTGGCGCGGCGTCTGCGTGTTGCCGTAGTCGCCGTCCACCGCGGGATATTCGCCCGCCGCAACGGGCGTGCCGTATTGTACATTGATAAAGCTGATGTTAAAGGGCTTTTGTTCGAGAACGGTGATGACGACGGTGTGCTCCGCCGTTTCCAGATCCTCGCAGAGGAAAACCTGTTTGTTGAACAGCGGTTCATCGCTAAGATCGATCTCTTCCTTCTGCAAGACGCCGTCCACCTCAACGGACGCTCTCCCGTAGGAAGGATCGGTATCGGCATAGAGCTCGAATCCGCTTCCCAAAAACTTGAATTCAAACTGCGCACCCTCTTTCGTCGTGGAAAGTTTGCCGTTCGCGGGATTTTCCTTAAAGCCGTTTGCCACGTCGTCTGTAAGGTCGCCCTTTTCTGCCATATAGTTGGAGGGTTTGACGGTTTGGCTCAATTTGGACTCGATCCCCGCATACAGCTCCTTGATGACGGTATGCCCGCTGTTGGCGGTGATGATCAACTTAAAGTACCTGACCTGCGTGCGCGGGAAGCTGATCCTCTGGCGTGCGGCGTTCGCGTCGGCGCTTGCGCCTTCGAACAGGAGGTGCCAGCCTTCCGCGTTTGTGGTGTTTCCCTTGGCGGCGGTTTCATATTCGTCCTCCGTGCAGCCGTACAGCTGATAGCTATACAGCCTGTCATTGCCGTTGGTGCGGCGGATGACGTCAAAGTAGTTGAAGGTCTGATCCATGGTCGTGTCTATGACAAACACATGGGGAAGCTGGGGGGTATATCCGTTATATTTGGAATGATAGATCGTGCTCTCGTCGCCGTCCACCAAATGGCCTGGCACACTGCCGCCTTCGTTGTCGGGAGCCGTCAAAACCTGCCAGCCGCTGTTGGAATTCTGATAGTCGATCGTGGCGTTTTTGATGGAGTCGACAAAGCGCGGCTGCCAGCCCTTGAATGCGTCTATGGCGGGAAGTTCGCTCTCCTTCACGCTCGCGCCGAGGAGATTTTCGGCGGGCAATGCGACGATCTCTCCGTCGGGCGCGCCGGGCATATGTGCGCCGACGGTCATATGTCCCAAACCGCCCCAGTTGACGAGATGGCAATCAATGAATACGATCTCCCCTTCGGAAAGATCCATATCGACATGGCCGAACTGTGTATAACTTGTGGTATCACGGGTGATTTTGATCGTGCCCGCAAGGTCGCCTTCCAAATTCTTCTCGTAAAAGGCGATCTCCGCATAATCGTCCGCCTGCGCGTAGAAGGTGTAATGCCCGTCTTTGGGAGCGCGGAACTTGAACTGCATATGCAGATATTCTACGGGGTTGCGGTTTGCAGCCGTATTCTGATTGTTGAAGCGAACCCCCGCCGAAGGAGAGGAAACGGTGTAGTCATGGGGTTTGTTTTGGGTCAACGCTTTCGCCTGTTCTACGGTCGGACGGTTGGAAAGCGACGCCTCTCCCAGATTCCATACTTCTCCGTACAGCCCCTTGTACACAAGGTGCATATTGACGTTCAGCGTGACGCGCCTGCCCTCTTCGGTCTTTACGATGATGTCGAAGCGGTCATATTCCGTTGCCGATCCGGGCGGCGTGTAGACCGCTTTCTGCTCCTCTTTTTTGTATTCGATGTTTCCGTACAGCGCGTTCGTCACGCCGAGCACTTCCACCTTTCCCGTTGAAGAGAAGTTGCCTTCGCTAAGGTCGAATACCGTGGAATGCTTGCCGTCCACATCGTATTTCCGCGCCGTTTCATGGCCGTCGATGCCGTTCGCCCAGCGATACGCCACGGGGACGAACGTGGGAAGGTTGTGCAAAAATTCAAGCTGCCCCGCCGTAAACATATCGTCGGTGATATTGGCAAAGTAGTTGTCGTTTACCCAATCGAGAATGTTCACGCGGTCCACGACGCCGATGCGATAGACAAAGTCGGCGCGCTTGTTGGCACAGTAAGCGGGATCCATCTTGTAGGTATAGAACATATCCACGAATTTATCGGGCCCGAAACTGTGCAGGAGGGTTGCGTACATGGAGAGCTGGTCGAAGTGCGCGCCGTTTCCCTCGTTGATCTCGCTGTAATCCTTGATGTCGCGCATCAAGCCCGTTTCTTTATCCTTATATTGCTGTGTGATCTTTTTGGAACGCTCTATCGCCGTAAATGGGTGGACGTATTCCCCGTGTTCCACGCCGATCACGCGGCTGTCCATATTGCACAGCATGCTGTAAATGAGCAGGATCAGCGTGTTGTTCCACACTTCTCCGTCGCCGTCGCAGAATCCCCAGTTGACGCCGTGCGTCTTGGCTTGGACGTGCCCAAGCTCATGGAAGGTCCCCCAATTCCCCTTGGTCGTCAATGTCTCGTAATTCATACAGATGGGGAACCAATATTCGGGCTGGGCGCAGAAGTTGGAATTGAGCGCCACCGCTTCGCCCGCGGGCACGTGCATATCGTAGCACATCGTCATGTTGTAGTTATAGTCCCTGCCGTTCAAAGAGATGTCGATCGCGAACACGCTGTGCCAGAAGTATGCAAGTTTTTCGATGTCGTCGCAGTTGCGCATGGCGTCTGCGGGGCCGATGAGCTGCCCGTTTTCGACGTCCAGCGTGGCGATGAGCCCGGGAGCCTCGCGCAGCTGCTGTTCAAATTCCTCGACCGTCGTCACGCCCAGCACAAAGTGCGGCGTGAGCACCGCCCCCGAGATCTCCAGCTCCACCGTATCCGCCGTGGGCTTGATATAGAGCGGCCCGCCGTACATGCTGCCGATCTTGACTACCGTTTCCTCCCCCGTGCCCACGATGTTGAATGTCGTGCCCATGCAGGGGACTTTTTGGTTTTGCCATTGCCACTGGCCGTGAATGCCGTAATGGAATTGATCGAAATCGGGATCTTCGCCCGCATCCGCGGCACGCTTGGCTTCCCCGACGATCTTCTCGTCCCAATAGGCGAGATAATCTTCCATCTTGCCGAAGCCGTGGCCGTCCTCGTCATAGCCCAAATACCCCATCGTATCCTGATGATGGGTGTAAAGCGTCACCGTCTCCCCTTTTTTGAGCCCCTTGATCTTCACCGTGGCGATTTCCCCGGGCGCAAGATAGAGCCCCGTCGTGATGGGAGAGCGATAAATGGGATCCGTTACGATCCGCATTTCCACGGCTTTCGCTTCATCGGGGATCTTGCCGTAGATAAAATCCGCGGCAGGGTGCTTTTTGAGCTGATTTTTCCGGATGATATCGCTGACGTGCGTGTTGAAATAGTACGCCTGCCGTAGGAGCATGTACTTGGTAAATTCCGAGAAATATTTTTGTTCGGAGACCTGACCGTTTTCGTCCTTATCCGAACGTTCCAGCCCCTTCATCGGGTACATGGGGTGGTCTTTGTTGCCCGCTTGAAGGCGGGGATCGCTCGCAAAGTTGATTTTTGCAAGCGCATGCATCTCTTCGCCCGTCGCAAAATCCAGCATTTGATATTCGTTGTCCATCACCTCGGGACGCTTGCGGACGATATCGTCCCGCAAGATCTCCATGACGGGCTGGCGGACGGTCACACGTCTGCCGCGGATGTCGTCAAGGCTGTTCAGAGAGAGCCCCTCGTCGATATCTTCGGGGCGCACAACGCCCTCGGTCTGCTCGGGTTCGATCTGTTCGGCGGAAAGGGTCTGCGCCGCTTCCGCGGGAGCCGCAGCCGCAGCCGCCGTAACGCTGGCCCGGGGGAGCGTCGCGGCAAAATCGCCGAAGCAAAGCGCAAAGGTGAGCATGAGACAGAGAGAGCTTTTTACAAGGTTCTTTTTCATACGCTTTTCCTACATTTCAGCTTATGCACGCGGGGAATATCCTGCCTTTCCGCCGCAAGACACAGCTTTCTCTCTTTCCGAGATTTGATTGTTTTCTATACTATCATAACTGTACAGACAAGTCAACAATTCCGTGAAAAAATTCATTATGTTAAATTTTTGCAAATTCTTTTTCATATATGACGTAATCTGTCATATATGGTGTGATAGAATACAGAAAAACGAAGGAAACGATATGGCTGAAACGAACAAACTGACCATTTACGGAGATTACGATATCGGCAAGGTTTACGAAACCGATCTGTCGCCCGATCAAAAGGGTGAAAAAAAGCACATCGCGGAGATCGTGCAAAAGATCCGTGCGCTGCGTCCGTTCGCATGCGAATCCGTCACCGTAAATCTGAAAAAAGCGGACGGAACGACGGATCATCCCGCTTTTTTCCGTACGGCGCGGGACAGATCGTATCTGCCTTCCCCCGCGCAAAGGTACCGCTACTATGTGGAGATCGGGGGAGACGGAAGAACGGCGGGCAAAAATTTACTGTACAGAAAAGAACATCTGTCCTGTGAAGAGGCGGTGCGTCTCTTTGAGGAGATCTGCGTCGCACGCAAAGAGCCCGATTGGGGGACATGGACGATCGCTCCCCTCTCCGAAGAAGCCCTCGCAAAAAAGCGTGCAAAAGGGAGAAATGCCGAGCGCTGCACGAGGTTGATCGCCCGCCTCATCGACCGAGAATTGGACGACCCCCTTCCGGACATGGTATATGCGGAAGCGCTCGAATCGCTGTGCCAAAGCGATGATTTCTTTCTCTCCTCCCTCTACGTCTCTCTATGTCACCATGATAACGCATACGCGGGATTGAAGCGGTTGATAGAGATGCGGCCGAACGACCCTGTGCTTGCGGCGGCGAAGGCCGATCTCGTCTATCGGGGGCAATACGGGACGCCCGACCTCAAAGCTGCTTACGATCTCTATGAACACGCTGCCCGTATCGGATCGCTGGCCGCATGGTTTACCACCGCGAAGGCGTTCCGCGACGGCTGGTTCGGTTCTCCCGAAATTGAACGCAGCGAAAAGATCGTAAAGAGTATCTACGATCATCTCGTCCGCAATGATGCGGAATTCTGCATTTTTGCGATGCCCGAGCTTCTTCTGGAACTCTCCCGCATCGAAGAGCGGCACGGAAACACGGAAGCGGCGATCGAGTTCTGTCTTAAATGGAAAAATATGGCGCTCGAAAACGCTTGTAATTGCTGCTATCCCTCGGAGAAGGACGAACAGATCGTCATGCAGCTTTACAAACTTACGGAGTTTGACCCATCCGACACGGATCTTCTCGATCTCTTCTATGTATTCAAGACGCCGCACAGGGTGACGTTCTTTTTGGAGGACGGCGGCAGGATCGAAGCGGAATCTGTGCGCTATGAGGATGAGATCATCGTAAAGTGCGGCAAAGGCTACTACCGCACCGCCGCCGACTTCTTTGAACGGTTCGGCTTCAATGGGAAGCGGATCAGCGCATATGCCCATAAGATCACATATATCACTGCGGAGGCAACCGAATGAACGAAAAAAAGATCTCAGACCCGACGCTTGAAATCTATCGGACGCTGCTTTTGAAGAGGGACGCCCTGCGAAAAGAGGGAGAACTCTTGCAGATCAAATACATTCAAACCTTCGGGGAGCTGTTGGAGGAACGGTATTCTCTCTTCCTTGGCTGCATCAAATACAAAAAGATCCTCTCCTACTGTCTTTCGCGGGAGAACAGCGGGCTTCCCGTCTACCGCGCCGAGCTTGACTGCTACATCGACCGTACGATGGGTTCCTACTACGCCGAACTCCGCGCGCTCTCCGAAGCCCGCAAGGCGGGGACGCGCGTCCTCCCAGAGATCGAAGTTTTCCGGATCAAGAAACTTTACCGAAAACTCGCAAGGATGCTCCACCCCGATCTCCACCCTGCGCTCCGCGGCGACCCCGAAGCGCTTGATCTCTGGCAGAAAATCAGGCTTGCATACGAGCGCAACGACTACGACGCCCTCAAAGAGTCGGAAGTACTTGCAATGGCGCGGTTCGGGGACGGGACACAGGAGATCGAAGTTGCTGACGCGGAGGCAAAGATCGCATCTCTCCGTGAAGAAATCGCGCAGATCGTGCGGGAAGATCCCTATTTCTATAAATTTTTGTTATGGGACGAAGATGCGGTCGAGAATAAAAAATCGGAGCTGAAAAAAGAGATCGGGGACTACCGGACTTATCTCGAAGAACTCAAACAAGAAGCGGAAGCCTGCCGCATCGAGGAGGAAGCATGATGGAAAAGGAGCTTGTCGCCGCGGAGCAAGCGGTGCGGAAAATCGAAAAATTCGGGCTCGGAGATGTGATCAGACCGCTCGTGCGGGAGATCTTTCTCGACGACGTGTTCGTCCGCGGCGTCCTCTTCTGCGGCGGCCGTCTTAAAAAAATCGAGGAGGGAGACGAACTCCTCTTAATGCGAAAAAAAGCACCCTACGACGAATACACCGTGGCGGTCTATCATGGAAAAGAGCGTATCGGCGAGCTTGCGGAGGCGGACGAGAAAATTTTTGCCCGACTGCTTGACGCCGGGAAAAAACTCACGGCAAGGGCAAAGCGGATCATGATCCTGCCCGACTGCTCCGCCCTTGAAATTTCGATCTCGATGACGGATTTCTGATTCCCGAAGCGCGGTCAAGGCGGAGCCCTTACGGTTTCCGCCTTTTTCAGTACACATCCTCCAAAATATCGAGGATGATTTTTTTCTTTTGCCTTGCGAATTTCCACGCCGCATAAGCACCGCCGAAATGGTAAAAAACGCCCGAAATCACAAAATCGGCTCTTAAAATCATCTCTTGGTTGGTATAAGAAATCGCGTACCGCGGGGGAACGCGTCTTTCAAGCAGATAAACACTTTCGTCAAAATATTTCGGAAGGACAAAGTCCTTCGGATCATGATAAGACAAGACCATGATATTTTTGACAGAATGATATCGGGTTTTCAGGTCGGATATGCTCTCGGCGCAAAGACCGTCTATGATGATCGCCCGTATCTTGTCGCGATAAGGCGAATAGTCGAAGTCCCGATGTCCGAATAATGTTGCAGATGACATAGTTCACCCCCTTATTTCGATTTATACTAGCTATTATATCATAATCATACCATCTTTCAAGTGATTTTACCAAATTATAATAATTAGTAAAAATAATATTCATGAGAGAATGTAATTAGTATAAATTGTATTTTTGGAGCGATACTGCTATGATGACATTGAATGAGGCATTTGCGATCCGAGCGAAAGAGATCATGAAAGAAAAGAAGATAACGCAATATAAAATCTCGCAGGAGACCGGCATTTATCCAAGCACGATGAATTATATCCTGCACAGCAAGACGAAAGCCTCTAACTTCAAGACAATGGCGCTCATCATCCGCTCGCTCGGCGTTTCGATCGCCGAATTTTTTGATAGCCCTGTATTTGACTTTGAAAACCTCGAAATAGATTAGAACGGCGGGATTGCAGCTCCCACTGTTTTACTGTTCAAGTATCCTCGAAAAATCGAGGATTTTTTCTTAGGCGAAAACTCTTCTCTATATAGTCAATGGATATATAGAAATCGACCGGTTTCCGCAAAATGATTATATCATAAACCCAATGACAATGTCTATATAAACATCGTCTATTGAGGGAAAATTTTTATGCGCATCTCGGTGGAATTTCAAAACCGTTTCAAGGAACTTGTAGAGGAAGCGTGCGACGACGCCAAAACGCTCGCCGCGGAAAAGATCGGCATTACCTATGTCACTTTCTCCAAAATCTATAACTACGGTATCCTTCCGAAGGTAACCGTCCTTGTGCAGATCGCGGATTTTTTCGACGTCTCCTTAGAGTATCTTTTAGCGCGCACCGACGACGACCGCTATGTGCGCTCGGAGAGACCGCAAACGTTCCAAGAGCGGCTCATCCTGCTCAAAGAAGAGAAAGGACTGCGATCTTTTTATGAGCTTGCGGAGAAAGTCCATATCCATAAGAGCAACATTTCGCAGTGGCTGCTCAAAAATTATATTCCAGAAATCGAGAGTTTAGAGATCCTCGCAGATTATTTCGGCGTGACTTTGGACTATTTGCTCGGTCGCACGGACAACTGAAAAATCAAAATATGGAGCGATACTGCTATCTCAAAATCAGACAGAGATTTCTCTACGGCGGCGCCCGCGGCTACTCGCCGCGGGCGTCTTGCTCGAAATGACAGGGTGGGGGTTCCCCTCGGCCTTCCTTGCTGCCCCTTTTAGGGGAAGTACCCGCGCAGCGGGGGATAGGGTTCTCGCTGCCCCTTATAGGGGAAAATCGGCCGCGTCTCTTGAAATTCCGCGGCGGATATGATATGATCGGTATAAGAATTTCTTCTAAGGTCGCATATGGAAAAGAAACGGTGTAATTTCAGTTTCGGAAACGGAAAAATTTCCGAAAAAGTTTTGCTCTATCACGATACGAGGTGGTGTAAGACGGAACATCGGGATCGGGAGCTTTTCGCCATGCTTGTGCTCGAAGGAATGCAGGCGGGCGTCAGCTGGAATTTGATCTTGGACAAGGAAGAGAATTTTCGGAAGGCGTTCGACGGATTCGACCCCCAAACCGTTGCAAATTACGGCGAAGAAAAGATCGAAGCGCTCATGCAGGATCAAGGCATCATCCGCAACCGCAGCAAGATCAAAGCAGCCATTACGAATGCGCGGGCTTTCCTCAAAGTACAAGAGGAATTCGGCAGTTTCGACGCCTTCATTTGGAGCTTTACGGACGGGAAGGCCGTCGATCATCATCTGTCGGACATAAAGGATATGCCCGCGAAGGACGCGCTTTCGGAAAAAGTCAGCGCAGAGTTCAAAAGGCGCGGGTTCAAGTTCGTCGGTCCGACGATCGTTTACTCCTATTTGCAGGGGATCGGCGTCATCAACGACCATTGGGAATATTGCGATTTTCGGTAAAAAGACGCTCTCGGCTCCCCCTTCAAGGGGGCAGATCGTTGCCCACGGAGACTTCTATAAGCGCAGACTCTGCGCTTTTTTTACGGTGAAAAAGTCCTTCCAAGGGTCGTTTCCCATGCGGCGGAGCGCGGTTTTGACCGTGATACCGTCGGGAGCGATTTTGCCGAGCTCTTCCCAAGCGATCGGCATGGAGACGGGCGCGCCGCGCCTTGCCCGCACGCTGTAAGGCGCAACGAACGTGGCTCCCTGCGTGTTGCGCTGCCAATCAATGAAGATCTTCCCCTTCCGCGCCGCCTTCGAAAGGGAGGAAGTGTAGCGGTCGGGATGTTCGCGCTCCAAGATCTCCACAGCCTTTTTCGAAAAATCCCTGAAAGCCTCTTGTTTGACCCCCGAACGGATGGGCACGACGATATGATACCCCTTTCCGCCGCTCGTTTTGAGAAAAGACCGAAGTCCCAGCTTTTTTATGAGCTCCCCGACCTCTCTTACCCCCCGCCTGACCTCACGAAGAGAAAGGCCCTCGTCGGGGTCGAGGTCGAAAACCATGATATCCGGTTTCTCCGCGCCCTTTTTACAGCCGCGGATGTGAAACTCAACGGCGTTGTATTGCACCAGAGAGAGGATCCCCTTCCCGCTCACTGCGTAAAAAAACTCTTCGCCGTCCTCTGCGGGCGCGAATTTTACGCCTGCGAATTCCCCTTCCAAATGGCGGCGGAAGAAGCTCTCCTTTTCGATCCCGGCAGGACAGCAGACAAGGCTCAACAGCCTGTCTTTGACATACGGAAGCATGCGGGGCGCCGCTTCGGCATAATAGGCGGCGAGATCCCCTTTCCGGAGCCCGATATCGGGAAACATGACCTTTTCGGGGTGGGTGACCGTGATCCCCAAAAACGTCGCCCCGTCCTTTCCGTCCCACTTGCGGGCAGAAGTAGACGTTGGTTTTCGGACATGGGTAGGCTTCTTTTCCCCCTTCCCGTTGACGGACGGGCGTTCGAGGACGATCTCTTTCGGGTCTTTGTCCTGCCTTAACCCGCAAAAACTTGCTTGACGCAAGAGCCCTGCCGCCGTCATTTCCGCAAACTCCACCTGTGCGGCGAGAAGGGGGACCGTCCAGACGGCATTTTTTCGGCGTTTGGGCGTTTCAAAGGGGGAGTCCGCGGCCTCGATCGCAGACAGCGCCTCGGTGAGGGTTTTCCGCTCGCTCTCGCCGAAGCCCGTGCCCACGCTTCCCGCAAATATAAGGGCGTCGTTTTGGTAATATCCGACGAGAAGAGACTTCAAAAGTCCGTCCTCCCCCTTCGTATATCCGCCGATGACGAACTCCTGCCCCTTACGGAATTTGAGTTTGACCCAATCGCCGTTCTTGCCCGCCGCATAAGGGGAATCCGCCCTCTTTGCGACGACGCCCTCCATGCCGCTTTTCTCGATCGCACGGACGTCCCGCTCCGTCATTTTTTCCGTGTGCTCGCTGTAAGAGAGGACGGGCGGCGCCCCGCGGAGAAGCTCTTTTAATTTCTTTTTCCGTTCGAGGAGAGGACGATCCCGAAAATTCTCTCCGTCGAGGGCGAGAAGATCGAAGAGCACATAGCAAAGCCCCTCCCCCTTTCCGCTTTTGACGTAGGATTGAAGGGCGGAAAAGTCGGGAACGCCGTTTTCCCCCGCAACGACCATCTCCCCGTCCAAGACCGCCGCCCGCGTTCCGAAGTGATCTTTGAGCGCTTGCACGACCGCAGGAAAAGAATCCGTTCTGTCGTGTCCGTTTCTGGTATCCAGCCGAACGGCGCCCCCTTGAAGATAGGCGAGCGTTCGGTGGCCGTCATATTTGAGCTCATAGACCCACCCCGCGTCCGAAGGAAGCGCGTCGACAAGGCGGGCAAGCATGACGTTTGCGCTCTGAAAAGGGTTCTTCGTTTTACTGCCGCGGCTTTCGGACATGGTACCGCCTTTCTCTTCGGACGTGGTACCACTTGCACGTCGGATCTCGGACATGGTCATGCCGGAGCGGACGCCCGTCCCATATGCGCTGATGCCCGCGCTCCGCTTTGCGAACTCGTCCCGCTCCTTGATGAGGAGCCATGCGTCGTCCTTTTCTTCGCTTTTGATCCTGACAAGCGCCCAATCCCCTTTGAGCCGCCGCCCGTCGAGACGGAATTTGAGGGAGCCTTCCCGCAGCCCCTTTTCGGGATCAAAGCGGGGCGTCCACGTTCCCTCGTCCCAGAGCATGACCGTCCCGCCGCCGTACTGCCCCTTGGGGATCACGCCCTCAAAGTCCATATAATCCACAGGATGATCTTCGACCCGCAGAGCGAGCCGCTTATCCGCCGTGCGGAAGGAGGGTCCCTTGGGCACCGCCCAGCTCAGGGCGACGCCGTCAAGTTCCAACCTTAAATCGTAATGATCCGCTCTTGCGATATGATGTTGGACGGAAAACCGCAGATCGCGGCTTTTGTGCCGTTTGACGCGCCCCGCGGGTTCGGGCGTCGCCGTAAAATCACGTTTTTTGCGGTAGGCTTCCAGCTTTTTATCTTCCATACGGACAGAATGTGAAAAGATACCCGTTTTTATGAGGCAAAAACGGGGAATAACAGAAATATGGCGATCACTCAAAAGGGCGCGATCTCGTTTGGGCTGGTGTATATCCCCGTCAACCTCTACACGGCGACGCAGGACAGCGACATCAGTTTCAATCAACTGCACAAGGCGGATAAATCGCGCATCCGCTACAAAAAAGTCTGCGCGCACTGCGGAAAAGAAGTTAAAAACGAGGATATCGTGCGCGGATATCAGTATGCAAAGGACCAATACGTCGTCATCACCGACGAGGAGATCGAGAAGATCAAGACGGAAAAGGACCGCACCATCACGATTTTGAGCTTTGTCGCGCTCGACGAGATCAGTCCCCTCTACTATGACAAGGCGTATCATGCCGTCCCCCAAAAGGGAGGGGGAAAGGCGTTGGAACTTCTGCGAAAGGCCATGCTCAAAGCGCAGCGGGCGGCGCTCGGAAGATCGGTGTTCGGAAGTTCGGAAAAAATGCTCGTGATCCTTCCGCTCGAGGACGGCGTTCTCATTCAGACTCTTTTATATCAGGCGGACATCAAGGAGATCGACGTCGAATACGAACGTCCGAGCGTGACGGAAGCGGAGCTCGATATGGCAGAGCAGCTCATCAAGGGCATGGAAGCCCCCTTCGAGCCCGAAAAATACAAGGACGAATTTCAGGAAAAGCTCCGATCTCTCATTGCGGATAAAATCGCGGGGAAAGCCGTCGTTGCGCCGAAAGAGGAGAAGCCGGGCGTCGTCCTCGACCTCATGGAAGCCCTCAAAGCGAGCGTCAGATCGGCGCAGAAAAGCGCTTCCAAGCCCGCCAAGACGCGCACGCGCACTTCAAAGAGCCGAAAAGAGGCGTAATTATTGATTTCCGCCGCAAGCCGTGCTATAATGTCCGAAAAGGAGGTCAGAATGGAATTTCAGGCGAAATCTTTCGAACTTTTCGACAAGCAGTGGGCGCTTCTCACGGCGGGAACGGAGGGAAATTTCAATACGATGACGATCGGCTGGGGCGGGCTCGGCACCCTCTGGGGAAAGCCCGTCGCCACCGTCTACGTAAAGCCCATCCGCTACACGCACCGCTTTATGGAAGAAAACGAATATTTTACGGTGAGTTTTTACCCCGCGGATTGCCGCCGCGCGCTGTCTGTTTGCGGCTCCCTTTCCGGAAGGGACGGCGATAAGATCGGGGCGGCGGGACTTCACCCCCGTTTTCTCGACCGCGGCGTGACCTTTTGCGAGGCGGAAAAGACCCTCGTTTTAAGGAAAATTTACAGGCAGGATCTGGATCTTAACGCGATCCCCGCCGACGTAAAATCGAGGTACTATGTCGGGGAACCCCCTCACACTGTTTACGTCGGCGAAGTCGTGGAGATCTTACGTCACCCTGAGCGCAGTCGAAGGGTCACCGCATTATAAATAAGGTGATGCTTCGACGGGCTACTTCGCGGGCGGCGCCCGCTCGTGCCACGCTTAGTGTAATAAGAATGCGCGCGGGGCAGCATGACGTGATTGAGAACGACCCCCTCGAGGGGGAGCCAAGGGGGGTAATCTTGCTTCCCCTCTTAGGGGAAGTACCCGCGTAGCGGGGGATAGGGTTTCGAAACCCCTCAGTCACCTACGGTGACAGCTCCCCTACGAGGGGAGCCGAGGAGCGCGCCAAAGGAACGGGCGGCGTCATCCTGAGCAGGAACGGCCGTACGAAGTCCGTGAAAGAATGTCCCGAAGGATCTCGCCGACGTAATTTAGAACGGCACCCCCTCAGCCGCGCAAAGGCGCGCGACAGCTTTCCCTCGAGGGGGAGCCGAGAAAGGGAGCCAAGGGAATTATTGTAAAAATCGCTCTGCGGAATGCGCAGGGCGATTTCTTATGATTTTGGAAGGGAAATGATCTCGATCTCCACGATTTCGGAAAATGGAATGCGTTCGCCGTCGGAAAAGAGAAGGCACTCCCCCGCTTCGTCCGCTTTTTCCACCCTCCCCTGCTTGGTAAAATATGCCCCGCCGCTCTTTTTGAGGTCGGGCAAAAAGTAGGTGAGGGAAATTTCCGCTCCACGGCGCTCCCTGATACGGGACAGCGCCTCGCCGATCTCGGCGATCTTCTCCTCGGAGAGCTCTCTTCCCTCTTCGGTGAAACGGGCGGTCTCCTCGATCTCCTCGTCGAATCCCCTGAGCGCAGCAAACGCCGAAAATTGCGCCGCGCGCTGTAAATTGCTCATATGCGGATGAGTCGCCGATTGGTGGTGGGGAAGGCTGATGATATCGTCGTACTTCTTCATTTTTTGTGCCCTCCGATCTGATCGTTGCGCTCCGCGGCGGTCGCGCCCTCTTCGAAGCTCATGCCTTTGAGGATCGCGTTTTTGCCGAATTTATTCTTGACCGCAAGCGCCGCTTCCTGCGCTCTTCGCTCCTTTTCGAGGGCTTCCGTCTCCCCCTTCCGCTTCTTCTCCTCTGCCGCAAGGTCGGTGAAAAGATCGAGCTGTTCGGGCGCTTCGGGCGGGATCTCGTCCTCGGGCAGGACGTCGTTGACCGAAACGGACATCCGCCGCACCAAAAGGTCTCTGTCCACGATCCTGTCGTAGAGCCGCGTTGCCGCTTCGACGATCTTCCGCGCCGAAGAGGTGTAAAACTCTAAATTTTCAGTCCCCGTCGAAGGCTTCGGAACCGGCCGCCCGTAATGGTCGGTGACGGTCTCCCCGTGAAACGCCCGACGCCGCGCCTCGTCTTTGAGATTTTCGGTATCATAGCCGACATACAGCCCGATCTGCCGCGTTTTGAGCTTCTTGGAGACGAGATCGAGCGCCAAGAGATCCGTCATCTCCTTGACGATGAGTTTGCCCTTTTCGGCGGGATAGGGGCATTGCAGCACCTGTCCCGAACTTAAACTGTTCGCACGCGGGCGGTATGCCTTGATGTCGGCGATCGTGCAGGGCTCCCAGCCCCACGCATGGTCGATGAGAAGTTCCGCATTCACGCCGAAAAGGCGGTATAAGAGATCCTCGCGGCCGAGCGAACAGCGGGCGATATCCCCCATCGTATACAGCCCGTGGGAGGTGAGCTTCCGCGCATACCCCTGCCCCACCCGCCAGAAATCGGTGAGCGGCGTATGATCCCACAGAAGGGCGCGGTAGCTCTTCTCGTCAAGTTCCGCGATCCGCACGCCGTCCGCATCCGCGGGCGCATGCTTGGCGACGATGTCCATCGCCACTTTCGCAAGATACAGATTCGTGCCGATCCCCGCCGTCGCGGTGATCCCCGTCTCGGCGAGCACCTTGCGGATGATCCTGACGGCGAGCTCCCGCGCCGAGCATTTGTACATGCCGAGATACCCCGTCACGTCCATAAACACTTCGTCGATGGAATAGACGTGAATGTCCTCGGGGGCGACGAACTTCCGGTAGAGGTCGAAGATCGCCGCGCTGACCTTCTCGTACCGCTCCATGCGGGGCGGCGCGATCACATAGTCAAGTTCGAGCGAAGGATCCTTGATAAGCTCGCTCTTGAAGCAGGAACTCCCCGTAAAGCCGCCTCGCGCATTTTTGCGGCGGGCGCGGTTGATCTCCTTCACGCGCTCCACGACCTCGAAGAGCCGCGGCCGCCCGGGAATGCCGTACTCTTTGAGCGAGGGCGAAACGGCAAGGCAGATCGTCTTTTCCGTGCGGGAACTGTCCGCGACGACGAGGTTGCAATCGAGCGGGTCAAACCGCCTTGCAACGCATTCCACGGAAGCATAAAAAGATTTGAGGTCGATCGCGACGTACTGTTTTTCCATACTTGTAGTGTAAGTATAACACATCGAAAAATCCCTGTCAAACCGAAAAAAATCGCCCCCTTTGCGGAGGGCGATTTCGTTTTCGTTGAAGCGGAGGGTTATGCGTTCTCTTCCTTGGACTCGGGTTCGCTTTCCGAAGTCTGCTCGGAAGTCTGTGCGGGAGCGGACTTCTTGGAGAAGAGATTGAATACGATCGCCGCAAGCGCCGCGCCTGCCATGGGCCCGATGATGAATACCCAGATCTGCGCAAGGGCGTCCGTTGCGCCCGTGAAGGACTGGAAGAGTGCGGGTGCGAGCGAGCGGGCGGGGTTGACGGACGTGCCCGTGAGCCCGATGCCGAGAAGGTGCACAAGGGTGAGCGCGCCGCCGATGACGAGCCCCGTGACCGCCTTGTTCTCCGTCTTGGAGGTGACGCCGAGGATCGCCGTCACAAAGATGAAGGTGAGGACCACCTCGACGATGAGCGCGACGAACTGCGCGCCGACGTCGCCGTATGCGTAAACGAGTATGGGCTGCGCAACGTTTCCGCCGAGGCTCTCGAACCCGCCGACAAAGAGCGCGAGAAGAAGGGAGCCCGTGAGCGCGCCCGCGACCTGCGCGATGATGTAGCCGACAAAGTCGCGCACGCTCATCTTTTTGGTCATGAGCATCGCAAGGGACACCGCGGGGTTGATATGGCAGCCCGAAATGTTCCCGATGGAGTACGCCATCGCAACGATGACGAGCCCGAATGCAAGCGCCGTCCCGACATATCCTGCAGCCGTGTTGCAGCCGAGCACGACCGCAACGCCGCATGCCATAAGGACGAGCACACAAGTGCCGATGAATTCGGCGATGTAGCTTTTCATGTGTTCCATAAGATATCTCCTTTTTTTAATACTGTTTTATCGCGTTCTTCCGAAAAAGTCAAGCGGTTTCACGATTTTATCGGCGATTTCCATTGGCCTCACCCCCTTGACCCCCTCGTAGGGGGGAGCTCTGCGCCTTTTGCCCCGCGAGGGTCTTTCCCTCATTCCGAGCCCCGCAAGGGGCGAGTGAATCCCCTCGTAAGTACGAACGCCCGTGGGTCTATGAGATCCGCTCGGCTTCGCCTCGGGATGAGGGGGCTCCCTTGCTGCCCCTTTTAGGGGAAGTACCCGCGCAGCGGGGGATAGGGTTTCGGGAACTCGGCGTTAGGAAACCCCTCAGTCGCGCCAAGGACGGCGCGCCAGCTCCCCTAAGAGGGGCGCCGAGATGCCCACCTCAGTCACCTGCGGTGACAGCTCCTCCTAAGGAGGAGCCGAGGCAACCCCCACCTGTCGCGCTTCGCGCGCCACCTTCTCGGACAGGTAGCTTCCTGCCCTCGGTCACCGTTCGCGCGAAATAATGCGCTCACTCCTGTCGCAACGCGCCAAAGATTATCAATCTTTGGCAGAACGCGTTGCTCCACCCCTTCAAAGGGGGCAGGTCTTGCCCCCTCCGTGGGAGAGGGGGAGCGGCGCAATTCTCTCAACAGTGCGTAGCACTGTGAGCTGCGCCGCGACAGGAGCAGTGGCAACTGCGACGAGCCTTGCGGCGGTACCTGCCGCCCAAGGTAGGGTGGGCGTAAAGGGGGTAGGCCTTAGCGACGGTGCGGAGCAATGCCGAGCCTTACTTAAAAGCTCTTGTGCGCTTCGTACTCAACCGTGATCTGCGTCCCGTCCGCAAGCGAGTAAGTGACCTGAACTTTTACATGCGCATCGGAATATCCGGGGTCTCTAACCGATTGAGAAGTCGATTTACTATTGTCGGCGCCAAATGTATCATAGGTTGGCGACTCGGCGTTTTTGTCTATCACGAACGCATATTGTGCGGATCCGCCCCTCAACTCCGAAGCCATCGCTCCGACAAGTTTCGTCTCGTCAATGTTTGCCGTGGCTTTATAAGTATAGGTTTTGATCCAGCTGCCGCTCTCCGATCTTTCAGTCGTCAGCGTCACAAAGCCGTCCTCTGCCCACAGGGCTTCGACTTCCACGGTCGTCTTGCCGCTCTCGTTGAGTTCGAGGGTCTCCACCTTCTTCCATGTATCGCCGACGTGCTGATACCAGCCGAGGAAAGTATGCCCCGCCGCTTCGGGCGTCACAAGCGTATAGCTGCTTCCGAACGTCACGCTGTGCTCCGTATTTTCTTCCATACCTTCCGCCGTGAAGGCGACAACGGACTTGTAATTGATCGTATCGCCCTCATATTCGGCGGTCAATGTAACGCCTTTTTCTGTGATTTCGGGGTTTTGCTTCCACCAACCCTCGCGCCCGCTCATTTCGGGAACGTCCGCGAGGTTGATACGGAATTCCGTTTCGGTATTCGTAACGGTATACTCGGTATTCCCGGCAACGATCTTTGCGCCGTACTCCATTTCCGCCGTGTACGTCCATTCGCCCTCCTCTGTCGGCGACCAGTCCTCGCCGAGGTCGGAATCGGAGATCAACGTCACTGTGTATGTGCATTTCGTCTGCTTCGCAAAGATGACGCCGTCCGCGGGAAGATCGCTGCCGAGCCCGACCTGTTCGCTCTCCCACGCATATTGGAATTCCACGGTATTTTCGGGAAGTTCGGGATAGGTGAGTTCGCTGTATAGGGTATTTTCGGGGTTGCCGTCCGCACCTGTGGAGACGAACACGGTCTGCGGATCCCCGAGCGTCTCCATACCGCCGCCGTAGGTATGATACTTGTACGTGACGGCAAACTCCTTCGCTTCGAGGAACTTGACGCCCTCTTGCGCATCGGCGGTCGCGGGGTCATCCCAGCCGTCCTCGGTATTGAGCTTCCCGATCATCGCGCCCATGCCGCCCTCGATCTCCTCGGAAACGTCGTGCGTCAGGTCGCTTGCGCCCTCTTCCATCGTGCCGCCGGGGTTGCGCCAGCGGAGATTCAGATTTGCACTGATGACGGTAACGACTGTCATTTCGACGCTTAAATCGTGGATATAGCCGTCCGTATCTTCGGCAATGACGATCTTCATGTCGCCGAGCACGCCCTTTACAAGTGCGTCGCCGTTGAGGGTAAGCTCCCACTTTGCACCCGCCGCAGTGCCCGCATCGTCCTGTCCCGCGGGAGTATAGGTATAATTTTTGAGGACTTCGGAAAGTTTCTTGCCGTAGTCGACGGCTTCCTCGGGCGCGGGCTCTGTGGAACTGCCCGAATTCTTAACGATCTCTTCCATGATCTTCTCGTTAAAGTTGAGAATAAATCCGAACTGTCCGAAAATATCGTTCATGAAGTTTCCGATCGGCATTGCGCGGTAGAGCGTGATATCGTCATCGGTCGTGTCCGCTCCCTTTTCCGTGGCATTGAAGATCCCAACGTCATAATAGGTCTTCTGCACGCGCTTCATGTAGATCATGCCGTTCTTGATGGTGAGATCGACTTCACCGTCACCGTTGATCGCAACGATTGCCCCGGCATTGACCGCCTGATATTCGAGACGGACATTGACGCCGAGATCGCCGTTTTCGTCGATCGTGACGGAGATCGCGATAATGTCGATCCTGATATCTTTCTGTATGATCACAAGATTCAATTTGGCGTCAATACTTCCCTCGATATAGAAGTTGTTGTTGATCGCGTAGGTGTGCTCCGTCTCTTCGCCCGAGATGACCTCGTCCGCATTCGTGACGTGCGTCGCGCTCTTGACGAGGGAGAGAATGAGCTTTTCCGCGCCGAGGAAGCTCGTATAGCTTGCCGCTTCCGCGGGAATATCGGGCGTGACCGCGCTGTAATCGAAGGTCCCCGTGAGCGTCGTGTTCTCCGTGCCCGTCGCGTCGTAGACGTTCCCAAATGTGACGGAATCGAACTTTTCTTCGCTTCTCGTAAGGGTGACGGCGAGATCTTCGATCCCCTCGACGCCGTAGACGTCCGCGGAATTGAGGATGAGCTGCAATTCGCTCTCCGTGATCGTAAGGGTTTTGATGTAGTTCTTGTAGACCCTCTCCTCTGCCGCAGGGGCGGGAGCGCCTTCCTCGGGCTGTGCGGGCAGGAGCCCCGCGAGCAGGCCGTTCACAAAATCAGACGCGAGCGGCGTAAACGCTTCAAGCTGCGCGACGGTTTCGAGTTCAAGCCACTTGTTCACAAGGTAATTGTCGAGGAAGTCGAGATTGAACCCGAGAACCGCGACCGCGCTCGAAAGGATGGTCATGATCTCGTCCGCGGGCGCGTAGATCTTGAGCGGGCTGTACTTTTCGTCCGTATCCGCAAACTGCGAAAGGGAGACGTAGAAGTCGAGATTTCCGTCCGTGACAAGGCTTCCCGCTTCATCCTTTGCGGGCGCGCCGTCCACGATAAAGATATCGAGATAGAGGCTCTTGTCCGTCTCCGCCGCCCCGTCTCCCGCAACGAGTGCGAGATGCACGTTGAGGAAGAGATCGGTATTGATCCAGAAGTTCTTGCCGTCCACGTCGAGGTGTACGGGCACGGAAGCGCCGCGGTGATAGTTCACGGAAGCATTGAACTCGTACTTTGTCTTGATAACTTCCGCCGCCGGTTCGGGCGCGGGTTCGGGCTCGGGCGCGGGTTCGGGCTCCGCCGCCTTGAACGTCGTGCTTCCGCTGACGGTAAAGGAGATGTTCTCTTCATTCAGAAGATCGACCGCGGAGCCGAGATAGCCGATCGCGAGGATGAACTCATCTGTATCGAGATATTCGATGCCGCCGTCGGGATCGTATATCGCTTCCATCGAGTCGAGCGCGGCGGCATGCGCCGTACCTTCGACCAGCGTCCCGCCGTCCTTTGCGGCATAGTTCAAAAGAATGCTCACGCCCGCCGTCCCGTTTGCGACGAAATCGAGTGTGCAATCCCCGATCTTCAAACGGAACAGTCCGTCCGCCATCGCCGAAGGAGAAAGTTCGATCTTGCCGATCAGCGCGTTCCAATCTGCCGAGCCGAGAGAGCCGAAGAGCTTCGAGAGCTGCTCCGTAAGTTCCGCGATCGCCGTGCCGCTCTCCGCAAGAGAGAGCGCGGAAGCCGCCGCGGGATCTTGTGCCGTCTTGCCCGTGACCTCGTCTGCGATCGCCTGCACTTTCTCTTTGAGCGCCGTAAACGCGTCGCCGATCTGCGAGAAGTCCGCATAGACGATCTTTGCGCCGATGTTGCCGTAGCGCAGGGTGAGATATTCTGCCGTTGCATAGATATGGAATTCGTTGCAGACGCCGTTCACTTCGAGCACGACGCGCGCGCCGAGTTCGAAGCCGTTCTTCCACGAGACGCCCGCGTTTTCGAGATAGACCGCGAGCTGGGTCTCGCCGACGTTGAGCGTAAAGCTGCCGTCGAAGGAAGCTCCCTGCTTTGCAACGATCGCGGAAGCGGTTTCGATCACCGCGCCGATATCCTTATACTCCGAAGGATCAACCGCAGGAAGGGGCTCGCCCGCCTTGACGGTGAGTTTCACGCCCTGTCCCTCCGCGGAAATGCCCTCTCCGGACACGGTGAGTTTGAGATCGCCGAGGTCGAGCGCAACGCCGAGATCGCCGAGGAGTTTTGTCCCCTTGAGGACTGCGTTGAGCGCGCCGTCCCCCGCTTCGAGCGTCAGATAGTCGCCGAATCTCAAATTGAGAAGTTTGATGAGGAGTTGATCGAGGAAGTCCGTGGCGCCCACGTCGGGGGTACCCATGTCGGGGATCCCAGCGTCGGGCGTGATCGTTCCCGTCTCCGCAAGGATCTCTTTGAGGAGCGCTGCGACCTGCTCCGTATTCCCCTTCAACTTTACGCCGTCGATCTTCACGCAGACGAAACCGTCGGACAGAGCGTCAAGCTCGAGCGTACGGTCAACGGAATCTATCGTGAGCGTAAACGTGCCGTGGGCGGCGGATGTTGCGGGTTCGAACGTAAGCGTTCCGTTGACGCCGAACCTCTCGGACGTATATCCGACGCCGAGGGCGATCCTTTCGCTTTGGAAGAGCTCTGCAAGCTGTTTGACGGAGCCCGCGACCTCGACATAGCCGTCGGTGACCGTCCCGAAGGAGACGCCCTGATCAACGGAGAGGGTGAGCGCGCCGCCGAGGGCGGAGACATGGAACGCCCCGCCGTCCACGGTGACGGTCGCCGTGCCGAGGGTGAGGTCGTATCCGAACGCCTTCAAGATCTCATCGAGAGCGACCGTCGCACGAAGGACGCCGTTTTCATTCGAAACGTTGAGAATATTGCCGAGATTTTCGAGGAGTTGCTCCACGGGCGTGAGAACTTCCGCCGCGGCGGCAGCTCCGCCGAGGGAGCCGAGAACGTCTTTGAGCTCTTCGACGTTCACTTTGAGTTTCACTCCGTCCACATCGAGATACACGCTGTCGTTCACATAGAGAGCTTTGAGCTGTTTCTCTACGCCTTGGTAAGTGAGCGTAAGTTCCGCGGAGAGATTCAAGCTCCCGATGTCGAACTGCACTTCGCCGTCCAATTCGAATTCGCCGACATAGTGCAGATCTGCCGCGATATAGTTGTTTTCGATGAGTTCGACCGCCGCATTTGCGATGGGCATGAGATCGGTGTAACTTTCGAGATCTTCGGGGATCGTGGGCGCGGTCTCCGACGCGGAAAGGGTGAGCGTCGCGCCGAAACCTTCCGCCGTGACAGTCCCGTCCGTCACCGTGACGGTGAGATCGCCGAGGGAAATATCTCCCGTGGAGATACCGAGCCCATTGAGAAGAGCGCCGAGCGCGATCTGCGCTTCGAGCGCGTTGTCACTGCTGTGAAGGCTCGTAATAATTTCTTCGAATTTGAGTGAAAGAAGTTTTCCGAGAATGTCGTCGCCGACGCTACCCGCCGTGCCGTCCGTGCCGATGAGGGCCGCGATCTCCTCCGCGCTCGCCCTAAGTTTCAGCCCGTCGATAAGAAGGTACACATTCCCGTCTGCATAGGTCAACCCGACCTCTATTTCCGCCGCGCCGTACGTTATGTTCAGTGTTGCGGAAGCGTCAAGATCCTGCATGCCGAGTACGATCTCGCCGCCGATAGAAAGGTTCATATCGCCGTTCTCGTAAGCGACCGCCGCTTTGAGATACTCCCCTGTGAAGAGCTCATAGAGATCGGCCGCATAGGGCAATACGGAAGCGTACTCATCCGCTTCAACGTCCGCCGTAAACGATTCGCCGCCGCCGAGAGAGAGGGTCGCGCCCAGAGCGGTCAGGGTGAGCCCGTCCTGCGTGAGCGCAATGCCGACTTCCCCGAGTCCGTACTCCACGCCGAAGTATCGGAGGAGCTCCGTCCCCTTCACGGTGAGCGAAAGGGTATTTCCCGTTCCCGCGGAAGAGAGAAGGTTTGCAAACTTCGGATCGAGCAGCGCTTGGAGGACGGTCGAAAGGACGTCCGTCTCCTCTTCCGTCGCCGCGGGCAGGAAGGAGAGAAGGGTTTCAAGCTCGCCCGATCCCGCCTTGATTTTCACGCCGTCTACGTCGAGATAGACCGCCGCTCCATCGAACAGGACGGAGACGGGCTTTTCCGCGCCGCCGTAGCCGAGCGTAAAGTCTCCTTTGAGCGCGAAGCCGTCCTTGTACATGACCGACGCACTGCCGCCGAGGATAATTCCGTGTTCCGTATTGGTATAATTGATCTCCGCGCGGAGAGCGTCCGCCTTAAAGAGATCTTTGAGCATGCCCGCATATTCCGTCGCGTCGGCATATGCCGCCTTTTCCGCCTCTCCGATTTCGGAGGGCGCGGTTCCGCCGTATTTGACCGTAGCATTGAGAGAGAGGCCGCCGAGGTTCGCCTCCGCCCCGATTTGATTGAGCGTTACGTTGCGGTTCCCGTCGTGGTCGAACAGGAAGTCGAGCACGATCTCCGCATCCCCCAAATGGAGCACGGAGTGCAGGCGTGCCTCCTTATCCTCTACCGTAAATTCGCCGCCCGTGATCGCCTCGAGGGGATCTTGGGGAGCTTCTGCCCCTTCCGCCTGTGCCGCGGGTTCGCCTTCCGTAAAGAGGGCGAGAAGTTCCTCCACGGTGAGCGAGAGTTTGACGTTTCCGTAATTGAGATACGCCTTGCCCTCTTCCAGCCAAAGGCGGAGGATCCCGAGATCGGCGTGCGCCTTGATATTGCCAAGTTCCAAATTCCCCCCTGCCGAGCCGAGGTCGAGCCAGACGGAGCCGTGCAAGGGCTCTCCGTTCAATGTGAGCGACACATCGAGCACGGTGGGTTCGGTGAGCAAGGGACTGAATGCGGAAGCAAGGCAATCCGTCGCGGTGAGCGGACGCTGGGTCTGCCCCGTCGCTTCGGTGTCCGCATACTGTTTATAATATTCCTGATAGATTCCCTGTACCTCTTCGCCGATCCCCGGGACGTCGTAGGTGAAAACCGTCTCGGAAGTCGAGGTGCAGGTCGTGACGATCGTTTTCATCGAGGCGGTATACTTTTCGGAGACCGTGCAGCGGACAGGGAGCCAGTTCTCCGTAAACGTATAGCTGATCTCGATAAAATCGAAATCGGGGGGCGCGTCGATGCCGCCCGTAAATACCATTTGGTTCCCGTAGTAAGCGGCGGCGCCCGTCTTTCCCTCTTCGTCCGTCTTTGCCCTCAAACGGTAGGTGACGGTGAAGCACTCCGCCCCGTCCGCAAGGGAGACGTTTTCGGCGGTAGTCAGCGTCGCGCTCTCGATGGTATTCTGCTCAAAGACATAGACGGAGAGTTCCGTCGCGGGAAGCCCGTTGAGTTTGCGGAAACCCTCGTTGCCGTCGATATCCATATTGCCGAGGGGCGCGCCTTCGGGGAACACGGTCTCCATGCCGTTCCACTGCGATTTGTCCTGCTCGCTGTCCCGCCAGATGACGCGCTCGCCGTTTACATAGCAATACTCGCGCGCCACGTTGACCATACTGCTCGTCGTGATATCTTCGGAGATCAGGATCCCGCCCGCGTACCGTTTATAGGTAGCAACTTCCTGCGGACCGATCGCAGTATTGACGACGCTGTGCATTTCGGAATACCAGTTGTCTTGCCTTGCAAACGTCCAGTTGAGCCGTCCGAACACGTCGAGACCGTCGTATGTATTCTCGTCCCCCGAGATCGGGTTGCCGTTCTCGTCCCGCGCTTTGAGTTCGGAAGTAAACGCGGCGGCGGTGAACACTTCCCCGTCCTTTACCTCATAGGAGACGGATCCGTAGGTGGGATCGACGTCGTTGCGCGCCTGCGGCCGCAAAAATGCGATGCAAGCCCACGTCCCGAGCGCGGCGACCGCCGCCGCCGAAACGATGCAGACGCTCGTCTTGACGGGTCCGAACTTCTTCTTTTTCTTTCCGTCCTTTTTCTTGTCCTTCCCCTTGGTTTTGCCCTCGTTTTCGGGAGCTTCTTTCGTCTCGTGTTCGGGGGTCTCCTGCGCCTCGTGTTCGGCGGGGATGCTCTCCTCTTCGGCGATCTTTTTCTCTTCTTCCATCGTTTTCCTTCCTTCCGAGGCTCTCCGTCATTTCCGCTTGTGACAAGACTTCCCCGTTGTCATGAAAATCTATGACACTATCGTACCACCTTAGATATAAAATGTCAATAATTTTTTCATGATTTCCGAAAAACTTTTTGAAAAAGAGCGCCAAAGGATGGCGTGATTCAGAATGACACCCCCTCAGTCACCTGCGGTGACAGCTCCCCCTCGAGGGGGAGCCAAGGGGCGAAATGCAAAAGGTCTCCCCCTCTTCGGTGCAAAAAGGCCTACCCCCGACGGGGGGAGGCTCCGCCGCAAGCGGTGGTGGGGGGGATCTTGCTCCACCTTACTCCCCAAACAAAGCGGTGGAAAGGTACCGCCCGCCGCCGTCGGGGAGCACGGCAACGACGGTCTTTCCCGCGTATGCCTCCTCCCCGCAAAGCGCGCAGGCGGCGGCGAGCGCCGCGCCCGAAGAGATCCCGCATAGCACGCCTTCCGTCCGCGCGAGCATGCGCGCCGCCCAAAACGCTTCTTTGTCCTCGACCGCGATCACCATGTCATAGAGGGTACGGTCGAGATTTTTCGGCACGAATCCCGCGCCGATGCCCTGGATCCCGTGCGCCCCGCTCACTCCCTTTGTGAGCACGGGAGAGGAAGCGGGCTCCACCGCCGCGACCATAAGGTCGGGCTTTTGTTCCTTCAAAAACCTGCCCGCGCCCGAGATCGTCCCGCCCGATCCCACGCCTGCGACGAGGACGTCCACCTTCCCCTTCGTCGCCCGCCAGATCTCGGGGCCCGTCGTCTCGTAGTGGGCGCGGGGATTGGCGGGAGAGTCGAATTGCCCGAGGATCACGCCGTGAAGCTCTTCGGCGAGCGTTTTCGCGCACGCTATCGCCCCCCGCATGCCCTGCGCGCCGGGCGTGAGATGCACTTTTGCGCCGTACGCCTTGATGAGCCGCCGCCGCTCTTCGGACATGCTGTCGGGCATGACGACGACGAGAGGATATCCCTTGACCGCGCAGACTGCGGCAAGCGAAATCCCCATGTTTCCGCTGGAAGGTTCCACGATGACGGAATTTTTTGTGAGTTTCCCCTCCCGCTCCGCCGCCTCGACCATGGCAAGCGCGGCGCGGTCCTTGACGGAGCCCGATAGATTGCCCGATTCGAGTTTTCCAAATAGCGCGGCTTTGAGGGAGAGCGCCTGTACCAATCGGGAGAGCCGCAAAAGCGGCGTATTCGAGATAAGCTGTAAAGATTCCATACGATTGCCTCGCTTATCCTATGCGGGAAAATAAAAAAACGCCCGCGCTGTCCGCACGGGCGTCATGATTTCACTAATTATTTGCCGAGTTTGTTCATCATATCCACGATGTCCTGCACCGTCTTGACGCTTTCGACCTCGTCCTCCGGAAGCGTGATCTTATACTCGTCCTCGAGCGCCATCAACAGCTCCACGACGTCGAGCGAATCTGCGCCGAGATCCTTGACGACCTCCGATTCGGGTTTAATGGACTCCGCGGGAACGCCGAGCTGTTCCGCCAGCATCTTGCAAACCTGTTCAAACATATTCATCCTCCCTGACGCCCGTAAAATGGGCGTTTTTGTTTCATTCTATCTCAATTTTTTTCCTTTGTCAATCCCTTTTGTTGCTTTTATGAAGGAAAACTTCATCGAGCGCGTTCCGCCATGTCTTCTCCGAAAAACGCGGATTCGCGGGAGAGGTGGAGGGAAGTTTTTCGGCGAGCGATATGTACGCGGGAAAATTTTCTTTTAGCAGCCTGTATGCCGTGGCGCCGTTGCACAGGATCTTGCGGATGGGGGCGGCGCAAAGAACTTTCGGAATATCCGCAAGGCGGACGTCCGAAATGGAAGCGTCGGAAGAGCCCATGATCTCACAGCATTCCACGACGTCCCACAGCGCGATGTGCCGCATGAGAAGAAACTCCCGCTTGCCCTCGACCGTCTCGGCGATCTCCTCATTGAAATATCCGCAGACCGTTTTCCAAAACCTGTTCTGCGGGTTGCCGTAATAAAAATTCACGGCGCGGCTCTTCACGGACGGAAAACTCCCGAGAATGAGCGCCTCACTCTTTCCGTCAAAGACGGGATCGAAGCCCTCCGCGCGCTCTTTGTTCAAAGCGTTCAAAGCGTGATCCCCTTTTCGAGATTTCCGACTGTTGCCGACGCCGCGCGGGAGAAGTCGAAGCTTCTTTCGATCGCCTGCATGACGTCCTCCCTTGTGAGCGCGGCGATCTCCGCCATGCGCTTTTCGAAATCGTAGATCTCGTTCTGATAGAGCATCTGCTTGCCGTAGAGGAGCATCTGCGAGGAAGTGTTCTCCTGCGAAAAGACGGTGCCCGAGAGGAGCTGTTCGCGTCCGCGCGAGAACTCCTCTTCGCCGATCCCCTCTTTTTTGAAATCCTCGATGACCGAGCGGACGGCGTCTGCCGCGCTTTCGGCGTTCTTGGGATTGACGCCCGCATAGACGTTCAAGATCCCCGTCTCGGCATAGTGCGAGGGATAGGAATAGACGGAATAGGCGAGTCCCAGCTCTTCGCGCACCTTTTTGAAGAGACGGGAACTCATGCCGCCGCCCAAAACGGCGTTCATGACCTGCACGGCGGCGTAGGCGGGATCGTTCCGCTTCACCGTGGGGAAGGAGAAGGCGAAATGCGCCTGCTCGATGGGCTTCTTTTTGAAGAGCTTGTCCGTATGCGGGACGATCCTCTTTTCCCTGTCCCGGAAGGCCGTCCGCGCCATGCCGCCGAAGTAGGCTTCCGTAAGCTCCGCCGCTTCCTGTACGCCGATATTCCCCGCAAAGGAGACGACGATGTTTTCGGGGCAGTAACGCTCCTTTTTATAGGCAAAGAGATCCTCGCGGGAAAATCCCGAGACGTTCTCCGCCGTTCCGAGAATGTTTCTGCCGTAGTTCTCCTTCCCGAAGGAAGCGCGGGCGAGAAGATCGAGGCAGAGATCTTCGGGGCTGTCCTCGTCCATGTTGATCTCCTCGATGACGACCCCCTTTTCGCGCTTCATCTCCTCTTCGGGAAAGACGCTGTTGAGGAAGAGGTCGGCAAGAAGGGCGAAGCTCTCCTTTGCGTGCTCGGACGTGGATTTGCAGTAATAACAAGTCATGTCCTTCCCCGTAAAGGCGTTGACCTGTGCGCCGAGCGCGTCGAACGCGTCGGAGATCTCAAACGCCGTGCGGGATGCAGTCCCCTTGAACTGCATATGTTCGATAAAATGGGAGATGCCGTCCTCGGCGTCCGTTTCGAACGCCGCGCCCGTCCCGACGAGCACGCCCATTGTGACGGAGAGAAGCCCCTCCATGCGCTTGACGATGACGCGCAATCCATTTTGAAGTGTTCTGCTTTCTACCATATGTGACTCCTTTTTGTGTTCAGCCCAGATTTTCCCCCACGCTCACCGTTTTAAGGCCGTGCTCCGCATAATAGCCGAGAATGCGGGGAAGCGCTTTGAGCGTATGCGCCATGGGGTGCATGAGAACGAGATCGCCCCCTTCCGCTCCGTCCGTGGCGCGGCGGAAACAGAGGTTTTCGTCCTTATCGCGCCAGTCGATCGTATCCTTGCTCCACATGACCGTCGTAAGCCCGAGGCTTTCCGCGGCGGCGAGGGTGTCCTCGTTGTACGCGCCCGAAGGGGGTGCGAATAATTTGATTTCCCGCCCCGAAGCGAGCGTTAAAAATTCCGCGCTCGTACGGATCTCGTTGAGATTCTCTTGGAGGGAGAGCTTATCATGCTCCTTATGAAAATAGCCGTGCGTGCCGATCTCATGCCCGCGGGAGACGATCTCCTTCACGCAGGCAACGTTGTCGTCCGCCCAGCTTCCGCCCAGGAAGAAGGTCGCCGTGGCGGCGTATTCGTCGAGGACGTCGAGGATCCCGTACACCTCTTCCGTCCCCCAATAGACGTTGAACATGAGGGAGACGCCGTCCTCGCTGGTGCCCTTGTAATGTACCCGTGCGTCCACCTCCGAGGCGGGGGAAGCGGCGGGCAAAAAACAGACCGTTGCAACGGCGATGAGCACAAGCGCCAGAGCGAGATTGGTAAGCGCGGCGATATGAAAACGCTTTTTCACAGTATACCTCAAAGAGAAACAATTATCAATCGTATTCTATTGAGAGATCTGTGAAATTATGAAAGCGTTTTCCCCGCCGCCCCTCGTTCTCTCGGCTCATCCTACAAGGGGCGCCGAGAGTGCCCACCTCAGTCACCTACGGTGACAGCTCCTCCTAAGGAGGAGCCATGCAACCCCCTCCGTGGGAGGGGGACTAAGGGGGTGGGGCGAATCCTAATTCACTTGCCTTAGGCGGAATTCACTTCCGCCGTGGGCGACTCAATTTGTCGAACCCCTTCGACTTCATGTCGTTGTAAGCGTACGAGACAGTGACTCAATATCCCATATACGTTACATTCCTCGTTGAATTTGTTTTTGAGCACGCGCCCCAAGGCGCGGACGAAAAAACAAATTCAACGAAATTTTATTTTAGTTTTACGATCGTAACGCCGCTTTCGCCTTCGCCGTATTTGCCGAGACGGAAGCTCTCCACACGCGCATGCTTTTTAAGCATACCATGTACGGCTGCGCGCAATTTCCCCGTACCCATGCCGTGGACGATCCGCACCTCGGACATGTTCGCAAGCACGGCTTTGTCGAGAAAGTTCTCCGCCTCGAGAAGTGCTTCCGTGGCCGTCATGCCGATCAGGTTGCACTCGCGGGGAAGACTCACCGTCTCCGAAAGGTTCTTCACGACCTGCACGCCCCCCTTCTTTTCCTGTTTTTTTGAGGGATAAAAGAGGTCGGAGATCTTACTCTTTACGCGAAGAGAGCCGACCTGCACCTCCGCCGTGTTTTTCTCTTTCCGACAGGAAAGTACGACCCCCTCTGCGGACATGGTGCCGACAAAAACCGTTTCGCCGACCTTTACGTTCTCTCCGACGGGGGTCAGGCGTACGGGCTCGTCCTCTTCTTTCTCCTCGATCTGCATTTTATTTTTGAGGGTGCGGGCGCGGATGAGATCGCTCTCCGTGACGCTCTCCTGTTTGAAGATCTCCTCGATCTCGCCGAGAAGCTCCTCCGCATGCGCCGTGCGCTCCCGCACAATGCGCCTCGCTTCGGCTTTGGACGAAAACAGAAACTTTTCACGCTCCTTTCTGAACTTTTCTTCCTCTTTTTCAAGCTCCGAAAGGCGGCTGTTCCACTCCTTTTTGATCTGTTCGCTCTCTTCGCGAAGGCGCTCGGAAGCGACCCTGCTCTCCTCGGCGGCGCGGAGCGTCCTCTCGAAGGAGCGGGCTCCCTCGGAAAGATACCCCCGCGCTTCCTCCACCGTCTCCTTGGGGAAACCCAGCCGCGTACAGATCGCAAGCGCGTTGGAAGAGCCCGGCGCGCCGATCTTCAAGCGATAAAGTGGGCGGAAATCGCCCGCGTCGAACTCCATGCAGCCGTTTTGCATGCGCGGGTGCTCATATGCAAACTCTTTGAGGGCGGAGTAATGGGTCGTGACGATGCCGCGGCAGCCCTTTCTTTCGAGGGCGGAGAGGACGGCACGGGCAAGCGCCTGTCCTTCCTCGGGATCGGTGCCCCCGCCCGGTTCGTCGATGAGGACGAGGCTGTTTTGCCCCGCCTCGGAGAGGATCTCCTTGAGATTGAGGATATGGGAGGAAAACGTGGAGAGATTTTCTTCGATGGACTGGCTGTCGCCGATGTCGCAGTAGACCCCCGAAAAGACGGCGAGCCGCGTTCCATCGGCGGCGGGCACAAAGATCCCGCATGCCGCCATGAGGCAAAAGAGCCCGCACATTTTGAGCGTCACCGTTTTCCCGCCCGTGTTTGCGCCGCTGATGAGGAGGAAATCATACCCTTCGCCCAGCCCGACCGAGACGGGGACCGCGGTCGTTTTATCGAGGAGCGGATGTCTCCCCTTTCTGATATCAAGGATCCCCTTTCCGTTCAGGATGGGGCGGGTGCACTTGTTTTTATAGCCGTACTCGGCGCGGGCATAATAGCCGTCCGCCTCCGCGAGGACGGCAAGATCGGTTTCCAACCGCTCGCGGATGCGTCCCACCGCCCGTGAAAGTTCCTTTAAGATCCGCTCCGTCTCCTCTTTTTCATCCAAAACGAGGTCGCGAAGCTCGTTATTCATTTCGAGCACTTCCTCGGGCTCGATGAATACCGTCGCCCCGCTCGCCGAGCGGTCGTGCACGAAGCCGCGGATGCTGCGCTTGTACTCCGCCTTGACGGGAATGACGAATCTGTCTCCGCGGACGGTCACAACGTCGTCCTGCAAGAATTTTCTCTCTTCCCCGCTAAGGTATGCGGAGAGCCGCGCGCGGATCCTCTCGCCGAGAAGCCTGATCTCCCTGCGGACGGAAAAGAGCTTTTCGCTCGCGGTATCCGCGATCTCGCTCTCCGAAACGATCTTTTTGCCGATGTCCTCTTCGAGCCCCTCATCGAACAGCAGGCGGTCGGTGAGCGCCTTCATGCCCTCGACGCGCCCGTCCGAAAAGGCGTGCACGCCGCGGTAACAAACGCGCGCCGCACACAGGAGCCTTGCAACGTTGATGAGCTCGCCGCAGGAGAGGACGGAGCCCTTCTCGGCGCGCTCCAAAGCGTCTCCCACGGGTTCGAACGAGGGGATCCGCCCGACGCCGAGCTCGAAGAGCAGAAGGCTCGCTTCCGCCGTCATAGACAGCAGACGGTTTGCCTCCGCAAGCTCCGTTGCGGGCGTGAGAGAGAGGATCGCCGCGCGGGAACCTTCGAGCGAAGCGTGTTCCGCCACCGCCGAAAGGATCTTATCGAGTTCCAGCCTCTGTTGGTGTCTGTTCATAAAATACTCCTTGCGCCGTGCCCGCGCGTGGGCGCACCATCGACCTTGACGGAATTGTCGTAGAGCGGATTTGCCCCACCCATGCCCGCAAGGGGAGCGCAGTTATAGACTTCGAAGCGGCAACTTCCGAGGCGATACCGCCGGAGCGGGAACCGCCTCCCTTCCTCATCCGAAAGAGTATAGACGGCGCGCCTGTCGCATTCCTTACAGCTCTTTTCAAAGGGACAATAGCACAGATCCATTACCTTGACCGCCCCGTCCGAAAGGACGAACGCCCCCTCCGTATTCAGCCGCTCCTGTTCGGTGCGGGAAATTTCTTTGGAGAACGCAAAATAGGCCGCTTCCGCCGAGACGCCCGCGACCGCGTAACGGTTGGTGAGATTGAATCCCGTGCCCGCAAACAGCTTCACGCCGTACTCTTTCGCAAGCGCAATGCCATAGTAACCCTCGCAGTAGATCCCTTCGAAACGGTTGAAATGGGGCGCAAGAAGCGCCTCGTCCTCCGCCGTAAAGAGGGGCGGAAGATACAGATAGACCCCCTTTCCGCCCATGGGAAGGGACGCATAGTCCCGCGGTTTGCAAATAAAAATGTCCGCTTCCTGCTTCTCCTCCGCGATGACCGCGGTGAGCGCCGTCCTTGCGGGGGGGAGTGCGGGCGGCATAAAGATCTGCGGCGTAAGACGCCTTTTCGGATCCAAAAATTCGGCAAGCGCGGCGTAGAACTCCCGCCGCAGGGCGTTGAGCGCCGACTTTGGCAGAAACACGCCGTCCGTTTCGACTTGCACGATTGGCGCGAAGGGCAAATCGCCTGTTTTTCGGAAGCACTCCGCGATCTGCGCTTCGCCGAGCGGGGCGTTTCGGGCGGACAAAAGAATGACACCGCCCTCGAATACGAACTCCCCGCAGGAAATGCGCGCCCGTTCCCCCGCAAGAAAGCGCGCGGAAACAACGATCTCCCGCCTTTTTTCGCCCGAGAGGACGCGCTCCGAGGAAGCGGCGTCCGTCGTCACGCAAACGACGTCCCCCGCCGCAACTTTGGCGTTCGCATTGAGATAAAACCCGCCCGCGGCGGCTTCCGAAAAGAGTGCGCCCGCGACCTCTTTGCCCGCCCTTAAAATCTTGAATCCGTCCCCCTTCCGCGGTTTGAAGCCGCTCGCGCAGAAGGGCTTGCCGCAGACAAAGGAGACCTTTCCGACAGCTTCCCCGATGTGTCCCTGAACGCTACGGGAAAGGAGCGTTTTGTCCTGCCCGAAGGCGAGCCCGTGTGTGTACCCGCCGCGATTATAGGCGCGCATGAGGTCGGAGAGCGCCTCTTTTCCCTTCCCTTCGAGGGATGCCCGCACATACTTCACCGCGGCGGCGCAGTAGGCGGGACGGCGCATCCTGCCCTCGATTTTGAGAGAGGTCACCCCCGCATTCAAGAGCTCCCCGACCCGCTCCCCCACGGAGAGATCGGTAAGGGAGAGCGCATAGGCGGGCTCCTCATAGCCCTTTCTGTCGATGGAATAGAGCTTACGGCAGGGCTGTTTGCATCTGCCGCGGTTGCCGCTGTTGTTCCCCGCGAAGGAGCTCATGTAGCACTGCCCCGAAAAGCAGGTGCAGAGCGCCCCCTGCACGAAAACCTCCGTCTCGATGATCTTTGAGATCCTTTCGATCTCGGAAAGGGGGGTCTCACGGGCGAGCACGGCGCGCGAAAACCCGTATTCCTTTGCGATCTGCGCGCCGTAGGTGTTGCAGCAACCGCCCTGCGTGGAAAGATGCAGGACGATCTCGGGGTATTTCTCCTTGACGAGCTTTCCGAGGAAAAGATCCTGCATCAAAATCGCGTCCGCGCCCCCTTCCCACGCATCCCTTACGGCGGCAAAGAAGGCGTCCGTCTCGTCGTCTTTTACCAGCGTGTTGAGGGCGACGTAGACCTTCGCTCCCAAGAGGTGCGCGTACCTCGTGACGCGGAAAAGCGCGTCTGCGTCAAAATTTTCCGCACTTTCGCGTGCGGAAAATCTGGTAAGTCCGAGATAAATGGCGTCCGCGCCCGCATTGAGCGCGGCATACGCCGTTGTTTCATCCCCCGCAGGGGCGAGAATTTCAGGTTTCATCTTCCGATCGTACGTTGAATGAGCTCCTGCGCCGCGTCATAGCCCATGCTTTTGAGCCTGTGGTTGCGCGCCGCAACTTCGATGAGAATGGCGAGATTCCGCCCGGGACTGACGGGGACGGTGAGTTTGGGAACTTTGATCCCCATGATCTCTTCGAATCCCCCCTCGCCGCCGATCCGATCGTACTCCTTGTCCCGTTTCCAGTGCTCGAGCTCCATCACGAGCCCGATCTCCTTCTCGGTAAGAATAGAACCGGAGCCGTACATATTCTTGACGTTGATGATGCCGATCCCTCTAAGCTCCATGAAATAGCGGATGCGCTCGGGCGCGGTGCCGATGAGTTCGTTCTCCACCTTTTTGATGAGCACGGAGTCGTCCGCGACGAGGCGGTGTCCGCGCTTGATGAGTTCCATCGCCGTCTCGCTCTTGCCGACGCCGCTGTCGCCCGTCAGAAGAATGCCCTCCCCGAACACGTCCATGAGAACGCCGTGCATCGTCGTCTTGGGGGCGAGCAGGCGGGAAAGATAGCCGTAGAGCTCCGCCATGATGACGGTCGTCGTCTTTCCCGTGCGGAAAACAGGCGTGCCCGTCTTGCGGGCAAATTCCATGAGCTCGGGCGGGACGGGAAGATCCCGCGCAAAGATGACGCAGGGGATCACGCCGCAATCGAAGAGCTTGCCCACCCGCTCGAGCCGTTCCTCGGGCGAAAAAGAGCGCATGTATTCGTGTTCGGTGCGCCCGATGAGCATGATCCGCTCCGAATCGAACAGATTATAAAACCCCGCGAGCCTGAGCCCCGGTCTGTCCACGCTGATGTTTGTGAGCGTGATGATGCCGCGCCCTGCATGCAAGACCTCGAGACTGAGATCGGACGCGAACTTGTCGAGCATGACCGTCTCGTGCGGCAAGATGATCTCTTCCATGTTAATCCCCCAACGCGTATTTCGTGATCGCTTCGGCGACGCCGTTCTCCTCGCAGGAAGAGACGACGGTCGCTTTTTCCTTCAAAGCCTTCTCGGCATTTTCTACGGCAAATCTCCCGCCCGCCCGCTCGAGCATGGGAAGATCGTTGAGCTGATCCCCGATCGCGGCGATCCTCTCGTGCGGGATACGGTAGTAGCTTGACAAAAAATCAACCGCGCCCGCCTTGTTCTGACCCTTGGGCATGACCTCGACGAGAAAGGAAGAGGAACACGTCACAAAGAATTCCTCCCCGAGCGCTTCCCGCGTTTTCATCAGAACTTTTTCCCGCTCGCTTTCGCCGACCATTGCGAGCACTTTGACGACTTCGGGCTTTTTTGACGCCACCATGTCCGAAAGGTTCCGTTCGATTTTCCCCTTCACCCCGCAAATTTTCTCATAGAGGCGCAGGGGCTCGTCGTCCATGTTCGACCAAAAGTCGTCCACCGTATAAACGTGGACATGGTACCCGCATTTTTCGAAATAGCGAATGGCTTTCAGGGCATGGGTATGGGTAAATGCGCAGCTTCTCAAAAGTTTTCCCGTGCGCACATCCGCGATCACGGCGCCCTGATAGGCGACCGCGAGCCCGTCATCGAGCCCGATCTCGCCAAGGCGGGGCAGAATGGATGTGAGCATGCGCCCCGTGACGACGGCGAAGATCCCGCCCGCTCCACGGTAGGCTTCGATCGCGCGGATGTTTTCTTCCGACACCGTCCCGTCCCCGCGGACGAGCGTGCCGTCAAAATCCGATAAAAAGAGTTGATATCTCATAAATTTTCAAAATAGGAACGGATGCGCCGCGCAAGTTCATCGCCGACGCCCTTGGCTTCCATGAGCTCCGCTTCGCTTGCGTGCATGATCCTGTCGATCGTGCCGAACCTCTGCATGAGCGCGAGCCGTTTTTGTTTTCCGACGCCCTCGATCTCCTCGAGGACGGATTCGAGGTTCCGCTTGGAGTGAATGGAGCGGAAGTAGGAGACTGCAAAGCGGTGCGCCTCGTCGCGGATCCGCTGGAGCATTTTCAGGGCGTAATCGTGCCTGTCGATCTTCACGCTTTCATCGCTTTTGAGCGTAAAGATCTCCTCTTCCTGCTTCGCGAGGGCGACGAGGTCGATGTCCGTGATCTCCATCTCGTCAAAGATCTGCTTGATCGCGGAGAGCTGCCCCTTGCCGCCGTCGATGACGATGAGCTGGGGGCGGGAAAAGCGTTCCTCTTCCTCCGTCCCCAATTTTTTCAGCCGCCGCGTCAGAACTTCCTGCAAGGAAGCAAAATCGTTCGCTCCCTCGACGGTCTTGATGCGGAAACGGCGGTATTCGTACTTATCCGCCTCGCCGTCCGTAAAGACGACCATGCTCCCCACCTTATCCACGCCCGAAATATCCGAAATATCGTAGCACTCCATGCGCTTGGGGTAGCGGGAGAGGGACAAAATGTCTTTGAGCCGCTGACAGGCGCGGACGGTCATATCGTCCTTATGGGCGATCGCGGACAGAGACTTTTCGAGATATTCCTTCGCGTTTCCCGCCGCCATTTCGTAGAGCTCGCGCTTGACGCCGAATTTCGGATGGACGATCTCGACGTTCCTGCCCGCCCTCTCCTTCAAAAACGCGGAAAGGAGCACATCGTCCACGGCTTCGTCCAAAATGACCTCATGCGGCGTCTCGCGGACGGAATAATACTGCGTGAGAATGCTTTGAAGCGCCTCGCCGCTGTCCCCCGCGCCGGCGTCCGAATGGAAGGTGCGGCTGCCCTGCATCACGCCCTTGCGCGTCACGAGGAGGGACACCGCCGTATACAGCCCGTTGGTCGCAAGCGCCCAGATATCGGCGTCCACGTCCTTGGGCATCGAAGTGATCCGCCTGCTTTTGAGCGCCGAGAGCGCCGAGATCTTGTTGCGGTAGTCGAGGGCGAGCTCGAACTGCTCTTCCTCGGCGAACTTCTTCATCTTCTCTTTTAAGATCTCCTCGGCTTCCTCATAGTTCCCCGAAAGGAAGGAAATCGTCTTTTCGACGCGCTCCGCATACTCCTCCTTGGCGCACAGCCCCGCGCAGGGGGCGAGACAGCGGTGGAGATGATAATCAAGGCAGGGTTTCGCCTTTTTTTCGGAAACGGAGACCGAACAGGTGCGGATATTATAAACCTTCGCCGCAATATCGACGATATCCTTACAGTTCACGCCGCCCATAAACGGCCCGAAATACCGCCCGTCCTTTTTGACGCGGCGGGTCACGGAGATATGCGGGAACGCCTCCCGCGTGTGGACTTTGATGTACGGATATGTCTTATCGTCCTTTAAGAGGATGTTATATTTAGGCTTGTACTTTTTGATGAAATTATTCTCGAGCGCGAGGGCGTCCACCTCGGACGGCGTTACAACGTAGTAAAAATCGGCGATGCAATCCACCATCGCCTGCACTTTATCCGTCTTTCGGGAAGAATGAAAATACTGCCGCACACGGTTTTTGAGAATGCGCGCTTTGCCCACATAGATGACCGTTCCCTCGGCGTCGAGCATGATGTAGACGCCCGGGGAATCGGGCAGGAGCTTTAATTTTTCCCGTATGACGCTTTCGCCCATGCTATCATTATATACGAGCGTGCAAAATTTTTCAAGGATTTCTCTGAAAAAATTCCAAGGAAGGCGGTTTTGGGGAAAACTTACATCTCCCGCCCCGTAAGATAATCAATGGAAACGTTGAAGTAATCGGCAAGCGCGATCAGGTTCGACATCACGGGCTCGCGCAAGCCGTTTTCCCACAGGCTGACGATCCCCTTGCTGACATGGATCTCCGCCGAGAGCTGTTCCTGCCCGATCCCTTTCTCCAAACGCAATTCTTTGAGAATTTTCCCGAACGTATTTCCCATAACGGAATTTTCTCACAAAAGTAAGGAAAAATACTTGACTTCTTACTTTTGTAAGACTATAATGATACTATAATAAAAATTGCAAGGAACGGGTTTTGGGGAAAAACTTCCATCTCCCGCCCCGTAATAGCATTGTCGGAAACGCCAAAAAGGCTTGACATTTCATTTTTATAAGATTATAATGAAAATATATGAAAGAAAAAGGAGAATAAAATGAACAAAAAACTCGGTGTATGCTTAGCGCTCGCATGTGCGATGTGCTTCACGGCTGCCCTCGCCGCCTGCGGCGACAAAAAGAACGACGATGACAATAACGACGCCATCGTTCCCGACACGACGAAGGTGACCGAAGAGGTCTGGAAACAACAGGCCGCCGTCTTTGCGACAGCGACCAACTTCACGCTCGACCGCGTCTCCGTCGAAACGGGGAAATCCGTCGGCATGATGAAGCTCGACGGTGCGGTCTACTACGAGGCATGGGGCGATGAAGAAGGCGTCTATACCCTCGAAAACGGAACGTACTACCATTACACGAAGGAGGACGCTTCCTCGGCATGGGAGAAGGACACGACCACCCAGTCCCGCTATGAAGACCGCATCGAAACCCCGAAAATGGTGATAACATACGCGGCGCAAGCAGTGGCGGAGATCTACTCCTCCTTCACCTTCGACGAAAAGACGGGCGTCTACTCCACGGAAACAGTTTCGATCGCCGATGGCTATGTCACGCTCAACGACGTAGAGATCATCATGTCGAGCGGCAAGATCGCAAAAGTCGAATGCACCTACGAGGATGGGTTTGAAGGGGACGGCGATGAACGCGTCACCATCGACCATATCGGCACGACCAAGATCGAGGTCCCGAAGATCTCCGGCGGCGACTCCGAAGACGACAACCCCACGGGCGGCCAGACGGTCGGAGACGCCAAGGCATGGGCGGCGGCGGTCAACGCGAGCGCGGAAAATTTCACACTGAATACGACGATAAGCTACGAGGGTATGACCGTACCCCTGACCATGAAGGTAGCCGGAGACAAATATGAGCAGAACCAATCTCTCATGGGCATGAGCATATCCGTGTTCATTGCAAAAGAAGGCGACGTCTATGTTACTTATGAGCCCTATGGCGATGGCAGTGTATGGAAGAGGAGGACTGTTACCTCCGCCGAAGCCGGAGAGGCTTTCGAGGCGACAAAAGCCCTTGTCAACGTGCTTGCGGATCATTACGACGCCTTCACTCTGAAAGACGGGAAGTACGTCTGCGCTGCACTCGATCTTACGATCCACGGGAGTACCGCTCACGCCACCAATATCGAAGCGGACTTTACGGCCGGGAAGCTTGTATCGCTGAGCTACCACTCTTCTATTGAGGAAGATGGAACGACAACCGAACAGCAGCTTACGTTCTCGAACTTCGGCTCGACCACGGTCACCCTTCCGACGAAATATATCGATGAGGACTCCGAAAGCGGCGGCAGCAGCAGCGAGGAACAGAAGCCCGACGTCGGCCAAGGCGAACAGGGCGGACAAGGGAACCCCGAACAGGTAGACGAAAAAATATGGAACATGGTTTTTACGGAAGCCGCGGAGAATTTCACCTTGGAAATGGGAATCGTCGGTGACAATAGTGTCATGGCGAAATTGATGATCGACGGCAATAATTTGAAGATGGTTGCGGATGGCACATATGTGATCGCAGTGGAGGAAGGCGACTCTTATGCGGGATATACCTCTAAGGACGGTGATACATGGGTAAAAGAGGCCGATCCCACCGCAGAGGAGGCCAATGGGGTCAAAGAAGAAATTGCACAGTTCAAATCACTTGTCAACAAGTTTGCAGATCATTACAGCGACTTTACTTACCAAGACGGAAAATATGTCTGCAATCAACTTATCATTGATCTTCTTGGAGAATCGGTCTCCTGTACCGAAATCGAGGCGACCATTGAAGGCCGGCAGCTTGTCTCTCTGACATACATCAACAGGAACAGCGGCTTGCAGATCACAGTCTCGCTGATCGGCGCGACCATAGTCGAAGCCCCGAAGATCTAAGGGACGCATAGATGTAATCAATCACAAACGGATCTGAAAGCGTCCGCGCATTCTTGCGCGGACGCTTTTTTGCACTGTATGCCCTTTCAGAAGAGCTGTCCCCTTTGAAGGGGGCAGGTAAAGATGCCCACCTCAGTCACCTGCGGTGACAGCTCCTCCTAAGGAGGAGCCATGTCGCCCCCTCCGTGGGAGGGGGACTAAGGGGGTGGGGCGAGTTCTAAATCACTTGCCTTAGGCGGAATTCACTTCCGCCGTGGGCGACTCAATTTGCCGAACCCCTTCGGCTTAATGTCATGTGAAACAGAACGTCGGCGGGCGAATCGCTTTTACAAGGCAAAAGAACTAACCCCTCGTTGAATTTATTTTTGAGCATGCGCCCAAAAGGCGCAGACGAAAAAACAAATTCAACGAAATAAGTTAGTACCCCAAAAACTCCACGCCCTTTAAGAGGACGTCGTTGACGATATCCCCCGCGATGACGTAGAAGATGATCTTGCCGTGCCGTTCGCTCTTCACAAGCCCCACGTCCTTCAAAAACCGCAGCTGATGGGAGACCGTCGTCTGGTTGATGCCGAGCACGCGGGAAATATCCGTCACGCACATCTCGGTGATCGCGAGCGCGGAGAGGATCCTAAGCCTCGTCCCGTCCGAAAAGATCGAAAAAAAGCGCACGAGGGAAGTAAGGAGTTCGCCGTCGGGGACGTAATCCTCCACCATATCCTTCGTGCGCCTGTCGAGTAGCAATGTTTCCGCCATAAAAGTACCTCCTTTTATGACAGAATAACATATGCCGCACTGCGCATATGCGCTAATTTGTGCGATTTTTGACGGATCTTGCCGAAAAATTATGCCATGGACGGCTCGTAGCCCGCCTCGCGCACCGCCGCAAGAAGGGTCTCGTCCGCGACCTCTTCTTTGAGGGTCACGACGGCGGTCTTTTTTTCGAGGCTCACGTCCGCCTTCTTCACGCCCTCCACCTTTTCGAGCGCGTCCGTGACGTGCTTCACGCAGTGCATGCACATCATTCCTTCCACATGGATCGTCTTTTTCATACTATCATCTCCTTTTTGATTTGTTTCGTTTTCATTTTCTGCCAAAGGCACGGGGGAAGAACCTCTTTCCTCCATGCCCCCGCCATGGACACTCCCATTCATGCCCCCTCCATTGGAGGGGGGGAGGGGGGTGGGCACAGGCGCCCTTCTCCCGAAGCGGACGAGCCGCAGGGCGTTCGTCACGACAAAGAGCGAGGAAAGACTCATCGCCGCCGCCCCGATCATGGGATTGAGCGAGACCCCCGCCCACGCGAACGCACCCGCCGCGAGCGGGATCCCGATGCAGTTGTAGAAAAACGCCCAGAACAGGTTCTGTTTGACGATACGCATCGTGCGTTTGGAGAGGGCGAGCGCGCGGGGCAAAGCGCGCAGATCCCCGCTGACGAGCACCGCGTCCGCGCTCTCGATCGCAACGTCCGTGCCGCTGCCCATCGCGATCCCCACGTCCGCCTCTTTCAGGGCGGGCGCGTCGTTGATCCCGTCCCCCACCATGGCGACATACCCTCTTTGTTTCGCCGTTTCGTGTTGCTCCCGCGCTTCGCGGACGAGACGCAGTTTATCCTCGGGGAGAAGCTCGGCGCAGAGGGCTTCATCGGACGGGAACCCCGCCTCTTTGGCGATATAGCTTGCGACCGCGCGGTTGTCCCCCGTGAGCATGACGGGTCTGCTCCCCATTTGTATGAGCTCGGCGACCGCCGCGCGGCTCCCCTCTTTCAACGTGTCGGCAAGGGCGAAAAGGGCGAGGATCTTCTGTCCGTCGGAGAGGAAGAGGGTCGTTTTCCCCTCGGCGGTGAGTTTTTCAAAGATATCCAGCCGATCCTCGAACGTCACGCCGCGCGCCTGCATCATGCGCTCGTTGCCCAAAAAGTAAGTCCTGCCGCCGACCGTGCCGACCGCCCCCTGCCCGACGACATATTCGACGTCTTGGGCTTCATAGCCCTCCCCGCAGTAGTCCGCAACGCACTGCGCGAGGGGATGGTTGAGCTTGCTTTCGAGGGCGTAGGCGATGCGGAGCGCTTCGCCGTCTCCATCGAAGTGGACGACCTTGGGTTTCCCCTCGGTGAGCGTCGCCGTCTTATCGAGCATGATCTCATCCACCGACGCCATCTTTTGCAGCGCTTCCGCATTTTTATAAAGAACGCCGAGCGCCGCGCCCCTGCCCGTCGCCGCCATGATCGCAACGGGGGTCGCCAGCCCCAATGCGCAGGGACAGGAGATGACGAGCACGCAGACGGCGTAATTCATCGCCGCGGACAGCTCTCCCGCAGTAAAATACCAGATGAGAAAGGTCGCGGCAGCGATGAGGAGCACGGCGGGCACAAAGACGGCCGCGATCTTATCGGCGAGCTTTTGGATGGGAGCCTTGGTCGCCCCCGCCTCGCGCACCATTCTGACGATTGCGGAGAGCATGGTATCCGCGCCGACCTTTTCGGCCCTGATTTTGAGGTAGCCGCTCTTGACGATGCACGCGCTCACCGCCTTGCTTCCCTCGGTGAGTTCCACGGGCAGACTTTCCCCCGTCACGGCAGACTGATCGACAAAGGCGTGCCCACTTAGCACAGTGCCGTCCACGGGGACGGCTTCCCCCTGCCGCACGAGGACGGTATCCCCCTCCCCGACTTCGGAGAGCGGCAACGTCTGCTCCCGCCCCTCCCGTTCCACCGTCACGGTGTCGGGAGCAAGCGAGCGGAGATTTTCGATCTCTCTGCCCGTCCGCTTTTTGGATCTGTCCTCGAGCCATTTCCCGAGGCACACGAGCGTAACGATCATCGCCGCCGATTCGAAATACAGTTCGTGGGTCTCGGGGTGCAGACAGGCGAGGACGACGCTGTATATAAAGGAGACTCCCGCGCCCAGAGAGACGAGGGTATCCATATTCGGCACGAGTTTGAACGCCGCGCGTACGCCGCTCACGAAAAATTTATAATTGATGAGGAGAATGACGGCGGTGATCCCGAGCTGAAAGCCGTGATTGAGCCAGCCCATCGGTGCGGGAAGGCCGATCATGTGCCCCATGGAGAGATACATCACCGGGACGAGCAGGACGGCGGAGAGCAAAAAGCGCACAAAGAGGGTGAGCTTCTCTTTTCTTTTTTCGGGGATCTTGCCATAGTCGTACGCGCCGTACCCGAGGGAGACGACCGCGCTCTTGATCCGCGCGTCGGTGATTACGGTTTCGTCGAACGTGACGTCCATGCACTCCCCCATGAGGGAAACGGTGCAGGCGGAGACCCCTTCGAGCTTCTTCACGGTGCGTTCGATCCCCGCGGAACACGCCGCACAGCTCATGCCCGTAATAGAGTACTTCTTCTTCATGAAAATCTCCTGAACAGATCCACGATCTCGTCGAGAACGTCCGTATCGCCCTCCTTGACATGCTCCGCCACGCACCCGTGCAGGTGCTTTTTGAGAATGAACGCGGAAAGGCTCTTGACGGAAGCGTCCACCGCGGCGAGCTGGACGAGGATATCGTCGCAGTACCTGTCCTCTTCCACCATGCGCCTGACGCCGTTCACCTGCCCCGAAATGCGGTTGAGGCGGGTGATAATACTTTTTTTATCCTCTGCGGAGCGGACGGTCTTGCGCTCCTGCCCGCCGCAGCAACAATGTTCTTCCATATGACCTCCAAAAATACCCCCACGGGGTATTTATAGTATAGCGCATTTCCCCCCGCTTGTCAAGGATTTTGAAGAAGTTTTTTGGGCGCGAAAAAAAGGCCTCCCCCTTGGGCGCGTTGCGACATGAGTGCCCCGCGCGCATTCTTATTTCTTCTAAGCGCGGCACGAGCCCGCAAGGGCGAAGTAGGGCAGGACGCTACCTGCCCGAGGAGGCTCTGCCGCAGGCGGTGGTGAGGATCTTGTCGCCCCTCTTAGGGGAGATGTCACGAGCTTGCGAGTGACAGAGGATCTTGTCGCCCCTTATAGGGGAGATGTCACGAGCTTGCGAGTGACAGAGGATCTTGTCGCCCCTCTTAGGGGAGATGTCACGAGCTTGCGAGTGACAGAGGATCTTGTCGCCCCTCTTAGGGGAGATGTCACGAGCTTGCGAGTGACAGAGGATCTTGTCGCCC
>CANQQY010000010.1 GCA_947626105.1 uncultured Clostridia bacterium | reverse complement strand
CCGAACACAGAAGTTAAGCTCTCTCACGCCCAAAGTACTTGGCCTAACGGCCCGGGAGGATAGGTAGCCGCCGGATTCCAAAAAAGACACTTGCTTTGCAAGTGTCTTTTGCTATGAAGAGCTTAACTTCTGGGGCAAGCCGCATCCGATGAGTTGAAAAAAACAGTGAGCCTAATGCGGCTTTACACCCCCGTTAAGCTCTCTCACGCCCAAAGTACTTGGCCTAACGGCCCGGGAGGATAGGTAGCCGCCGGATTCCAAAAAAAGACACTTGCTTTGCAAGTGTCTTTTGCTTATTTCGTTGAATTTCTTTTTTCGTCTGCGCCTTTGGGGCGCATACTCGAAAACAAATTCAACGAGGAATGTAACGTATATGGGAGATTGGGTCACTGTCTCGTACGCTTGTCACGACAGTAAGTCGAAGGGGTTCGACAAATTGGGTGCGCTTAGGCAGGGAGACCCTGCCACGCGCCGTAATTTGGAACGAAGGGCACTCTTGGCTCCCCCGTCGACGCGTCATTCAGAGGGAGCTCCGCGACCGAAGAATCCCGAGGGTGAAAATTCGGACTCCGTTCTTCGGGATCCTTCACCCCCTGCGGGGGTTCAGGATGACGCGAAAAAAAGGGTTAAGGATGACGCAGCAGATCCCTTGTCGCCCCTCGGAGGGGAGATGTCACGAGCTTGCGAGTGACAGAGGGGTTGCCGAAACCCCTTTCCCCTCACTACGTTCGGGGACTTCCCCTAAGAGGGGCAGCGAGAGAGGGGAGGGTCACTTCCCCTAAGAGGGGAAGCAAGGAGGGCATAGAAAAAAACCGCCCATAAAGGGCGATCAGGATTCCGATGAGTTGTTGAGAGGATCCGACGCGGTGATCTTATCGGCAAGCCGTACAAAGGTCTCCGCATCCTCGGCGCCGATCGTTTCGATGATCCCGCGCACGAGCGCAAGCGTCTTGTCGTGTTCTTCGAGAAAATCGTCCAGATTTGCGGCCTTCACATAGGTCGTGCGCTTGTCTTTGCCGTCGATCCGTTCGAGATATCCCTTCTTGACGAGCGATTCGATCGTACGGTTGACGAGGGATTTAAGCATCTGCGTGCGCTGGACGATCTCCTTAAAGGAAGTCAGTCCCACGCCGTCCTCGCGGTATTTTGCATACACGAGGTTCATCACGATCGCCTCGTTGTAAATCATGCCTTGCGTGATACGCGTGTTTTTCAGTACGCCCGTCAGTTTGACCCATGCGGTAATGACCCGCTCTTCCAAAGTATCCATGTTACCTTTCCCTTTTGTGAAAAGTGTAACACAAATTATTGAAAAAGTCAACTGTTTATGAAAACTTTTCACATAAAAGAAAATAATTTACATTTTACGGGCGGCGTGCTATAATAAAGATATGGAAAATCTACCGAAAGATCCCGCAATGCTGCTAAGCTGTCTCAATATGATGCTGCGGGACGAATATGACGGGCTCGATTGTCTTTGCGACGATCTCGGGTTGGACCGCGCTTCGCTCGAAGCGCAAATGCGGGAGGCGGGATACGTCTACGCCGTCGCGCAGAATCAATTTATCTTGCTGTGAGTTTTCCACCTATCAACATTTTGATTGTTGATAAGTGTTGATAAGCGGTGGACGGCAGCAAAGGGAGGGGGCATGTCTCAATACGATATCATGAAGTTATTCGAACAGTACGACGAGATCTCCGAGGGGGACTTTACGCCCGAGGAGCTCGAAGAATACCTCGCCTACGCGAAGAGCGAGGAGAAGCCGCTCTCGCCCGCCGACTGGAAGGCGCGCTACTTTTCCTATTACGACGACGTGAAAGATAAGTCCCTGAAAAAGCAGGATTGGTGAGTTCTGACGGAAAATAGCGGCACCATGTCCGAAAGGTTGGCGCGGGTCGGACTTCGTTCTTCGGGATCCTTCGCGGAATTACTTCTCGGACTACGTATCGTCTTATCGGCTCGGGATGACGCGGGAAACGCGGTAGCCCCTCGGCGCCTCTTGAGGGGACCCTCATTCCGAGCCCCGTAAGGGGCGAGCGAATCCCCTCGTAAGTACGGACGCACGTGGGTCTATGAGATCCGCTCGCTTCGCTCGGGATGAGGGCTATTCCCTCGTCGCTCTTCGTTCTAATTCACGGCGCGTGGCGGGGTCTCCCCGCCTAAGCGCACCCCATTTGGTACCCTACGGGAACCTTATTGTCGTGTGAAACAGAACAGGGATGGCCGAATCGCTTTTACAAGGCATACTTACGAACCCCTCGTTGAATTTATTTTTGAGCATGCGCGAAAGAGCGCGGACGAAAAAAGAAATTCAACGAAATGATCGAGCGAAATAACTATGACAGAAACCTCGTCGGGCGGAAGGCGAAGAGCCAAAAGAGGAGCCACAGCGCCGCGACGCCGCCGAGGGAAAGGAGGGCGCGGTAGACGTAAAAATTCCCCGCGCACAAAAACAAAAGAAGGTCGAATCCGCCGAGCGCGTAGACGCTCGCGCAGATCCCCAAAAAAATCAAAATGCCGCTCATGATCCACGTCGTGTATTTCATGGCGGCAGTATTTGCAACATAGGAATTTTTACGCATTCAGGAGATATTTTCCAGAACCAGCTTGTCGAAGGGGACGCTCTCCATAAAATCGGCGGGGCGGAACACGACGTGGCGGAATTTGGCATACTGAAAGATATGCTGTTTCAAGAGAAGGGGCGTCGGGACGTCCAGCTTTTCGCAGATTTCCGAAAGGTATCTGAAAAATTGCGCGTAGACGAACTTTTCCCCGCTCTCGTACACCGTCTGTTTTGCGATATGATCGTCTGAATAGACTTTTCCCCAAATGCGGAACATATCTCTATTATATACGATATTTTCAAAAAAAGCAATGATAAACTCGCGGGAAAGTGGAAAGATAGTTGACAATTTCCCGCAAATGAGCTATAATAAACGCGGATTGGGGCTACCGTGGTTTCCATAAAGGGGGAAATCACGGTATGCTTTATAAAAAGAACGCGCAAATGCGCGAAAAAAGGGGTAAAATATGGCAGAGCAGTTCTTTATGACCAAGAAAGGCTACGACGAGGCGGTGAAACAGCTCGATTATCTCACCAAGGTGAAGCGCGCGGAGATCGTGGAGCGCATCCAGGAAGCGCGCAGCCACGGCGACCTTTCGGAAAACGCCGAGTACGATGCGGCGCGCAACGAGCAGGCGGCGAACGAGGGAGAGATCCTCGAACTCGACTATAAGATCAAAAACGCCGTCATCATCGAGGAAAACGAGGACAATTCCGCCGTCCATATCGGCTCCAAAGTCACCGTCTACGACGAGGACATGGAGGAAGAGGCGACCTATACCATCATGGGCACGACGGAAGCGGACGCCATGCACAACATCATCTCGAACGAGAGCCCTGTCGGCGCGGCGCTTCTCCGCCACAGGAAGGGCGAGCGCGTCACCGTCAAGGCGCCCAACGGGGAGTATATCCTTAAAATTTTGAAAATCGACTGAAAAGGACGCACTATGGAAGAAAACATCAATCCGGAGGGGCTCATCGAACAGGGCCGTATCCGCCGCGAAAAACTTTCGAAGCTCATCGAAGCGGGGCAAAACCCCTATGAAATCACCCATTATCCCGTTACCGACCTCTCGCGCGACATCCGCGAAAATTTCGCCGCATACGAGGGGAAGGAAGTCACGGTCGCGGGGCGGCTCATGTCCCGCCGCGTTATGGGGAAGGCTTCCTTTTCGCACATCTCCGACGCGAAGGGCATGATCCAGATCTATGTCACGCGGCAGGACGTGGGCGAGGAGAAATACGCCGCCTATAAAAAGGACTTCGACATCGGCGACATTGTCGGCGTCAAGGGCTACGTCTTTCAGACGCAGACGGGGGAAGTCAGCATTCATGCGACAGAACTCGACTTGCTCTCCAAGGCGCTCCTTCCTCTCCCCGAAAAATTCAACGGGCTTCAAAATCAAGATATGAAATACCGTCTCCGCCATCTCGACCTCATTATGAGCGAGGACGTGCGGGAGACCTTCTATAAGCGCGCAAAGATCATCTCGGGCATCAGGAACTTCCTCGACGGCCGCGGCTATCTCGAAGCGGATACGCCCATTCTGCTTCCCCTCGAGATCGGGGCGGACGCCCGTCCCTTCAAGACCCACCACAACGCGCTCGACCTCGATATGTATTTAAGGATCGAGACGGAGCTCTACTTGAAGCGGCTCATCGTCGGGGGATTCGGCAAAGTCTATGAGATGGGGCGCATCTTCCGCAACGAGGGCATGGACGCAAAGCACAACCCCGAATTTACCACCGTGGAGATCTACGAGGCGTACGCCGACTATCATACGATGATGGATCTCGTCGAAGAGATGTACAAACACGTCGCCATGCTCGCCTGCGGGACGCTGCAAGTGGAGTATCAGGGCGTGACGCTCGACCTCTCCAAGTGGGAAAAACTTACCATGACGGAGGCCGTCAAGAAGTATTCGGGCGTCGATTTTTCGCTCGTCTCCTCGGACGAGGAAGCGCAAAAGCTCGCCGCGGAGCATCACATCGAACTCGAAAAGGGGAAGGACAGCAAGGGACATATCCTTGCGGAGTTCTTCGACGCCTATGTGGAGGACAAGCTCATCCAGCCCACCTTCATCTACGAATATCCCGTGGAGATCTCCCCCCTCGCAAAGCGGAAGAAGGACGATCCCACGATGACCGAACGGTTCGAATATTTCATGATGGGCATGGAGATGGGCAACGCCTTCTCCGAACTCAACGACCCCATCGACCAACGCCGCCGCATGGAAGAACAGGCTGCGAAGAAGCGGGCGGCGGGCGCGAATGCGGAGGTGGACGAGGATTTCCTCGACGCGCTCGAACACGGCATGCCCCCCACGGGCGGGCTCGGGCTCGGCGTAGACCGCCTCGTCATGCTCCTCACAAACAGCCCGACGATCCGCGACGTGCTTCTCTTCCCCACGATGAAACCCAAAAAATAAAGAGGGAAAAAGGTGGACGCAAAGATCACAAAACACAGGCTCGCCGTCCTGTTGTCATATGATTGGTTGAAGATGATCATCGCCGCCGCGGCTGCGGTCGTGTCGATCATCGTCCTTTTCACCATGATCGAGACCCGTCCGACGGTCGCCCAGAAGTACACCGTTTATAGCATCGGCGGGCTCGTGCCCGGGCGGGGCAGCGCATATCTCGTCGAGTCGCTCGACGGCGAATTTTCCTATGATATCCTCGATATCTCCATGGAAAATTTCGCGGAGGGCTCGATGGGGAACACCTCGTTCGGCGCCCGCCGCGGCGTTTTGGAGGGGAACGCCCTTTTCGTCTCCGATTATACGGCGGAAGAGGACGGCCTGTCCCCCTTCGCGTCGATCTGCCAAAGCGGGCTCTCGCAGCAATTTACCCCCGACGAACACATCGGGCTCTTTCTCGATCTCGACGCCCTCATGCGCGATTGCGAGGACTATCTCATGGACTTCTACGGCGAGGATTGGGAGCACAATGAGGAGCCCGACATGGGGAGGGTCCGCGCCTGTTTTATGAAGCGGAACGGCTCGGACAAGCGGTTCAAGACGGACGCGCAGAAGGAAGCGGGCGTGCAGTCCGAAGCGGCGCGGATCGCTCTCATCAAGGAAAACTACCTTGCCGTGCGCGAGGCGTTTGAAAAGGGCGGGATCTCGACGGTCGGCTATCACAGCGAATTCGACTTCCGCGACGAACATATCGATCACACTTATACCGTCGGGATCAACCTCGGCAAGCTCACGGGGATCTCCGACCTCTTCTATTACGAGGACGCCGATCACAAGATCTCGACCGAAAAGCTCACTCTGCTCTTCTTCAACAACGGCGATGAGGCGGGGGACGCGAAATTCGAAAACTTTAACTTTCTCGGCTATCTTTTGAGGACGTATGCGCCTGTATATTCGTGAAATGCTGGACGCGCAGGGGGCGCATCTCTCCTTTCATACGCCCGGGCATAAGCGGGCGGGCGAGGATATTACCGAGCTTTGCTATTCCGACAGCCTTCTCTCTCCCCGCGGCGTGATCGCGGCGGCGGAGAAGGACATCGCGGAAATTCTCGGCGCGGCGCGCAGTTTTATCCTGACGGACGGGAGCACATGCGGGATCTTCTCCATGCTCTATGCCTTAAAGGCGCAGGGGGTACGCTCGCTCGCCTTTCCCGAAAGCTCCCATCGCAGCGTTTCAAACGCCTGCCGCGCGCTATCTCTCACGCCCGTTCCCATTCCGCAGACGGTGCGGCGGGGGATCCCGGTGCAGCCCTCCGCGGGGGCGATCGAGGCGGCGGTGAAGAGCGCGGACGCGCTCCTTCTCACTTCCCCCGATTATTACGGTTTTCTGGCGCCCATGTCCGAGGCAAGGCAAATTTGCGCCACCCATGCCAAGCCCTTCATCATCGACGGCGCGCACGGGGCGCACCTGCACTTTACGGACATGTATGCGGGAAAATACGCCGACATGTGGGTGGACGGCGTGCACAAATCCCTGCCCGCGCTCACGCAGGGGGCGGTTGTCTCCGCAAAGACGGAAAGGTGGGCGGCGGCGCTCCGCGAGGGCGTGCGCACCTTCCGTACGACCTCTCCCTCCTATCCCATCATGGCGAGCGTGGAGGAGGCGGTCAAATTTCCCCGCAACCCCGCGATCGAGGCGGCGGCGGAGGAGCTGAAAGGACGGCTCGGGGCGCTCGAAAACGACGATTGGACGAAGATCGCGATCTTTTTCGGGGCGTACGCGGACGGCGCGGAGAGCGCGCTCGAAGCGGCGGGGGTCTATCCCGAATTCAACGATAAAAACTATTTGATGTTCTACCTCTCCCCTTGCACGGAAAAGGAAGATCTGTTGCGGCTCGAAGGGCTTCTTCAAGGGCTTCCCCGTTCAAGCGCGGAAGAGGCGGAACGCGGCGTCATTCCCATCTATTCGGAGGAATAAATGCGGCGGCTTTTGCAGGAGACAACTGCATATAAGGGCATGCGGGCGGACGTCCACGCCACCCTTGTCGTTTTTCCCGACGAAAAGTATCTGCGGCCGCTCCTCAGGGAGTGCGCGAAGGCGTTTTTCGGCGCGGAAGAGGGGAGCCGCCTTGCAAAACTTCTGGACGAGGAGCACTTTGCGGATTGCCTGTTTTTGCCCGAAGAGGGCGGCAAGCTCACCGCCGAGATGGGCGCGAGGATCGTCGACGAGAGCGTTCTGCGCCCCGTCGAGGGGGAGAAAAAGCTGTTCGTGCTCGATAATTTCCACACGGTCACCCCGCTCGTGCAGAATAAACTTCTGAAATCGCTTGAAGAGCCTCCCGCGGGCGTGTACTTTTTGCTCGGAGCTACCAACGAACACGCCGTTCTGCCGACGGTGCGCTCCCGCGTCAAGCAGATCGCCGTTCCCCCCTTTTCGGAGAATGAGATCTTCAAGGCGCTTTCCCGCATGTATCCCGATGCGGAGGGGAAGAAAGAGGCGGCGGCAGCTTGCGGCGGCGTGCTCTCCGTCGCGGAGACCCTCTTGAAAGGGGGCGGCGAGGAGTTCGTCCGCGCGGAAAAGTTTTTGTCGGGCGAGAATACCGAAGAGTTTTGCCGCAGTTTGTCCGATAAAAAGGACGCAAAGAGCTTTTTCGCGGCGGTGCGGCTGGTGCTAAGGGACGCCCTTCTCATTTCCCGCGGCGGGGAAAAGTACGCGGCGCGCAGCGGCGAGGGGACAAGAAAGATCGCCCGTCTGTATCCCGCGGGGGCGGCGATCCGCGGGCTCTCCCTCGTGGAGAGCGCCGAACGGGAGATCGGCTTCAATGCGAATTTTTCCCAATGCGCGCTTGCGCTGTCCGTCGGACTCAAAAAGGAGAGAGAAACATGGCAAAAGTTGCAGTCATAAAATTCAAAAACAGTAAACCCTACTATTTCAGCGCAGGCAAATTGGAACTGAAAAGGGGACAGAACGTCGTCGTGGAAACGGCGCACGGGATCGAGTTCGGCACGGTCGCCGAGGCCGAGCGGGAAGTGCCCGACGAGGCGATCGCCTCCCCCCTCAAACCCGTCGTCCGCATCGCGAATGAACAGGATCTCGAGACGGTGAAGCGGCACGAGGAGCGCCGCGCGGAAGCCATGCGCGTCTGCCGCGAAAAGATCGAAAAACACAAGCTCCAAATGAAGCTCATCGACTGCGAATTTACCTTCGACGGCGCCAAGGTCATCTTTACCTTTACGGCGGAGGGCAGGGTGGACTTCCGCGAGCTCGTCAAGGATCTTGCCTCCACTTTCCACCTTCGGATCGAGCTCAAACAGGTCGGGATCCGCGACGAGGCGAAGATCTTGGGCGGGATCGCGCCCTGCGGCAGGGAGTGCTGCTGTGCGGGGTGTTTTCCCGACTTCAAAAAAGTCAGCATCAAGATGGCGAAAAACCAAGGGCTGTCGCTCAACCCGGGGAAGATCTCGGGGCTGTGCGGGCGGCTCATGTGCTGCCTTTCCTATGAGGACGAGTACTACGCGGGCGTCTGCAAGAAGATGCCCAAGATGGGTTCCACGGTCTCCACGCCCGAGGGCAAGGGGACGGTCATCTCCATGAATATGCTGAAACTTACAGTGCGCGTCAAGATCGAAAAGGAGGGCGCGCTCCTCTTCCGCGATTATGCGTTAGACCAGATCAAGTTCAAGCGGGGGCAGAACCGCGAGGACGAGGACGACGCGGAGGGGAAAATTCCCGGCGGAACAAAATAATCCCCAAAAAACCTTTACGAACAGAAAAAGATGTGATATAATACGGGTAAGATTTTATCAGGGAGGGAAAGGAAATGGCACATAAAATTTCGGATGAGTGCGTATCCTGCGGCGCATGCGCGGATACCTGCCCCGTCGGCGCGATCGCACCCGGCGATACGACGTATGTCGTCGATCCCGACGTCTGCATCGACTGCGGCGCTTGCGAGGACGGCTGCCCCGTCGGCGCGATCAAAGCCGAGTAAGCGAACATCAAAAGGCGCGGATCCCCGCGCTTTTTTGCTACTGCGGACTGTTCCCCCCACCACCGCCTGCGGCGGAGCCTCCCCCCAGAGGGGGTAGGCCTTTCTTGGCTCCCCCCGCGTCATTCTGAACGTAGCGCCCCGCCGCCGCGTCATTCTGAGCGTAGCGAAGAATCCCGAGGATGAAAGTTCGGACTCCGTTCTTCGGGATCCTTCGGGAATTCCGCTTCGGACTTCGTTCAGTTCTTTCGGCTCAGGATGACGCGGTAAACCGTTTCAGGATGACGCCGCCCCACCCCCAGCCCCCCTCAAAACCTCATATGCGCGTTACGGAATCTCTCCTTGTCGGAGATTACAAGATCGTTCAGGATACAGAGCTCTACCGCTTCACGTCGGACGCGGTGCTTTTGTCGCGCTTTCAAAAGGCGAAAAAAGGGGAGCGCGTCGCGGACTTTTGCGCAGGCAGCGGCATAGTGGGACTGCATTTCTATGCCGAAAACCGCGGGATCGCTTCCGTCACCCTCTTCGAAATGCAGCGCGAACTTGCCGAAATGAGCATGGAGACCGTAGCGCTCAACGATCTCGGGGACGTTTTCACGGTGGAAAACATGCGGGTGCAGGACATTCCGCCGCGCTATACCGAATATTTTTCGCTCATCTTGTGCAATCCTCCCTATGAGAGAGGGGGATTCGCTCCCGCCGATGAACAAAAGGCGCTCTGCCGCAAGGAGATCGCGCTCACCCTCGGAGAACTCGCCGAAAGCGCAAGGCGGTGCCTCAAATTCGGCGGAAGATTCTCCCTCGTCCACCGTGCGGACAGGCTCGCCGAGGCGATCTATACCCTGCACGACTGCGGGCTGGAACCCAAGCGGATCCGACTCGTTGCGGGAAAGGCGGGGGACGCGCCCTATCTCGCGCTCATCGGCGCCGTAAAGGGGGGGAAGAAGGGCGTGGAAGTTCTCCCGCCCCTCATCAATGATCGGAAAGGGATATAAGGTATGATAGAATTTGTCGCAACGCCCATCGGCAATCTCAAAGACATCACGCTCCGCGCCCTCGAGGCGCTCAAAAGCGCGGACGTCATTTTCTGCGAGGACACCCGCCACACCTTGAAACTTCTCACCGCCTACGAGATCAAAAAACCGCTCTGCGCCTGCCATAAGTTCAACGAGCGGGAGGCGGCGGAAAAGATCATAACCATGTCCAAAGAGGGGAAGCATGTCTGCATCGTCTCGGACGCGGGCATGCCCGTGATCTCCGATCCCGGGCGGGTCGTCTGCCGCATGCTGCGCGAGGCGGGGGAGCCGTATACCGTGCTCCCCGGGGCGAACGCCGCGCTCTCTGCGCTCATCCTCTCCGCTCTCCCCGCGGACCGGTTCACTTTCGTCGGATTTCTTCCCGAAAAGCGGAAGGAGCGGGAAGATCTTCTCTCCCGCTATAAAACCGCCCGCGAGACGCTCCTCTTCCACAGCGCCCCGCAGGACGTCGACCGCGATATTGCGGATCTTTACGCCGTTTTGGGGGACCGCGAGGCTTGCGCCGTCCGCGAGATCACCAAGATCCACGAGAGCGCCGAACCCTTCCGCCTTGCCGCGGGGCTGGGCGGGGAAAAACGGGGGGAATATGTGCTCGTCGTCGCGGGGGCGGAGGAGGAAGAAAATCCGCTCCTTGCGCTCTCCCCGCGGGAGCATGTTTCCCATTATCTGGCGGAGGGCATGGAGAAGAAAGAGGCGGTGAAGCGCGCCGCCCGCGACAGAGGCGTCCCCAAGAGCGAGATCTATAAGGATACGTTGGATCTCTGACCGCAAAGAGCCGCGCCCAAAAAAATCCGCAAAAAAGGACAAATAGGGTTGCAATTACAGGCGGAATTTGTTATAATCTGCTTATGCTGACAGCCGCTTTCCCGAAATTGGAAAATATGAAGTGCACGCGATTTCTGCGTGCTTTTTTCCGTTCGGCGTATTATCCGTTTCTCGTGGCGGCGCTCATGGCGGTCTCGGAGCTCTTCGCGCTCGAGATCCCCGTCTATTACATATATCTGCTCTTCGGGATCCTGTGCGTCTTTTTCTGCGAGGATACGCTCGGCGTCCTGCCCGTCGTCTGTTGCGGCTATATGACCTTTTCTGCGCAGAACAATCCGGGCAGATTTCCCAAAACGACGGCGTTTGCGGATCCTAAGGTCATGCTCGCGCTCGCCATGGTGCTCATTCTTGCGGGGATCGTGCTCCTCGGGCGGCTCGTGCAGTGTATTCTTCTGGGACGGCGCGGAATGCCGCGGCTCACGTTCGGCTTTCTCGCGCTCGGCGTCGCCTACATGCTCGCAGGGGCGTTTTCGGGATATTACGCTTCCGATACCTTCTTCTACGGCGTCGTGCAGATCCTCTCCCTCGCTTTCTTCTATTTCTATTTCTTTTTTACGGTAGATTGGGAAAAGGCGGACAAGCGTTATATCTTTTTCATTCTTATGGCGATCGCGGCGGGCCTCTTTGCGGAGATCCTCGGAATGTATTGGCAATCGGGCATTCTCACCGCCGAATATCCCGATAGATCCATGCTCTTCACGGGCTGGGGGATCTATAACAACGTGGGGGGCATGATGGCGATGTGCATGCCCGCGCCCTTCTACTTTTCTCTGAAATCGAAAAAGAACGGCTGGCTGTTTACCCTGCTCGGCTGTATTTTTATGCTCGGCGTGATCTTGACGCAGAGCCGCAGCGCGATTTTTTGCGGCGGGGCGGTGTTTGCTGCCGCCGCCGTGATCGTCCTTTGCAGAACGCGCGGGAAGGAACGCATCATAAACGCCTCTCTCTTCGGCGTGTTCGCCGCGGCGCTCATCGTCGCCGTGATCCTGCTCCGCAACAACGTTTCGTCCCTCTTCACGAGTCTTTTCGGTATTGATCTGAACGATAACGGAAGGTTCGAGATCTACGGGAATTGCTTCAAGACGTTCCGCGAATTCCCCATCTTCGGCAAAGGGTTTTATCATACGCCCGGGGTGGTCATGACAAACGACGGCGTGATGCACGTCGTCTACCCGGACTCTTCATCCGATTTCGGCTTCCTCCCCGCCCGTGCGCACAATACGATCCTGCAACTGCTCGCGAGCGGCGGGATTGTCGCGCTTGTCGCCTATCTCTTCCACAGGGCGCAGACGCTCTTTCTGTTCTTCCGCCGCCCGACGGCGGAAAAGACGGTGATCGCACTGTGCGTCGCCTCTCTTCTCCTTACGAGCCTTCTCGATTGCCACTTCTTCAATTTCGGCCCCGGGCTTATATACAGCTGTCTCCTCGTCGCCGCCGAGGGAAGCGACAGGGGTCGGACGGCATAAAATAATTCTTTTTGTGAACTAATTCAAAAAACTGCCCATTTTATGAAAAAATGTAACAGAGAATGTCAGGAATATTTGGAAAAAACTTTTTTCGAGAAATTCCGACAAAATCTTTGCGTTCCGCAAAAGAGCGTATTATAATATAAGCACACGGTGAGGGGAGCGATCCCCCGCCCCCAAAAAAGCTCATAATTTTTCCCCCTTATCATATAGTAAAACCCCTCGGAGCGCAAGTTTCGGGGGGTTTTACTATTGTCACATCACTCTGCACAGGAGGCATGCCGCGACCGATCCCAAGAATCCCGCGAGGAGCGCAATAAAGACGGGAGCCGCCCGCCTTTTTTTTGCGCCCGCAAAGTAGACCGCGGAGATGTAAAAGACCGTCTCGCTCGACCCGTAGCATGCGCACGCGCAGCGCGAGAGATAGCTGTCCGCGCCGTATGTTTCGAGGATCTCCGAAAGGAGCGCGGTGGAGCCGCTTCCCGAAAAAGGCTTCATCAGAACGAGCTTGCCGATCTCGGGCGGGATCCCGACGGCGCGGAAGGCGGGGGCGAGAAAACCCGTGAGCATGTCCGAAAGCCCGCTTCTTTCGAACAGTTCCGAGAGCATGAGGATCGCGGCGAGATAGGGAAAGACGGAAAGGACGAGGGGAACCGCCTCCTTGACCCCGTCCGTAAAGCAGTCGTACAGCCTGACCCGCTTGACGAGCGCATAGAGGAAGAGGAGGAGAAAGAGGGCGGGTAGGATCAGGGCGGCGAATCTCACGCGTATCTCCTGCGCTGCAGACGAAGAAGCGCCACGCCGATGAGCGTGGAGAGCAGGGTCGAAAGCAGGGTGGGGAGAAGGATATCCGCGGGGCTCTGCGATCCCGCCGCGATCCGCAGCGCGAGGACGGTCGTGGGCAAAAGTTGGAGGCTCGTCGCGTTGAGCACAAAGAGAAGGTCGGCGGCGTATTCGTTTCCGCCCGCCAAAAACCGCTGCGTCGCCTTGACGCCGAGGGGAGTCGGCGCGCCGGGGAGCCCGAGCATATTCGCGGAGAGATTACAGCTCGCAAGATAGACGGCTTCCCTGTCCTGCGTGCAAAAGAGGCGGCGGGCGGCGGGGGAAAAGAGACGGGCGAGTTTTTCCGCAAGCCCGCAGCGCTCCATCACCTTGAAAAAGCCCAAAAAGACGCAGTAGGCCGCAAGAAGGGAGAGGGAGAGCGTCGCCGCCTTTTCTCCGCCCGAGAGAAGGGCAGGCAGGAAGCCGTCGGGGTCGGTGAATAAAAACACCGCGCTCGCGGCGACAAAAATGAGCGCAAAGATCGCATTCATGCTGAATTCTATGCGGCGGCGGCGTGGGATATGCTCCTTCCCGCCCCTTCGGCGGCGGCGCGCGGGAGCCGTATTTTTCAAAAACTCTTGATTTTTCGGGCGGAATTTGATACAATAAAGAAAAATCGGGCAAAAGAGAAGATCATGCAAAAAACAGATTCGCCCCGCAAGGGGTTTTTCGGCAAAATAGACGCGTTTTTCGGGATTACTTCGAGCGGTTCGTCCTTCCGTACGGAGATCGTCGCAGGACTCACCACCTTTATGGCGATGGTGTATGCTCTCCTCGTCGTCCCCGGAATGTACAGCGGCCCGAATGATACATACCCTTACGTCTCCTTCGGCGCGGTGTATATCGCAACGGCGCTCGGCGCGATCGTGGGCACCGTCTGCATGGCGCTGATCGCAAAGATGCCGCTCGCGCAGGCGTCCGGACTCGGCGCGACCGCCTACATCACGGGAACCCTCCTCGGCGGCGGCATGGGACTCACCTATGCGAACGCGATGATCTTTGTTCTTCTCGACGGCGCGCTCTTCGTCCTGCTCACCGCGACGGGGGCGAGAAAGAAGATCCTCGAAGCCATTCCGAAAGAGGTCAAGACGGTGCTCCCCGTCGGGATCGGCATGTTCATCGCCTTCATCGGATTCAATAATGCGGGCGTCGTCAAATTGCACGAGGGAAGTATCGGCTTTGCTTCCTTTAACGTGTTGAGCGACGGATTTGTCTATCAAAACGTCATTGCCGCGTTTGTCGCCCTCGCGGGCGTCATCGCCATTGCAGTCCTTTCCAAAAAGAACGTCAAGGGCTCCATTCTGTGGGGCATGATCGGCGCGGCGGGGCTCTACTATGCCCTCATCGGGTTGGGATGCATTTGGGATGAAAGCTGCAAGGCGGTGTTTACGGGGATCGCGAGCGGGTTCGAAAGCCCCTTCCGTGCATTCGGCGAATGGGGCAGGGAGTCCGTCGGGCAGGTATTCGTCCGCGGATTCGATTTCGGGGATTATCTCGCGGCGAACGGCGCGGGCGCGCTCGCCCTTCTCATCGTCACCGCCGCCCTGTCGCTGTGCATGGTGGATATGTTCGATACCCTCGGCACGCTGTATGGGGCGTGCTCGAAGGGGGATCTTCTCGACGAACACGGCGATCCCATCCGTCTCGGCAAGTGTCTGATGTCCAACGCGGTGGCGACCGTCGGCGGCGCGGTCTTGGGCGCTTCCACCGTGGCGACCTATGTGGAATCTTCCTCGGGCGTCGTCGCGGGCGGAAAGACGGGGTTTGCGTCCCTCGTGACGGGGCTGTGCTTCATCGTCGCGATGTTCCTCTCTCCCATCGCCAAACTCATTCCCTCCGCGGCAACTTCCGCCGCGCTCATCTGGGTGGGGGTCCTCATGATGTCGTCCGTGAAGGACGTCGACTGGTCGGATCCCGCCGCCGCGCTTCCCGCCTTTTTGACCATCGCCGTCATGGCGTTCGGCTACTCCATTACGAGCGGCATCGGCGTGGGGATCCTCTCCTGCGTGATCGTCAAGCTCTGCACGGGGAAGATCAAGGAGATCTCCTTCGTGACGTGGATCGTCGCCGCCCTGTTCCTCGCGATGTTCCTCTTGACGAATTGAACGTCCTCGGGCCCCCTCGGCTCCCCCTTGAGGGGGAGCTGTCACCGCAGGTGACTGAGGGGGTGCCTTGGCTCCCCTTGTAGGGGAGCTGTCACGAACGTAGTGAGTGACAGAGGGGTTTCAAAACCCCTTTGGCTCACTTTGTTCGCCACTTCCCCTAAGAGGGGCAGCAAGTGTCGTTCCCATCAAATCAAAAACCCCCGCTGCAAGATCCGCAGCGGGGGTCGATTTTTACAATATTTTTACAACTTATAGCGTATTTTCCTCGAAGAAATTCAGCACTGTGCCCCATTTTTCTTCGCGGTTTTCTTTCTCGTTCAAAAACTCGTGGCGGCTGTTTTCAAAGAGCACCATGGAGACGTTCTCCATGCCCGCCTTCTTTGTATAAAATCCGTAAAGTTTTTTGACGCCCTCGCCCATGTCTCCCACGGGATCCTTTTCTCCCGAAACGAGCATCACGGGCAGATCTTTCCGAAGCCCCTCGATGTACTTTTTCGTATAGAGGGATCTTAGACCCTTGAAGAAATCCCTGTAAAAGCGGTTGGAGCAGGTAAAGCCCGAGAGGGGATCGTCCGCATATTTTTGGTTGTTTTCGGGGTCGTTCGAAAGCCACTGCCCGTCCTCGAATTTTTTGGAATACGCCCCGAACGAGAGCTTTTCGATGAGTTTTGCGGGCTTTTTCGCGGGGCGCAGGTGGGAGACGAAGGAGCCCAAATACACTTCGAAGTCCTTTTTATAATTGCTTCCGCCGATCACCGCGCCGTCGACCTTTTCCCCGTAACGGGAGATATAGCATTGCGTCAGAAAGGAGCCGTACGAAAATCCGAAGATAAAGTATTTCACCCCCGGATAGATCTTCTTATAGAAATCGGTGAGCGCCGCCTCGTCGCGCACGGTGTCGAAAAACATCTGCCCCTCAGAGTAGCCGAGCGTCTCCCTGTCCGTATAGCCGTGCCCGCGGTGGTCGTCCGCGACGACGGCATAGCCGCGGCCGTTGAGGAACCGCGCGAACGCGTCGTAACGCTCGCTGTGTTCGGTCATGCCGTGCACGATCTGGACGACCGCCTTCGGCTCTTTCACGTCCAGCCATTCGCGAACGAAGATCTCTTTCCCGTCGAAGCTCTTAAAGATCATGGAAGTTCCCCCTCTTTTTTCGTATTATACCATAGTTTCGGAAAAAAACAAGCCTTTTGCGGAAAAAGATGCGCGGTTTTCCAATGATCCGCCTGTATAAGATCCTTGCCTGTCCGCCCTCTGTATGGTATGATAGAGACGAAAAGAAAGGAGGCGACCCATATGAAAAAACAATTTGCGGCGATCGCGCTGTCATTGACGTTTTTGATCCCTCTTTGCGCGTGCGGAGCGCAAAATGAGAGGACGGAAGGCGGGGCGTTTGCGCCCATGGCTCCGTCCGATCCCGTCTCTCCGCCCGAAACGCTTCCCGAGACGTTTCCCGAAATTTTTCCCGAAACGCCCGAAGCGCCCGTGCCCGAGCCCCAAGCGAAAACGGCAAAGTCAACCTACATACTGGTCAAAACGGACGGGTTGAACGTCCGCGCGGGGGCGGGGACGGAGTTCCCTTCTCTCGGGCAGGCACAAAAAAATACCCTTCTGGGCTATGGGGGCAGAGAGGGGGAATGGCTGAAAACCGTGTATCGCGGAAAGACGGCATATGTGAGCGCGAAGAAAGAATATACGGACACCATGTCCATGGACTGCGGTTCGGAAAGCGTTGAAAAAATCATTTCCGAGGGTCTGAAACTCCTCGGGACTCCCTATGTTTACGGTGCGGTAAGGCTTACCGACGGCAGAGGGCATTTCATGAAGGGATTCACGGCGGACGCGTTCGATTGTTCTTCGCTCATGCAGTATATCTTTTACCGCGGCGCAGGCGTGGAGCTCGACGTCACGACGCGCACGCAGATCCTGCAAGGCGAGGAGACCCCCCGCGAAGAGATCGGGCGCGGCGATCTTCTCTTCTTCACCAATGCGTTCCGGAAAAACAAGACGGGGATCGAGCGCGTCGGGCATGTTGCGCTCTATCTCGGCGGGAACTATATCCTGCACACTGCCTCGGATTTTGCGAAGGTGGAAGAGATCTCCGCCCTTCGGTGGAGCTATTTTCTCACGGCGAGAAGGGTGACGGATCGTCTTTGACTGCCCCTTACGGCGGCGCGGCGAAGGAGCGCGCATGCGCTCAAAACAAGCCGTTTTCGTACAATATATCGCTCAAATGGCCAAGCTCGCGGGGGGAGAGAGTCTCCCCGCGCACGCCCTCTTTCACACCCGCAAGCGTTAAGAGCTCCTTCGCCCGTCCGCGGGGGAGTTTGAGGAAATTTATGAGATTGTTTTCGAGCGTCTTGCGGCGGGATAGAAAGGCGAGTTTGACCGTCTCGCGAAAGGCTTTATCGCTCTTCACCTCGAATCCGCCCGTAAAATCAATGCGCACGACCGAGGAATCCACATTGGGACGGGGGGTGAACAGCGTGCGGGGGACGCTCCTCACGATGCGGCATACTCCGCGCCGCGCGATCGCGGCGGTGACTGCGCCGTAGTCGGGTGTGTTTTCCCTTGCGGAGAAGCGCGCGGCGACTTCTTCCTGTACCATGACCGTGATCCCCCTGCACCGTTTCGCCTCTTCGATAAATCGCATGACGGCGGGCGTCGTCACATAATAGGGGAGATTGGCGCAGACGACGTATTCTCCGAGCTCCTTCTCGACGGCGTCCATGCGCTCCTTCATAAAGTCCCGAAAGATGACTTCAACATTCTCACAGCCCGCAAGAGTCTCCGCAAGAACGGGTTGAAGGCTACGGTCGATCTCATAGGAGAGCACCCGCCCCGCCGCTGCGGAGAGCGCGCGCGTGAGCGCACCCGCTCCCGCGCCGATCTCGAGGACTGTCGTCTCGTTGTCGATCCCCGCGTCCTTTACGATCGCGCCGAGAAGGTTCGGATCGGTCAAAAAATTCTGCCCGAACTGTTTTTTGAAGGCAAAGCCGTGACGTTGCAGGGTTGTTGCAAGCTCTTCCATAGATTTCCTCACATAGGGCGCAGATTCTTTCACAAAATAACAAGGAGGGAGCGACCCTCCTTACCGATGAAAAGCGGAGCCGAAGGGCTCCTTTTTTATTGGATCGTCTCCCGTACGCGCAGCGGGATCCCCACCATGTCCGCGATCTCCCTGCAACTTTCGACCTTTTCCCGCCCGATGCAGTCCACGACGGAGAACCAGACGTTCAGCCCTTCCCGCTTGCATGCCCGCGCAAAATCCAGCATGCCGCAAAAGGCGTTCTCGATCTGCGGGCGGCAGAGCGCAAGATATTCCGCTTCCGTCGGGGCGTTGAGGGAGACGTTGATGCCGTCGAGCCTGCCTTTGAGGTCGGGCGCGATGTTGCGCCCCGCGAGCAAAGATCCGTGCCCGTTGGTATTCAGGCGGGTCTTTCCGCCCCGTGCGTGGATCTCATCGCAAAGAAAGAGGAGATCGTCGAGGCGGCAGGTCGGCTCGCCGAAGCCGCAGAACACGATTTCGCGGAAGCGTTTGGGGTCGCCGATTTCGGCAAGCACGGTTTCTTTTGCGGGTTCGCCCTCTTTGAGCCAGAGCGCATAGCCCTCGTAAGTCTCCTTCCCGTCGCGCACGCAAAAGGTGCAGCGGTTGGTACAGCGGTTGGTGAGATTGAGATAGAGATTGTCGCCGATCTGATAGGTATAGGTGTCCATGGTCTATTGTATGCGGGGGAAGAGCCGCGCGGCGCTCCTGCGGATCGTTCCGATCATCTCATCAAGGGAAACGCCCTTGATTTCAGCCAATTTTTCCACGATGACGGGAATATTCGCGGGCGTGTTCTTTTCGCCGCGGAAGGGGGAGAGGTAGGGGCTGTCCGTCTCGGAGAGGATGCGTTCCATGGGGCATGCCGCAACGGCTTCTACCACGCGCCTTGCGTTTTTGAAGCAGGTGACGCCGCCGAAGGAAAAATATGCGCCGAGTTCGAGAAAGTCATTGAGATTTTCCGCACCGTACGAATAGCAGTGCATCAAAAAGCCGTGCTTCCTGCGGCCGTGATACGCACGCAGAATGGCGAGCGTGTCGGCACAGGCGTCCCGCGAGTGGATCTGAACGGGCAGGCCGAGCTCTTCCGCAATTTCAAGCTGCGCCTCGAACGCCGCCCGCTGCGCCGCTTTGTCTGGATCGGGATAATGATAGTCGAGCCCGATCTCCCCCACGGCGACGCACTTTTTGTCCGCCGCAAGGGAGAGGAACCGGGAGCGGAACCCTTCCACTACCCCTGACGCCGCGTCATTCTGAGGCAAAGCCGAAGAATCCCGAAGATGGCGTTCGGACTCCGTTCCTCGGGATCCTTCACATTCGTTCAGGATGACGCGGGGAAACGCGGGGAGAGGACATTTTTTCTTGCCTCCCCCCTCTTTGAGGGTGGAGGGTAGGGTGGGGGGTGTCCCATTGAACGCAAAAGAAGAGGCGAATTCGGGGTGCACTCCCACGGTGAAGAAAGCACCCTCGTGCTCTTTGCAGAACTTTGCGTGCCACGCGGCGTGCTCTAACGTATCGGCGGCGAGAATGACTGTCTGAACTCCCGCCGCCTTGATTTTCTCCCACTCGGCGGGGAAGCCGTATCCCTCTTCCGCAAAATGCGCGTGAACGTCGATCATTTCACGACGGCCCCGCTTTCGACAAGCTTTTCGGGGGAGAGAAGGCAGAGATTTCCCGCTTCGTCCTCGGCGCAGAGGATCATTCCCTCGGAAAGCACGCCGCGGAGGGTCACGGGCTTCAAGTTCGTCACAACGACGACCTTCTTTCCCACCATCTCCTCGGGCGTATAGAATTTTGCGATGCCCGAGACGACGGAGCGCACTTCCTCACCGATTTTCACCGTCTCATGCAGGAGTTTATCGCTCTTTGCGACCTTTTCGCAAGCGATCACTTCGCCGATTTTGAGTTCGACCTTAGAAAAGTCGTCGATGGTGATCTGTGGGGAATGGGGGCGAACCCCCTCCCCTACCCCTCCCCCTGACGCAGGGGGAGGGCAAGTAGTGGGCTCAGGATGACGCGAAGCGGCGGGGGTGTGCTCCTTCACGAACTTTTCCACCGCCGCGAGCTCCTTTTTGACGTCGATGCGGGGGAAGAGGGGCGGGAGCTTCTCCACGGCGTCGCCTTCGCGCAGGACGCCGAATTTCAAGCTCTCGAATCCCGCGTTCTCATCGCAGGAAAAACTTCTTAAAATCTTTTTCGGCGCGACGGTGAGGAAGGGCTTCAAGGCGACGGCGCACATTCTGCACACTTCCGCAAGAAGATAGAGCACCGTCCCGAGCCGCGCCTTTTTCGCGGGATCCTTGGCGAGGATCCACGGCGTCGTTTCGTCGATATATTTATTTGCGCGCGCGACGAGCGCAAACACTTCCGAGAGCGCTTCGGGCGCATTCAGGGCGCCCATGTCCGCGTCGATGCGCTCAAAAAGCGTTTCGCACATCGAAATGAGCTCCTCGTCAAGGGGTTCTTTTTCGCCGCAGGGAGGGATCTTCCCTTCGAAATTCTGCCAGACCATCGCCTGCGTGCGGGAGACGAGATTACCGAGGTCGTTCGCAAGATCGGCGTTGATGCGGAGAAGGAACCGCTCCGTCGTGTACTCCCCGTCGCTGCCGAAGGGGATCTCGCGGAGAAGATAATACCGCACCGCGTCCGCGCCGTACCGCTTGACGAGTTCATAGGGGTCGGTGAGCTCGGGACGGGCGTTCTCCTTGGATTTGGAGAGCTTCTCGCCGCCGATGAGGAGCCACCCATGTCCGTAGATCTGCTTCGGAAGCGGCTCGCCGAGCGCCATTAAGATCGCGGGCCAGATGATGGCGTGGAAGCGCACGATCTCCTTGCCCACAAGGTGCAAATTCGCGGGCCAATATGTTTTGTAGAGTTTGTCGTCGTCCGTCCCATAGCCGAGGGCGGAGATGTAGTTCGAGAGCGCGTCGATCCACACATACGCCGTATGCCGCTCGTCGAAGGGAAGGGGGATCCCCCACTTGACCGTCGTGCGGGAGACGGAAAGGTCGGTGAGTCCCGCTTTCAGGAAGTTATTCACCATCTCGTTGACGCGGGACGTCGGCTGCAAGAACTGCGGGTTGTCCTCGTAGAGCTTCAAAATGCGCGGCGCATACTTGGAGAGACGGAAAAAGTAGCTCTCTTCCTTCTGTTTCGTCACGGGTCTGCCGCAGTCCGGGCATTTGCCCTCTTTGAGCTGGCTCTCCGTCCAGAACGCCTCGCACGGCGTGCAGTAATATCCCTCGTATTCCGCCTTGTAGATATCGCCGCTCTCGTAGAGCTTCTGATAGATGTGCTGAACGCATTTTACATGGTCGCCGTCCGTCGTACGGAGAAAGCGGTTATAATCGACGTCTAAAAGCCGCCACATATCTTTGAGCTGAGAGACGAGCGGGTCGATAAATTCAAGGGGAGTGATGCCGCGTTTCAAGGCCTCTTTTTCCACCTTTTGGCCGTGCTCGTCGGTGCCGGTGAGGAAAAAGACGTCCTCGCCCTTCATCTTGTGGAAGCGGGCGAGCGCGTCGCAAATGACCGTCGTATAGCAATGGCCGATGTGCCAGTTGCCGCTCGGGTAGTAAATGGGGGTCGTGATATAGTATTTTTCTGCCATAAAGTACCTCTTTTCCGATCTATTATAGCGCAATCCCGCCGAAAAGTAAATGTATTTTGCCGATCTGCGCGCTTTTTTGCAAGAAAAAGCCCTCCCAAACGGGAGGGCGTGATGTCAATTCACTGTTTTGGGATCGAAGTTGATGGAGTACTGCGAGGGAGCCCTGTCGTCGGGGAACAGCGTCGCGCCCGAGACGACGGGGAGCACGATGGGCGGAATGAGCGCGTCCGCCGTGACGTTGGTGATCGCCGATCTCAAATAGGGGAACATGGTCTCGGTCGCATTCACGGCAAAGATCCGCCTGTCCTCATCCGTGTTCATGTTCTTCACCTCGAATACGCCCACGAGGCGCACGAGAAGGTTGAAGGGCTTGGGGCTTTCTTCCGTTGTCTCCACTTTGCATTCGAGGGTGACGATGTGGATGAGCGGGTTTTCGTTCACGCCCTGGATGCGGCGGGAGAAGAAGGGCTTGATCTCGAAGCGGGTATTGGGCTCCGCTTTGATGTGGTTCATCTTAAAAGAAAGCTCGTCCGCCGAAAGGTTTTTCATGGAATATTCGATCATGGGAAATCACCTCTTCCGATTTTTCTTAGATTGTACCATTTTTCAAAGAGAATGTCAACTTGTTTGGAAAAACTTCAAGCGTTTCGCTCGATTTCTTTTTTCGTCCGCGCCTTTGGGGCGCGTGCTCAAAAATAAATACGAGCGAGGAATGTAGCGTATATGGGATATTGAGTCACTGTCTCGTACGCTTGTCACAACATTAAGCCGAAGGGGTTCGGCAAATGGAGTGCGCTTAGGCAGGGAGACCCTGCCACGCGCCGTTCTTGGCGCGAAGTAGCCGCCGCTGTTCTTGCGGCGTGTCGAAGGATCACCGCATTATAAACAAGGTGATGGTTACTTCGTCGCTTATGCTCCTCGTGCCACCCTTAGTAGCACAAAAGAAGTGCGGGCGGGGCGACAAGCTCACCATGACGTGATTGGGAACGCCGCCCTCCGCCCTCATCCCGAGGCGAAGCCGAGCGGATCTCATAGACCCACGGGCGTCCGTACTTACGAGGGGATTCACTCGCCCCTTACGGGGCTCGGAATGAGGGGCCCCTCGGCTCCCCTCTTAGGGGAGCTGGCGAGGCGCAGCCGAGACTGAGGGGTTTTGGGAACCCCTTTCCCCTTCGGGGACTTCCCCTAAAAGGGGCAGCGAGAACCCCTTTCCCCTTTGGGGACTTCCCCTGAAAGGGGCAGCGAGAGCCTTCTCCCCCAAGAAAAATCTCCCAAAAGAGATAAAAAAGGGAAATTTTTCCCTCAAAGGCTTGTTTTTTTTGTCCGAGTCGTGTATAATTGCACTTGGTAATGTCCGATAAAATCAGGAGGAATCAAATTATATGGCAAAGAAGTATTGTTACCTTTTCACGGAAGGCAACGCAAACATGCGCGAGCTCCTCGGCGGCAAGGGCGCGAACCTTGCGGAGATGACCAACATCGGTCTCCCCGTTCCGCAGGGCTTCACCATCTCTACCGAGGCTTGCACGCAGTACTATGAGGACGGCAGGCAGATCAACGATGAGATCCGCGCCGAGATCATGGAATACATCGACAAGATGGAGCACATCACCGGCAAGAAGTTCGGCGATAAGGAAAATCCTCTTCTCGTCTCCGTCCGTTCGGGCGCGAGAGCTTCCATGCCCGGCATGATGGATACCATTCTGAACCTCGGCCTCAACGAAGAAGTCGTCGAAGTCCTCGCGAAGAAGTCGAACAACCCCCGCTGGGCTTGGGACTGTTACAGAAGATTTATCCAGATGTTCTCCGACGTCGTCATGGAAGTCGGCAAGAAATATTTCGAAAAGCTCATCGACGAGATGAAAGCCGCAAAGGGCGTCAAACAGGACGTCGAGCTCAACGCGGACGATCTCAAAACCCTCGCCAACCAATTCAAAGCGGAATATAAGTCCAAGATCGGCAAGGACTTCCCCTCCGATCCCAAGGAACAGCTCTTCGAGGCGATCAAGGCGGTGTTCCGTTCGTGGGACAACCCCCGCGCGAACGTCTACCGTATGGATCACGACATCCCTTACAGCTGGGGCACCGCGGTCAACGTGCAGATGATGGCGTTCGGCAACATGGGCGACAACTGCGGCACCGGCGTTGCGTTCACGCGCAATCCCGCCACGGGTGAAAAGGGGCTCATGGGCGAATTCCTCACCAACGCGCAGGGCGAGGACGTCGTTGCGGGCGTTCGTACCCCGATGCCCATCGCCGAGATGGCGCGCGTATTCCCGAAGGTATACGAACAGTTCCAGGAAGTCTGCAAGATCCTCGAAAACCACTACCGCGACATGCAGGATATGGAGTTCACCGTCGAGAACGAGAAACTCTACATGCTTCAAACCCGTAACGGCAAGCGCACGGCGGCGGCGGCGATCAAGATCGCGTGCGACCTCATCGACGAGGGCATGATCTCCGAACAGGAAGCGCTCATGCAGATCGACGCAAAGTCGCTCGATATGCTCCTTCACCCGCAGTTCGATCCCAAGGCTCTTGCAGAGGCGGATAAGAAGGACGTCGTCGGCAAGGGCATTGCCGCTTCCCCCGGCGCCGCGGCAGGTACCATCGTGTTCACCGCGGAGGACGCTGTCAAGGAAGGCAAACAGGGCAAGAAAGTCGTGCTCGTCAGACTCGAAACCTCTCCCGAGGACATCGAAGGCATGAAGTACGCGCAGGGCATCCTCACCGTCCGCGGCGGGCAGACCTCGCATGCGGCAGTCGTCGCGCGCGGCATGGGAACTTGCTGCGTCTCCGGCTGCGGCGACATCAAGATGGATGAAGAGAACAAGCAGTTCACCCTTGCCGGCAAGACCTATCACGAGGGCGACGCGCTCTCCCTCGACGGTTCCACCGGGAAGATTTACGATTGCATCATTCCCACCGTTCCCGCAGATCCCAACAGCGGCTACTTCGGAAGGATCATGGCTCTGTCCGATAAATATAAGGCGTTGAACGTCCGCACGAACGCGGATACGCCCAAGGACGCGAAACAGGCGGCTGCATTCGGCGCGCAGGGCATCGGTCTCTGCCGTACCGAGCACATGTTCTTCGATCCCGCAAGGATCGGCGCATTCCGCGAAATGATCTGCGCCGACACCGTGGAGGAAAGGGAAAAGGCGCTCGCCAAGATCGAGCCCATGCAGCAGGCAGACTTCGAAGGCCTCTTCGAAGCGCTCGGCGGCCAGCCCGTCACCATCCGTTTCCTTGATCCCCCGCTTCATGAGTTCGTTCCCACCGAAGAGGCGGACATCGAAGCGCTCGCAAAGGCGCAGAAAAAGACCGTCGCGCAGATCAAGCAGATCATTGCGGACCTCCACGAGTTCAACCCCATGATGGGTCACCGCGGCTGCCGTCTCTGCGTCACCTATCCCGAGATCGCCGTCATGCAGACGAGAGCAGTCATGAAGGCCGCCATCGCCGTTGCGAAGCGCCATAAGGATTGGAAGCTCGTTCCCGAGATCATGATCCCGCTCACCGGCGAAGTCAAAGAATTCAAGTTCGTCAAGGACATTGTCGTCAAGACGGCGGATGAAGTCATCAAGAGCAAGCATAAGAAGATCAAGTACGAAGTGGGTACCATGATCGAGATCCCCCGTGCGGCGCTCACCGCAGACGCGATCGCGAAGGAAGCGGATTTCTTCTGCTTCGGCACCAACGACCTCACCCAGATGACCTTCGGCTTCTCCCGCGACGACGCAGGCAAGTTCCTTCCCGCGTACTATGCGAATAAGATCTACGAGAGCGATCCGTTCGCACGTCTCGATACGACGGGCGTCGGCCAGCTCATGGAGATGGCAACGAAGAAGGGCAAGAAGAATAACCGCAAACTGCACGTCGGCATCTGCGGCGAGCACGGCGGCGATCCTTCTTCCATCGAGTTCTGCCATGCGATCGGGCTCAATTATGTGTCCTGCTCGCCTTACCGCGTTCCCATCGCCCGCCTCGCGGCCGCGCAGGCAAACATCAAGAATCCGAGAAAGTAAGTTGATTTCATAGGATATGAAAAAGACACCCCGTCGGGTGTCTTTTTTCTTGTCTAAAAGAAAAGCACGCGATAGTCGCGTGGTGCAAAAGAGGCAAATGCCGATGAACAGAAATTTATGAAAGACGAGTAAAGCGATGAAGGATATGAACGTTTCTTGGCTGCCCCTTGAGGGGGAGCTCCGCCGTAGGCGTTGGGTGTCTTGCTGCCCCTTTTAGGGGAAGTACCCGCGCAGCGGGGGATAGGGTTCTCGCTGCCCCTTTTAGGGGAAGTACCCGCGCAGCGGGGGAAAGGGGTTCTCGCTGCCCCTCTTAGGGGAAGTACCCGCGTTAGCGGGGGATAGGGTTCTCGCTGCCCCTCTTAGGGGAAGTACCCGAACGTAGTGAGGGGAAAGGGGTTTCGGAAACCCCTCTGTCACTCGCAAGCTCCAACCGCTATGCGCGTGGATTTTTCTTGCCGAATATCTTGATATTCTTGCGGAAACGTGCTATAATAGCTATGCGACATTATTGAGAATAGAAAAGTCTACGCCGTTTTCAGGGGGCGTAATCTATTTTTTTGAATTGTTAAACGATACTAATGGTAGTAATGTACCGTATCGGTCGTTTGACAGTCTAAAAAAATAGACTTCAATTCTCAATAGTGTCGCAACTATGCGAGAGGTACATGCTGCGGTGTCGCTCTCGCGAGGGGGCGGCATCTTTTTTATGGCGGCGGTTGAAAAGACTTGCTCGTGTTTCGGGCATTTCAATGTGGAAATCACCGATGACCTGATCGCAAGAACGAGCACCGAGATCGACAGGGCGATAGAGGACGGCGTCAGAATTTTTCTCTTCGGCGGCAGAAGTGACTTTGATGACCTGTGCTATGATCTTGTGACCGAAAAGAAAAACGCCAACCCGCAATTTCATATTCGGAGAGTATTTTGTTTCGCGCTCGATCAGCAGTTGCGAAAACCGCCGAGATGGTTTATAAAAAAAGAGTACGAAGCATTAGAGTGCCCGGCGAAGGCCTTTGACTATTGGTACACATCTATTTATTACCGCAACCTTGCAATGATAGACCAAAGCGATTTGATTTTATTTTGGGTCGAGGAACGAGAGAACAGCGGCGCATATAAGACATATCAATATGCGGTGAAAAAGCATAAACGTATCGTAAATTTGTTTCCATAAGAAGCAGGATACGAAAAAGACACCCCGTCGGGCGTCTTTTTTCATCGCGTCCCCGTTTTGAGGGGCGGCGGGCAGTTCTATTTGATATTTGTGATAGAGAGCGTCAAGCCGAGCGGCTCGAGCATTTTCAAAAAGGTGGAAAGCTGCGGATCGGTCGTTCCGCGTTCGGTGCGTGCGATGCATGGTTGCGGGATCCCCGATACGATCTCAAGCTGTTTTTGTGAAAGATGAGCCGCTTTCCGCGCTTTGATAAATTCCCCGATGAGCTTTTCCCGAAAAGCGGACATATCGCGCGGCGGAACACATACCGTACCTTTTTCGTAAAGCCCGTCTGCGGCGATGTCGAGATCGTCGTTCCAGACAAGCCCGTATCCGCCGACGTCGATCTTGACCTGCTCATACAGCCCTTCAACTTCTTTCAGTGACTTGAAGGGCGCATATTTTTTGATGAGCGGCTTTAAGTCGAACTCCTTATATTCGCCCGTCGAGAACCCAATGAGAAGAATGTAGCCGGGCAACGTGGCGACAGATGTGATCTTAACAAACATTGGCGTATCTCCTTTGCTGTTACTCGATTGGAGGCAGGGAATGAATGTCCTGCGTTTCCCACATTTCAAGCAGTTCTTTTTGGTGCGCTGCCGTCCATTCTTTTACGAGCTTGTAGGCCTTATCGGGCAAATCGCCTTGAAGCATGGCAAGCGTCCGTATGTCTATGATCCCCACATACTCCCCGTAAATCGCATGAATATGCGGCGGATTATGCTCCGAACCGAAGAAAAACATCTTGATGACCATTCCGTAAAATCTTGAAATAACGGGTATAAAAAAATCTCCTTTCTGTTTTGCTGAGAGAATTATAACATATAACTTATTATATGTCAATAGCTTTTATGTTATTAAATTTCATAAAAATCTTTGTGCGTTCATTCGGCGGGCGCCCATTGCTTGACATATGGCGCGCGTTGTGTTATACTTAACAAAAATCAAACCAAGGAGAAAGACTTATGAAAGAATTTGATTTACTTTGCAGGGAATTTGAGGAGATGGACGGCGCGACGTATACCGCGCTTCTCGCCGAAAAATCGGCGCGCGTGCTTCCCGCGCTCGCGGCGGTCACGGCGGACGGCGTGGAGGGCGCCTCGGCGTTTGCGATCTTTATTTTGGGGGCGATCGCCGCAGACGGCAAACTTTCGGAGGAAGAATATCTCCTCGTCTCGCCTCTTCTCAAAGCCTTTTTCGGCGACGCCGTGGACTATGACGCTTGCAAGAAGGCCGTGAAGTCCATGCGTGCGGAGACGGAAGGCCTCAAAGAGATCTCGGACGTCATGGTGGACGTTTTAGGGCTCCTCTCCGAGGAGCTCAAAGACGATATCGTCCTCGTCTGCCTCATGATCTGCGCGATCGACGGCAAGGTCTCCCGCAAGGAGAAGCAGTGGATCAAACAGCTCGTCAGGGAATGACGTTTTGCGGGGGAATATCCGCCGCATAAAATAAAGATATGGGACTATTCGAGAATAAACGCGTCACCTATGAGGAGTTCTCTCTCGGACAGGGGGAGAGGAGCGTCAAAATCGTTCATTTGAGCGATCTTCATTTTCCCAAGGTGTCGGCGGACGTGGGAGACATTCTCGCAAGGATCGAAGCGCTCGAAGCGGACGCCGTCTTTGTGACGGGCGACCTCATCCGGAGCTCTTCCGACCTTGTTTCTTGCGGCGCGCTCGGATTTGCCGAAAAGCTCGCTTCGCTCCAACCCGTGTTCTTTGCCGAGGGGAACCACGAGGCGCGGCACCCCCTTCACGAAAGGATCGGCGGAGAGCTCTCTTCCCGCGGCGTGCACGTCGTCACGGGAACGTGTGTGCGTGCGCTTTTGGGCGGCGGAGATTTTCTCATCGCGGGAGACAGCGAAAAGGGCGGCGCGGGGTCGTTCGAGGGCGAGGGCGTGCGCATTCTGCTTGCGCATCACCCCGAGCGGGCGAAGGAACACGCAAAGCGGCTCGCTCCCGATTATATCTTTGCGGGGCATGCGCACGGCGGGCAGTTCCGCTTCTTCGGACGCGGGTTGTACGCGCCCGGGCAGGGACTCTTCCCCAAATATACGTCGGGATTGTATCCGATCGCCGAGGGGACGGATATGCTTGTCTCCCGCGGGATCGGGAAGAGCCGCTTTCCCTTCCGTTTCAACGATCCCCCGCATATTCCGATCATTACGCTTTCTTTTTGAACAAGCGCGGGCTCTGCCCGCGCTTTTGCTATTTTGAGGAAGGGGTTCCTCGCTGCACCCCCTTGGCTCCCCTCCTAGGGGAGCTGGTGAGGCGCAGCCGAACCTGAAGGGTTTCCAAAACCCCTTCGGCCCTGCGGGCCACTTCCCCTAAAGGGGCAGCGAGAGCCCCCTTGGCTCCCCTCCTAGGGGAGCTGGTGAGGCACAGCCGAACCTGAAGGGTTTCCGAGAACCCCTTCGGCCCTGCGGGCCACTTCCCCTAAAAGGGGCAGCGAGGGGCATTCATGGCTCCCCTTTTAGCCGCTTCCGTCACGAAAAACCACGCGCATAGCGCGTGGTTTTTAATAGCACTTTATTATTTTTACTCAACTTCCAGATCTTCCGAAGTAAATATCGGATCATCCAAAAATTCCAAAAGCGTCATATCGAAACCGCGGGCGATCATGATGACCGTACTCAAAGTAACCGTCTTATTCCGACCGTTCATGATGCACTGCATACTGCCGTGTTGGATCCCCGCATTTTGTTCCAAACGATATTGCGTCATGCCTTTTTCAGTCAATAAGCCGACAATTCTTTTTGAAACAGCCTCACTTACAGTCAAAGCGATTTCTCCTTATGTTGTTTCACCTACATAGTATTCTAATTCATTGTCGCTTAAAAAATACGAAGGTGAACCTACATAATGTTTGCCTTGTTTGCTCGTTTGGGCTATAATATATGTAGGAATACCTACATATTGGAGTCTGAAATGAAAACCGCTTTCATAGGGCATAGACAAATCTTCGGTAAAAACGTTGCCGACCGTCTTGAAGAAGTAATCAAAAACGAGATTGAGAAAGGCTGTAAAAGTTTTACTATGGGAACGCACGGGGAATTTGACGATTTGGCACTCTCCGTTTGCCGTAATCTTCGCAATCAATATAAAGATATTAAGATTGAAGTGGTCATAACCGGCTTTCGCGCGATAAAGAAAAGTTGCGGATATGAGCCTTATTCCGACGTGAAAACAGTTATGTACAATATAGAGGACGCCCATTATAAACAGAAAATCACTTTAAGCAATCGGCAGATGATTGATACTTGCGACACCCTCATTTGCTATGTAAACAAGAAGCAATATAGAAGCGGGGCAAAAACCGCGATGTATTACGCAAAGCGAAAAGGTTTACGGATTATAAATCTATACCGCGAGGAAGATCAACCGTTTTATGGCATGACAGAAGAAGAAATTTCGGCCTACGAAAAGGAGCTTTTCTCCGCGATTGAAAAACACAAGTCGTAAAGCGGATTGCCGTGCTCTTCACTATCCAACCCGTGAGTCCACCATAGAAAAAAGACATAGCAAATACTATGTCTTTTTTGCCATATTTAATCAAATTAGATCCTTATGAAAGATGGCGAAACGTTTCCCTTCTTTTTCCGCTTTTTGCTTGCACTTATGCCTGACGGTCGAGGAATGTCATATGCCAAACCTCATAAGTGAGTACGATCTGCGAAACGGGGTCGTCATCGTCGTTTGCGCTGATCTCATAGTCCGCACCGTCGACTTTCAGATAAATGGTGCCGCCGCTGTAACTGATGTCGGTGACCTCCGTCTCAACGCCGTTGTGCTTTACAGAGATCGAATCGGCGGAGATGACGACTTCATATTCGCTGTTTGTATATGTCCCGTAGAACTTTGCGGGATAGCTTTCGCCCTCCTCGGTCTTGCGGGAAAGGGTAACGGAAGGGTCGGGATAGCTTCCCGAAAGATTGATTTCGTCCACGGTGCTTCCGGAACTATAATTGACGATCTCATAATCCTTGCCGTTGAGCGTGATTTTGATCGTTTCATAGGTTGCGTCGTAGCTCACAAACGCCGTTTCCGCGGGCGTTGCGTCGATCGTGATCTTGATCTCTTCGGCGGAGATCTCTACCACATAGTGAACCGTGGAAGTTTCGGGATAGGCGGAGTAATCGGTGTAATCCCCTTCAAATATGCCGTAGAATTTTTCGGGATAGGTCGTGGGGTCGCCGTGATCGGGTTCATCGGATCCGCCGCCGCCCTCCGTCTTGCGGGAGAGGGTAACGTTGATGCTGAAATCGTCCGCGAGCAGGCCGAGCTCATCCGCAGTAGCGGCGTCTGCGTCGCTGTAATTCGAAAGGGTGCAGGCCACGCCGTTGAACGTGATCGCAAACGACTGCTCGTCTGCATTGTAGCTCACGACGGCGACCGTCACGGGGGCGCCGCCGACCGTTGCCGCCATGCCGCTGTCGTCGATCGTAAGGACGTAGTGCGTCACGGGGGTTTCGGGAGCGGAAGAATCACCCACGTCACCTTCGAACGTTCCGTAGAATTTTTCGGGGATCACGACGGGCGCGTCGGGACCGTCGGGATCTTCGGCTTCACCCTCGAATTTGAGGGGCAATTCTGTCTCGCCCCAGCCCGAGTAGGTGAGGACGTAGGTCGTCTCGAATCCATAGAGGTACGTTACGATAGAGACCTTTGAGAGAACGCCGTCCTGTACGGTGATCTCCAGCTTCTGCGCGAAGGCCATGGTCATGTAGTCGTTGAAGTTCCAGAAGGTCTGGGCGATGTCGGGGATCAGATCGACGTTCTCCTCGCGCAGCGCATAAACGCCGTCGCCCTTTGCCTCGAACAGCTCTGCGGCGAATCCCGCAAAGTCGGGTTTTAAGGACGCGATGTCGGAGGTCGTGTGCGTCGTCGCATCGCCGTCGTAGGATTCCACTTGAAGCGCGTCTCCGACGACGAATTTTCCGCCTTGGGGAGAGAATTCATGGACGATCCCATCGCTGTGCAGTACATAGCCAAGCTCAAAACCTTCCTCGTCAAGGTAGATCGCATTCTCCGTCACATAGTAATTGTAATTGTACGTCCCGTCCTCGAGAACATGATATTTGTAATTCTCCGCGCTCTGTGCCGCTTCCAGCGCCGATTGGAGCGCCGCGTGGTCGGCGGTCGTCGGATAGGGCGTGAGGCGCGCCGAGAGATCGGCGGGTTCCGCGATGTCAAAGACATAGCTCGCATAATAGGTATAGTCGATGGTGATGCCCTCGCCGCGTGCACTTTCACTCGTCTCGATCATGATGAAAGTCACATTTCCGCCCGTTGCATAGACGGCGAAGGACTTGATCTCCGCATTTAGGCCCGTGAACGCCTGCGCTGCGGCGGAAGCCTTCTCCGCGTCGGTAAGCACATAGGCGCCGTCCTCTCCCTCGATAAAGTCGCTCGCAAGGACGACCGTCCCGAAGGGGTTCCGGTAGCCGTCGAAGCTCTCGCCCGTATCGACGATCTCAAACGTATTGTCCGCTTTCAGGGCATAGGAGAGGGCTTTTCCGTTTTCGTTATGGAAAATTTGGTTTTTGAGGACGAGCTTCATGCTCTCATCCTTTTGGAAGCGGAGCGTATTTTCGCCGTCGAAGGCGACTTGGTAGGAGTATTTGTATTGAATGTGATAATCGTCGTATCCATCGTAGATACGCTCCTCCTCGCCCTCGCCCGTATAGGCGGTTTTGCCCTCGAGCTGCGCAAAGAGTTCCTCCGGCATGGGTGCGGGAAGGGACGCAAATGCGACCTCGACGGTCGTATCCGTCTCAACGGTAAAGGAATAAACGCCTTCCGCAAGCGATTCTTCCTCGCCGTTCACCTTGAAGCTCTCCACGGTGAAACCGTTGTTCGGGGAAACGGTGACGGTGACGTTTTCGCCCTCCCCATAGGCGTTCTTCGAGGGAGAGAGGCTGACCGTACCCTTCGAATCGTCGTAGGACAGCGTGACGGTATGGGTGGGAGCGGGAACGCGAACGGGCGCAAATGCGACTTCGACGGTCGTATCCGCTTCGACCGCAAAGGAATATGCGCTTTCCGCAAGCGACTCTTCCTCGCCGTTCACCTTGAAGCTCTCCACGGTAAATCCGCTGTTCGGGGTAACGGTAACGGTGACCTTTTCGCCCTCCCCATAGGCGTCCTTCGCGGGGGAGAGGACAACCTCGCCCTTGGTCTCATCATAGGAAAGCGTAACATGGTAGCTCTTGTCCCCGGCGCAGGCCGCGCCCACAAAGGCAAACATCAGGCACAGCACGCTCAAGAGAAATAATAACTTCTTTTTCATTTTCGTTCCTCCGCAGGTGTTTTTATTCAACTATACAATGAATTTTATAAAAAGTCAAGGAATTTTCCGCCGTTTTTCTTATAAAAATAAAAAAATACGGTATATTCAGAATTTTATTCTTTTTTCCGCAGGGCGGCGCCGCTCCGGAGCGGCGGGCTTCTTAAAAAGCATAAAAAAGCGCCGCTTTCCGCGGCGCATACGGGCGAAAGTCATTCGTTTGAGGGATTCATCATGTCGCATAGTTTGACGAGCGCGTTCGACACGGGGAAGGCGGCGAGCACGATGCAGACGACGAAGAGGATCTGCGTAAAGTTGAGCTCGACGGTATCCCAATGGTCGTAGACGATATTGCCGAGCGCGGGGACAGAGAGCACGAGAATGGCGACCCCCACGGAAACGCCGTAGACGGCGGCGCGCAGCAGGTTGAAGGGCTGCAAAATGCGGTAGAGCATGACGAGCCCGCCGAACGTCATAGACAGCATCATGAGCGGATTGATGAGGCTTACCGTCTCGCCGTTCACGATTTCGGGTCTCGTGAGGGGGCCGAACTCCTCGGGATAGAATTCGATCCCCAAATAGACCGCGAGCACGCACAGAATGAGCGTGAGCGCGCCGGGCACGCTTCGCGATAGGACGAAGGGAATAAATCGCCCTTTGACCCTCGCCGTGTTCGGCTGGAAGATGGTGACGACGGCGGAGGGGAATGCCGCGACGAGAACTTCGAAGAGCAGCATGTGATTGGTGCGGAAGAAGTAGGGCACCCTAAGGCACGCGCACAAAATCGCCAAGATCGTGATAAAGAGCGTCTTTGTGATGTAGAGGGAAGCGGACGCCTTGATGTTGTTGATGACGCGCCGCCCCTCGTAGACGACGGAGGGGAGCGTCAAAAAGTTATTGTCGGTGAGGACGAGGTGGGAGACGTTGCGCGCCGCTTCGCTGCCCGAGGCGACGGAGATCGCGCAGTCCGCCTCTTTCAGGGCGAGGATGTCGTTCACGCCGTCCCCCGTCATGGCGACGGTCGAGCCCTGTTTTTTGAGCGCCTGCACCAAAATGGCCTTCTGTTCGGGGGTGACGCGCCCGAATACCGTGTATTGCGTGGCGACGTTCTGCACTTCGAGCTCGGTGAGCCCGTCGAGGGAAATATACTTGTTTGCGTCCTTGACGCCCACCCTGCGGGCGACTTCGGACACGGTCACGGGGTTGTCGCCCGAAATGATCTTGATCTCGACGTCGTTCTCGCGGAACCATTTGATGGTCTCCACGGCGTCCGTACGCACGTTGTCCGCCAGCGTGATGATCGCCATGGGGCGGAGGAGCGAGGGGAGCCTGTCGCCCGAGATCTGGTTGGGAGAATAGGCGAGCATGAGGACTCTGAGCCCCGATTGGGCGTATTGCTTGACGATCTTCTCGATCTTGGGCGGCATGGGGCGCAGAACGAACTCGGGCGCGCCCATGCAGAATGTGCCCGTTTCGCCGAAGGACACCGCAGACAGCTTTCTCTTGGACGAGAAGGGGACCTTCGCCGTCGCATGGAGCGCGGTGGAGTGCCCGAAGCGCGCTTCGAGGGCAATGGACGTCTGATTATTATCCTCGAGGGAGAGAAGAATGCTCCCCATGATGTCCTCGAGGGAATAATCGGTGTAGTTGTTGAGGATCATGCAGTCGTTTACGGTCATCCGTCCGTCCGTGATCGTGCCCGTCTTATCGAGGCAGAGCACGTTGACGCGGGCGAGCATTTCGAGGGAGTAGAGATCCTGCACGAGGGTATGTTTTTTGGAGAGCCGTCTCACGCCGATCGCCATTGCAATGGAAGTGAGGAGCAGGAGCCCCGAGGGGATCATGCCCACGACGACCGCCGCCGTCGCCATGATGGAATCGGAGACGTTGCCGCCCGTCACCCGCCAGTTGATGACCATGGTGATCGCCGAGATGATGACGATGAGCACGGCGATGACGCGGATAAAGAGCTGGATGGAGTTCATGATCTCCGAGCGCGGCTTCTTGTATTTCTTGGCTTTGGATGTGAGGGAATTGAGATAAGTCCCCCGCCCGACCTTATCCGCGCGCACCTTGCACGCGCCGCTCGCGATGTAAGAGCCCGCATAGAGGGTGTCTCCGATCTCCTTTTTGACGGGGACGGATTCGCCCGTGAGGAGGGATTCGTTGACTTCGACGACCCCCTCCGCGAGGATACAGTCCGCGGGGATCTGCTGCCCCGCTTCGAGAAGGATCACGTCGTCGAGCACGATCTCTGTGACGGGGATCTCCACCTTGCTCCCCCCGCGCATGACTTTGGCTGTCGAGGAGACGAGGACGGCGAGCTTATCGATCTGCTTTTTGGCGAGGATCTCCTGAATGATGCCGATGAGAAGATTGACGGCGAAGATCCCCACAAAGAGGAACTGCGAAAGGCTCGCGCCCGCATAGATGAGCGCGACCGCCACGATAACGCAGAGGAGATTGAAGAATGTAAAGATATTGCCCGCAAGAATGCTTGCGTAAGACTTGGAATATTTCTTATTGACGTCGTTAAAGAGAAGCTGGTTGAAGCGGAGCTCCACCTGCTCCTCGCTAAGGCCCTTGTTAAGGGGGGGCGTAAAGCGTTCCTGCGCTTCGGTAGGGACGGACTTTGCCTTTTTGAACCGCTTCATGGCGGCTTTTTTGCTGCCCTTGTCCTCTTCGCCCTGTTTGACGCTGCTGCTCTCGAGCATGCGCGCGGAAAAACTCTTTTTCTCCTCCGCCGGTGCGGATTCGGTCTTTTCCTCGCTCTTTTCTTCTGTCTGCCTCGAGAATAATTTCATACGCGCCTCCGATGTCTCTATTATACATCGCTTTTTATAAAATGTCAAAACTTTTTTACCGCGGGGAAGCCCGTTCGGGTCGGCGCTTTCCGCGATCTCTTTGCGGAAATTTTCGAGCAAGCGCACCTTTTCCTTGCCATTTCCCGCAAAATGCGGTATAATGCGGTTGAATGAGAAAAATCCTTTGAGGTGAAATATGATCGACATTGCTCTTCTGCGCAGCGATCCCGACCGCGTGCGCGAGAATCTCAAAAAGAAATTTCAGGATCACAAGCTGCCCCTCGTGGACGAAGCGCTTGCCCTCGACGAACAGCGCCGCGCCCTTCAAACGGAGGGGGATTCTCTCCGCGCCGCGCGCAACACGCTCTCCAAACAGATCGGCGTTTTGATGCGGGAAAAGAAAACGCAGGAAGCGGACGCCGTAAAAATGCAGGTGAACGCCAACGCCGCCCGCCTTGCCGAGATCGAAAAGGAGACGGAAGAGGTCTCCGAAAAGCTCAAAGCCGTCATGATGCGCATTCCCAATTTTATCTGCGCGGAGACGCCCATCGGCAAGGACGACAGCGAGAATGTGGAGCGCAAGCGGTTTTTGGAGCCCAAGACGCCCGATTTCGAGATCCCCTATCATCTCGATATCCTCGAAAAGCTCAACGGCATCGACATCGACAGCGCAAGGCGCACGAGCGGGCAGGGATTTTACTACCTCACGGGGGACATTGCAAGGCTTCACTCCGCCGTTTTGACCTATGCGAGAGATTTCATGATCAATAAGGGCTTCACCTATTGCATTCCGCCCTATATGATCCGCTCTTCCGTCGTCTCGGGCGTCATGAGCTTCGAGGAAATGGACGGCATGATGTATAAGATCGAGGGCGAGGATCTCTACCTCATCGGGACGAGCGAGCACTCCATGATCGGAAGGTTCATGGGGCAGACCCTCGAAGAAAAACAGCTCCCCTTAACGCTCACGAGCTATTCCCCCTGCTTCCGCAAGGAGAAGGGCGCGCACGGCATCGAGGAGAGGGGTATTTACAGGATCCATCAGTTCGAAAAGCAGGAGATGATCGTCATCTGCAAGCCCGAAGAGAGCGAGGCGTGGTACGAGAAACTGTGGCAATACACGGTGGAGCTCTTTGTCTCCATGGGGATCCCCGTACGCCAGCTCGAATGCTGCTCGGGCGATCTTGCCGATCTCAAATACCGCAGCTGCGACGTCGAAGCGTGGTCGCCCCGCCAGCAGAAGTATTTTGAGGTGGGTTCGTGCTCCAATCTCACCGACGCACAGGCGCGGCGGCTCGGGATCCGCTATAAGACGGACAAGGGCGCGGTTTACGCGCATACGCTCAATAATACCGTCGTCGCTCCGCCCCGCATGCTCATCGCCTTTGTCGAAAACCATCTGAACGCCGACGGCAGCGTCGATATCCCCGAAGTCCTGCGTCCCTACATGGGCGGGAAAGAGAAAATCGTATGACTGTTTCGTTGAATTTATTTTTTCGTCTGCGCCTTGGGGCGCATGCTCAAAAATAAATTCAACGAGGGGTTAAGATTTTTGCCTTGTAAAAGCGATTCGGCCGCCGCCTTTCTGTTTCACATGACAGTAAGGTTCCCGTAGGGTACCAAATAGGGTGCGCTTAGGCAGGGAGACCCCGCCACGCGCCGTGATTTGGAACAAAGGGCACCTTTCCGTGCCCCTCTACAGCGTCATCCTGAGCCGCCGCTGACAAAAGCGGCGTGTCGAAGGATCACCTTATTATAATGCAGTGACCCTTCGAGCAAAGCTACATCGCGAGCGGCGCCCGCTCGTGCCGCGCTTAGTGCAATAGAATGCGCACGGGGCAGGGGGACATGATTTGGACAATGACACCCCTTCAGTCGCGCAAGGACAGCGCGACAGCTCCCCCTCGAGGGGGAGCCGAGGGTTGGATCGTAGCGCGTCAGGTGGGGGTTCTGCCGTCCTTTTTCAAACCAAGTTTTATGAAGTATGTTTTTTTTGATATAGAATGCGCGTGCGTGTTCAAGAACGTCGCCAAAATGTGCGCGTTCGGATATGTCGTGACCGACGAAAATTTTGTTCTTCTCGAACGGAACGACATTCTCATGAACCCGCGCGGCAAATTCCATCTCACCGACAGAAAGGGGAAAGAGGGTCTCGTGCTCCCCTATGAGTACGAGGACTTCAAAAAATACCCCCCTTTTCCCGCGGCGTACAGGAAGATCAAGTCCCTTCTCGAGGACAGGGACGCGATCGTGCTCGGGCATGCGACGCTGAACGACGTCAACTACCTCAATCTCGAAACAAAGCGGTATAAGCTCCCGTCCTTCCGCTTCGACTGGCACGACACGCAGTTCTTTTGGATGAATACGGACAATAGTTTCGAGCGGCAGATCGGGCTCGGCGCCATGGCGGAAGCCTTGGGCGTCGAATTTGTCCCGCACCGTGCCGTGGACGACGCCTATGCGACCATGCGCGTCTGCGAGGCGCTCTGCAAGCGCGAAAACGTCTCCGTGCGGGGACTCACCGAAAAATATCGCATCCGTGCGGGGCGGATCGAGGGATACAGGATCCGCCAGCCCCATTCGGAGGGGCTCGACCGCTATTTTGCCGAACGCGACGAACAGCGCGAAACGCACATGAAGGCGCACGAGGCGTTCTACCGCGTCGTCAATAAACACATGAACAGGCGCAAGAAAGGGGGCTCCCTCGAGGGCAAAGTATTTTGCTTCGCGCGCGACGTCGAGGACGAGGTGGACGTCTCCACCAAGCTCGTGAAGGCGATCTTCGAAGCGGGGGGCAGATACACTTCCCACCCCGCCGAATGCAACGTCTACATCGCGCGGGAGAAGGAAGGCGTGCGCTGCCGGAACGCGCTCGAAAGCGGCGCGGCGTTCGTCTCATTGGAACAGCTCGAATCGGCGCTGGCGAAGGAATAAGCGCAGGGAAAAGGAGGCGGGATGGTTCGGCTTCCCGAAAAATTTTTACAGAGAATGCAACAGAGGCTGGGTGAACAATACCCCGCCTTTTTGGCGTCTTACGAACGCCCGCCCCTCAAAGGGCTCCGCGTGAATACCCTCAAAATCTCCGCGGAAGAATTTTGCGCCCTCGCGCCCGAGGAATTTGCTCTGGGCGAAAAGATCACGGAGAGCGGCTTTCTTGTCGGCGGGGAGAAGCTCGGCGCGGATCCCTACCACTTTGCGGGGCTCTACTATATGCAGGAACCGTCGGCAATGAAGGTGGGAGAGCTCACGAAACATTGCAAAAAAGAGCGCGTTTTGGATCTTTGCGCCGCGCCCGGGGGAAAGACGACCCACGTCGCCGCCCAAATGGCGGGCAGGGGGATCCTTTTCGCCAATGAAATCGACTTTCCGCGGGCGAAGATCTTATCGGAAAACGTCGAGCGGATGGGGATCCGAAACTGTGCAACGATGTGCGCGCCGCCCGAAACGCTCGCGGAGCTCTTTCCCGCCTGTTTCGATCTGATCCTTGTGGACGCGCCCTGCTCGGGCGAGGGCATGTTCAAAAAGGAGCCGAACGCGATCCCCGAATGGAGCGAAGAAAACGTCGCACGGTGCGCTGTGCGGCAGAAGGGAATTTTGGAGTGTGCCGCGCGAATGCTTGAAAGGGGCGGAAGGATCGTCTATTCCACCTGTACGTTTGCGGAAGAAGAGGACGAGTGGACGGTCGAGGCGTTTTTGAAAGAGCACCCCTCTTTTACGCTCGTCGAAGAGGAGAAATATTATCCGCACGAATTTCGCGGTGAGGGACACTTTGCCGCCGTTTTGGAGAAACGAGAGGGGGAGAGCTGCGCAGTAAGACCCTTCCGTATCCAAAAAAACGCCGCGGCGGAGCGCGCCTTTTGCGGGTTTGCGGAGGATTTTTTTGCGGAGCCCTTCCGCACGGAGGGCAGGATCCACACGCTTGCGGACGGCAGAATGTACCTCGTGCCCGACGGAATGCCCGAGTTGAGCGTCCGCCTGCTCCGCCTCGGCGTGGAGCTCGGCGAATGGGACGGGAAGAATTTCAAGCCCGCCCATGCGCTTGCGATGGCGTTCGGAAGCCTTGCGAAGAAAAAAATTTCGCTCTCCCGTGAGGAGGCGAAAACATACTTGCGCGGCGAAACGCTGACGTGCGATGCGGAGAGCGGCTGGGTCGCCGTCTGCGTCGACGGCTTTCCGCTCGGACTCGGCAAGGCTTCAAACGGCACCGTCAAAAATCATTATCCGAAAGGGTTGAGACTTAGAAAATAGTTTCGTTGAATTTCTTTTTTCGTCTGCGCCTTTTGGGCGCGTTTTACCGCGTCATCCTGAGCCGAACAAGCTGTACGTAGTTCGAAGCGTAATTCCCGAAGGATCCCGATAAACGGAGTCCGAACTCTCATCCTCGGGATTCTTCACATTCGTTCAGAATGACGCGACGACATTAAGCCGAAAGGGTTCGGCAAATTGAGTCGCCCTACTTCGCCCTGCGGGCTCGGGCCGCGCTTCGTGCAATAGAATGCGCGCGGGGCGGCGGAAGTAAATTCCGCCTAAGGCAAGTGATTTTGGAACGAAGGGCGAACCTTGGCGCCCCTCTTAGGGGAGCTGGCGCGCTGCCCTTGCGCGACTGAGGGGTTTCAAAACCCCTTTGGCTCACTTTGTTCGCCACTTCCCCTAAAAGGGGCAGCAAGAAGGCCTACCCCCTTTGGGGGGAGGCTCCGCCGTAGGCGGTGGTGGGGGGGATTCCCCCTCACTCGTTCGTCTGCGCCTGTTTTTTGCGCAGTTTCAGCCAGTTGAAAAATCCGTAGAGATCCTCGGCGAGAAAGACGGAAAAGCAAACGGCGAGGGCGATATATTCGCTGTTTCCCGCCGCGGCAAGCGACCAAAGGACGATGAGGACGACGTCGTTGCAAGCGTAGGCGACGGCATAAAAGGGGGAACGCAGCAAGGAGAGGGACACGGCGGCAAAGCTCGTGAAAACGGACGCGACGCTCCACAGAAGATTCGCGGTTCCGAGCGCGCGCAGGATAAAATAAAAGGCGGCGGTGACGGCGGCGGAGAGAACAAGGACGGCAAGGTACGTCCTTTTTTTGGGCTTTGCGATCTCCACTTCTCCCTTTTTGCCTCGGAAGGGGTGACGGAGCCAGCCGATGACTGCGGCGATCGCGATGGGGGCCGTCATGCCGAGATAGGTGATCATTTCTCCATAGTAGCGCATCGCGAAGGAGACATAGCCGTAATAGGCGGAAAAAATCACGCAGATGACCTGCCCGAGGACGTTTCCCTTTGCGATGAAGATGAGCCCCGTACAGCCGAGAACAGAGCCGATCAGATTGAGCCAATCGGTATTTTTGCAGAGCACGAACGAAAGGACGATGGCAAGAATTCCGCCGCCCCAAAGGAAATATTCAAACGGTGTGATGGATTTGAAAAATTTCATGATGGATTTGTTTCGCTCGATTTCTTTGCTACGCAAAGAAATACGAGCGAGGGGTTAAGATTTTGGCCTTGTAAAAGCGATTCGGCCGCCCCTTTTCTGTTTCACAGGACATTAAGCCGAAGGGGTTCGGCAAATTGAGTCGCCCTACTTCGCCCTTGCGGGCTCGTGCCGCGCTTCGTGCAATAGAATGCGCGCGGGGCGGCGGAAGTAAATTCCGCCTAAGGCAAGTAATTTGGGAACGAAGGGCAACCCTTGTCGCCCCTTATAGGGGAGATGTCACGAACGTAGTGAGTGACAGAGGGGTTTCAAAACCCTATCCCCCGCTGCGCGGGTACTTCCCCTAAGAGGGGAAGCAAGAAGGATTACTCCTTGGGGGGTTCCCCTGAAAGGGGCAGCGAGAGACACACTCTTCCCTTCGGGCTCCCCCTCGAGGGCCGAGAAAAAGACACGCCGGATAAAAAAGCCCCCCTCACGGTGTGAGGGGGAGCCGTTTATCAGTCGTTGTAAGGGTCGCTTTCGTCCTTCGTTTCTTCGGGCTTCGGCTCTTCAACCTCGGGTTTTGCGGGCGCGGATTCAACGTTCACGCGCTTGCTCTTCTTTTCCTTGATCTTAACGGGCGCATTCTTCTTGACCTTCTTGCGTACCGCACGGAATACGACCGCCGCGACCGCAAGCACGGTGACGACTGCGAGGATGGAAGAGGAAAGCACAAGCCAGATGTTCGTACCGGAGGTTTCTTCTTCCTCTTCGGGCTCCTCGTCGGGAGTCTCGTTGTCCGCAGGCGTGTATTCGGAGACGCTCTGTTCGGTAAGGGAGAAATCGAGGAAGAGCGCATAGCTCGGGTAATCCTTGATCCCCTCCGCGCCGTTCACCGCAAGCGTGCCGTCCGTATCAAAGTATTGCAACCAGAGCAGTCCTTCGGAATAGGACGACTGCTTATAGTTCTGCCACTTATCGTAATCGGCGCCGTCGAAATCTCTGTCGTGACGGAGATAGTCCGCCGAATCGAAGAAGGTAAAGGTGTAGTATTTTGCAACGTCCCCGGTGAGCTTCTCGTCGTCCTCGGGATCCGCGTGCTCTTTCAGAAGGCTCTCGACGGCGGCGTCACGGTTGGTCGCAAAGTCCGACGTCGTGCCGGTGCTGTAACCGTCGAAGAAGATATAGCTCTCTGCGGGGAAGCCGTCCGTTTCGTTCGTGCGCTCGCCCGCCCAAAGTTCGACGCGGTAGCTCTTCGCCTTGCCGCCCGTGTGGATATAGAAGCTGACGGTGATCCACTGGTCTTGGTTTTCGGGCGTGCCCGTGACGGAGATCACGCTCTGATACTTGGAGTTATCGGTGTCCTTGTTGTCATAGTGCAAGATGCTATTGTTGTTCTCATCGGTCGTAGGCAGGCAGTGCACTTCTTGGCTGTACGTGCCGTCCGTCTCGTCATAGTGCCCGTAGACCTTGTTCTCATGCCAATAGAAAGCGATCGTGCCGTCCGTGGTGACATAGTTGTTGTCGCCGTCGCGCTTATAATTGTAGAGGTTCGCGTAGTAGGTCTTGTTCTCTTTCCCCGCGTCTGCGGCAGCCGTGTAAAGCCCGTTCGTTTCGCGGTAATAGAGGGTGTCGTCCGTCTTGTTGAAGCCGTCGCTTTCGGGATCGCAGCGGAGGATGTTGCCCTCGTCGTCATACCAGAAGGTGACCTGCGGAAGAGAGGGGGTGATGAGCTTGTTGTACCCGTCGTCCGTATCGTCCATGTCGATGAGATAGAGATAGGCGGTCGCCCCCGCGGAGACCTTTACGCGCATGGAGATCTTATAATAGCTGTTCGCCGAAACGGACGCGGTGAGCGAACGGGAGATATAGCCGTGGGAAGGAGCGTCGGCGCCCGTATTGACGAGGACGAGCGGCTGGCGCGCTTCGCGCTGGCTGCGCGCATCCGGGTCGATCAGGCTCTTTTCGCCGAACAGGGTGTTCCACCACGTCTTGGCGTCGGCCGCGCCGTTTGCCGCTTTCGTCGTGAGGAACTGTCCCCAAACGGTCTCCTTATAGGCGTCGACGTTCTTATAATCGTTGTCGTTATTGATGAGACCCGCGAAGATGCTGTTCTCATCGGGATCGGGCGTATAGATGTCCTGCCCCGCGACCGATTCGCGGAAGGAGGAAGGATTCGCCAGATCTTTCTCGATGTCGGAAGCCGCGTCCGCCGTGTCGAAACGGGAGGTGTTTGCCTTGATCGCCGTCAGGGAAACCTTTTTCGCATAGCTGCCCGTCGAGGCGAACCCGTACTCCGTCTTGTTGAGCGGCATCGTACGGAAATCGGTGAACGCCGCATAGCCGTTGCAGTAGTCCTCCTCCGCCGTGCCCTGCACGCTCGTGACGCCGTAAGTGAATTTCAGGGAGAACGACTTCGGGCTGTCCGTTTCGTTTGCGACGATAAAGAAGCACTGCACCCAGCCGTCGTAAATGTCGGTAAGGTCGTCGTTCACGTCCACGGCGGGAACCGTCGTGCTGTCGAACGAGGAGATGGACGTCTCGTTGTCGCCGTCCACGAGGGTGACGCCCGCGCCGAGACGGCCGGAGAGGATGGAACTTGTCTTTACGAAGAAGGAGACGAGCATCCTCGAATTTCCTTCCAGCGAGAAGGTGTCGCTTTCGAGCTTCGCAGTGTATGCCGCGCCGTTGGTGGAAAGCATCATGAGGACGGGAACGTCTGCCTTTTCCCCGCTGCCTTCGAAGGGGAAGGTGCCGAAGTCATCGGCAAAGATCTTTGTAAGATATTTGTTGCTGTCCTTTTTCCCTTGCAGATCGCCGTAGGTGGTGAGCTCTACGATGCTCTGTTCGTCGGAAGGGGTTTTACCGTCGTTGCGGTTGTCTTTGATGAGAGATTCGTAAGGTTTGTTCCTGTCGGTGCCCGCTTCGGTGGTGATCCCGATGTTGTCGCCGTGCCCGAATCCGTTTTCGAGCGTTTCCATGCTAATGGGGCTGAGATTCTTGCCGGAGGCGGAAGAATCCTCCGAGAGAAGGTTGAGCGAGTAAGAAGTCAGCGCCTTGTCTACGCCGTCCCGCGAGAAGATCTTCTCTTCGGAAGTCGATTTGATGCTGCATCTGAATTCTTCGGGAATGGAAGCGATCTTATCCTCGTATTCTTCGCCGAGGAACTTCGTGACCGTGACGTTATCGAAGAAGGCATACCCGTCGACAAGTTCGTATCTGTCGTCCGTGTTGCCCTGCCCGAGGCCGAGCTTGATGGAGAACGAGGTGCTCGCAAAGGTGTTGGCGCGGATATAGATCGTGTAGGTCTGCCATTCGCCCTGCGTGTTGATGTTCTTGATCTGCATTTCGGGCTGGGACTGCCCGCCTACGGTATTGGTGACGCCGATATATGCGCCGCGCTCTTCGGTGACCTCGTTGGGATGTTCGTCGTCCACATACCCGTAGAGCAGCTTGTCCGTGCGGACGTCCACCGTGACGGTCGCCGCGGTGCCCGCTTCGAGCGAGATCGTCGTCGAGGAGGTATAATACTGCGCCGCCCCGTGCATTTTGTGGTTCCCGCTCTGGTATCTCTGCCTGTTGTGGATCATCAGGACGTTTTTATCGTCGCTGTCCTCCTCCGTGGAGCTTCCCACGGAGATGCTGTCCCCGAGATCCTCTTTCAGGTACTGCACGTCCTCGAAGTCGATGGAGTAGGTGTAGTCGCCGTAGGGAGCGAACTGATCCGCCGAAGTCACGCCGTAATATTTATAGAAGAGAAGCTGGTCGTAGACGCTCGCCTTGTTCCAGTTCTCCGTGGCGTTTGAAATGATCTCGTCCGTCAACTCCTGCGCCTTGAAATTGCTGTCTGCAATGTCGGTAAGGGCGCTGTCGGGAACGAGGGAGTAGTTGGAAGTCGTGATCGTTTCCCATTCGTCCACGTTCACGATGCCCGAAGAAGTCAGGGAAGCGTAAGATCCGCTGCCCGACGTTGCTCTCCAATTGGTGGGAGAATTGATGAAGGCACGCTTATCCTCGACCGCTTTCTCCTTTTCGGCATAGAACTCGAAATTGCCGTTTTTCAAGAGCTGCGGATCGGTGGATTCGTTCGTCTCGACGTCCTGCGGCGGCTCCTCTTCGGACGGCGTTTCGGGTTCGCCCGCGCAGGCGGCGAAGAGGCCGAGCGAGAAGGTTGCGGAGAGTGCTACGGAGAGTGCGACGATCACTCCCCTGCGTTTTCCATGAAAAAAGTGTTTAGCCATAGTTCCATCCTTTTACGGAGCGCCTCCCTTATGGGCGTACTCCGCGATTTTTCACATTACGACCCTATTTTAATATAAAATGCGTTCGGACGCAAGCATTTCCGCATGAAAAACGCCCAAAAAAGAGAAATTTTTTTCAAACGGCACAAACTTTTCATGGAATTCGCCCGATTTTTACACTTTCGGGCGGCGGGAGGAAGCATGAAAGAAGGGGGAAGCAAAAGGGGGAAGATCCTGGGCGGCGCGCTCATCGGGACGCTCAACGGACTCCTCGGCGGCGGCGGGGGAATGGTCGCCGTGCCCCTTCTCGAACGCACCATGCCCTCGCGCAAGGCGCATGCGACCGCCATCGCCGTCGTCCTTCCCGCTTCCGCGCTCAGCGCGCTCGTCTATCTCTTTCTCCGCCCCGTGTCCCTGTCCGTTCTCCTGCCCTCCGCCCTCGGCGTCGCGCTCGGGGGATATTTCGGCGCAAAACTTCTGCCCGTCCTGCCCGTGCGGGCGACCGATCTTCTCTTCGGCGTCCTCATGCTCCTTGCGGGGATCAGGATGCTCTTTTGAGCTTTTATCTCTTCTTCCTCTGCGGCGTTGCGGGCGGGCTCCTCGGGGGCATGGGTATGGGCGGAGGCACGGCGCTCATCCCTTTGCTCACGATTTTTCTCGGCGTCCGGCAGAGGACGGCGCAGGGGATCAATCTCATCTCCTTCCTGCCCATGTCCGCGGCGGCGCTCTTCGTTCACGCAAAGAGCGGGCTCCTCGAAACGCGGGAGATCTTGCCTCTCGCGATTCCCGCGCTCCTTCTCGGCGCGCTCTCGTCCCTTGTCGCCGGGCTCCTTCCCCAGACCGTTCTGAAAACCTCGTTCGGGCTTTTTCTCGTCATTCTTTCCCTCTTCCGTCTGAAAAATGCGCTTTTTTCACGCCGCGTCCGAAAAACAGAGTAAAAATTTGCCGTAAAAAGGGAATTATTTTCAAAAAGGGTATGGACAAACCGCAAGGGCTATGCTAAAATATTGCCGTAGTATTGATTAAAATCGGGTAGTATAGCAAAATCCCGCACGGAAGGGTTCCGTGAAATCGCGGCAGGTGAATCATATGGAGAAAATTGGGATCATTGACTTGGGGTCCAACTCCGCCCGTCTTGTGATCGTCGAGCTGTTCGACGAGAATTACTTCGTCGTAGTGGACGAGCTCAAAGAGAGCGTACGGCTGGGGCAGGATATGGACAGGGACGGCTTTTTGAAGCCGCAGCGCGTGGCGGAGACCATCCGCACGCTCAAAACGTTTAAGAGACTTTGCGACGCGAGCGGCGTCGAACGGATCATCGCCGTTGCGACGGCGGCGGTCCGCCGCGCCAAAAACCAGCGGTCGTTCCTCGACGAAATTCAGGCGACCGTCGGGATCCGCGTGGAAGTTTTATCGGAAGAGGCGGAAGCGACGCTCGTCTACCGCGGCGTCATCAATTCGATGGACGTGCCCAAGGGGATCGTCCTCGAAATCGGCGGCGGCAGCACCAAGATCATCTATTACAACCGCAGGTGCGTTCTCAACTACGTTACCCTGCCCTTCGGCGCGGTGACGCTCACCGACCTTTTCAAGGACGACAACCTCTCCCCCGAACAGCAGGCGGAGCGGATCGAGGAGTTCTTCACGGAGCAGTTCAAAAAGATCGAATGGCTCTCCGATGTGGAGCCCGACACGCAGATGATCGGCGTGGGCGGCTCTTTCCGCAACCTCTATAAGATGAACCGCATCGTGCGCAAGTACCCGCTCCACACGGTGCATAATTATCAGTTCATGACCGAAGATTTCCGCGCCATTTACGACATGGTACGGGTTCTCGACGTCGAAAAGCGCAAACGGATCCGCGGGCTCTCCCCCAGCCGTGCCGACATTATGCCCGCCGCGCTCGCCATCATCAAGGCGTTTACGGACTATCTGCACATCGAATCGTTTACGATCAGCGGCTGCGGGCTCCGCGAGGGGATCATGTTCAACCAGGCGGTTCCCGTCACGGTCGAACGGCCCATTGCGGACGTTTTGAGTTATTCCATCAATACCCATGTCAAATACTACGGCTGCGACGAGAAGCACGTGGAAAACACCGTCCATCTCGCCATCCAGCTCTTCAAACAGCTGCGCGTGCTCCATAAGTTCCCGCGCGTCTATCTGAAAGTCCTCAAAATTGCGGCGAGTTTGCACGACGCGGGGCTTAGGGTACGCTATTATAACCATCAGGATCACAGCAGATATATGATCTTGAACGCGGGTCTGTACGGCGTGACGCACCGCGAGATCGTGCTCGCCGCATTCGTCGCGGGCTGCCACAGGAAGGAGGACGTCAATCCCGCCGAGTGGGCGAGATATAAGGATATCGTGACGGACGAAGACCTCGACGTCGTGAAGAAGCTCGGGATCCTTCTGCGCATTGCGGAGAGCCTCGACAGGAGCGGCCTCGGCATGGTGAAGGGGGTCAACTGCGACGTGCTCGGCGATTCCGTGATCATGAAAACGGAGCTTGCGGGCGACGCGACCTTGGAGATCCGCCAAGCCATGGCGGCGGGTCCCGAATTTAAGCGGCAGTTTAAGAAAAATTTGGAGATCCTCTGATTGTTTCGCTCGATTTCTTTTTTCGTCCACCCCTTGCCCACCCCTCGAGGGGTGGGTGCCCCCGGAGGGGGCGGAAGGGGTGTCCTTCAAAAATAAATACGAGCGAGGGGTTAAGTTTTTTGCCTTGTAAAAGCGATTCGGCCGCCGACGTTCTGTTTCACAGGACATTAAGCCGAAGGGGTTCGGCAAATTGAGTGCGCTGCCGCAAAAGCGTGGTTTTGCTTCGCGCCGTAATTTGGAATGAAGGGTAGACCCTTGCCTTCCCCTTGAGGGGAAGGTGGCACGGCTGCTCTTGCCGTGACGGAAGGGGTGTCATAAAAATATGTCATCCTGAGCTCCGTCGAAGGATCACCGCATTATAAACAAGGTGATGGTTCGACAAGCTCACCATGACGTAATTGGGAACGCCGCCGCCCTCCGCCCTCATCCCGAGGCGAAGCCGAGCGGATCTCATAGACTCACGGACGTCCGTACTTACGAGGGGATCCACTCGCCCCTTGCGTGGCTCGGAATGAGGAACCCCAAGGCCTACCCCTTTGGGAGGCTCCGCCGCGGGCGGCGGTGGGGGGTCCCGTCACCCCCTTTCTTATAAACAATGAATATGCGTCTAATTCTGGCGAGCAGCTCTCCGCGCAGGCGCGAACTGCTCGCACAAATTTGTAAAGAGTTTTCGGTGGAGCCCTCTTTGTTCGGGGAAGGAGCAAGGGGGCTTTCCGCGCATGAAACGGCGTCTCTCTTCGCCCGCGAAAAGGCATTGGAAGTGCACGCCCGTTTCCCCGGCGCCGCCGTGCTCGGGGCGGACACCGTCGTGTCTCTTCAAGGGGAAGTCCTCGGCAAACCCTCGTCGGAAGAGGACGCCCGCCGCATGCTCCGCCTTTTGAGCGGCAGAACGCACAGCGTCTTTACGGGCGTCTGCCTCTGCGCGGGGGAAGAGAGATACGAGACTCTCGTCGAGACAAAGGTCACATTTTATCCGCTCTCCGAAGATCTGATCGAAAGCTATGTGCGGAGCGGACTGCCGTTCGGCAAGGCGGGCGCATACGGCATTCAGGACGGATACGCGCTCGCAGAGCATTACGAAGGGAGCTACACGAACGTCGTCGGGCTCCCCATAGAGGAGACGCGGGAGCTTCTTTCCCGCATCGGAGGTTGATATGTTGAAGCTGGCGATCGATTTCGGCACTTCCGCCACAAAAATTTATCGGCTCGGGAACGGCGTCGTGCTTTCCGAGGCGACCTGCGTCACCGTCGGGCGGGACACGGGCAGGGTGCACGCGTTCGGCAACGACGCGAAGAAGCTCCTCGGCAAGACGGCGGATACCGAGGTCGTCTTTCCCGTCTATGAGGGCGAGATCGTGGACGAACGCCTCGCGGGCGCCCTTCTCGAATACTTTTTGGGCAAACTCGAGCGTTCCTTCTCGGTGGAAGCCCTCTTCTGCGTGCCCTGCGGATATTCCGAGGAGCAACGCGCAAAATATCTGCGCGCCGCGCGCATGGCGGGGATCTCCCGCGTCAGCTTCGCCGAAACGCCCTATCTCGCCGCACTCGGGCAGAACGTCCCCATTTCGGAATCCAATCCCGTCTTTTCCATTGATATCGGCGCGGGAAAGACGTCGCTTGCCGCCTTCTCCCTCGACGGCATCATCGCGGGGCTTTCCATGAACGTGGGCGGGAATAATATGGATGTGCATATCATCGACCATATCGCCCAGCTCTACAATTTGAAGATCGGCTCCTTGACGGCGGAAAAACTCAAAAATACGGTGGGGAGCCTCTATGCAGGCGACCACCAGAGCACCGTCGTGCAGGGCAGGGACGTCACCACGGGCAAGCCGCGTTCCGTCGCCGTCTATTCGGAAGATATCTACGCCCCCATCAGCGGGTATATGGACACGATCTTGGAATATGCAGAACTGATCCTGCGCAAACTTCCCGAGGAGGTCTCCGCGGCGATGTGCAGGAGCGGGGTCTACCTTTCGGGCGGGGTCTGTTCGATGCCGGGGCTCGGCGATTACGTCGCGGAACGGTTGCAGATGGAATCGCACATCGCCGCAAAGCCGCACATGGCGGTCGTGCTCGGCGGCGGGCGGGCGCTCGGAAATCCGGCGCTTCTCCGCAAGATCCGCATGGATTGAGCCCTAAAATAGGCAGTAGATTGAAAATTTTGGGAAATAAGGTCGTTTTATTTGAAATTTTCTTGGAAAATGTGAAAATTTTTTCACAAAAACAGTTGACAAGTCAAAAGTGGGATAGTATAATGCAATCATAATTTCAATTGGAGGTAACCAGTTATGAAGAAACTTTTGTTCGGTTTCACGGCTGCCGCTCTGGCTGCTGTGATGTGCGTCGGTCTTGTCGGCTGCGGCGGCGGTCCTGACGCGAAGAGTGTGAAGGGTGAGGAAATCACCGAGGAACAGTGGAATGCTTGCCTCGACGTTTTCGAGGAAGAGGACTCCAAGTACACGGTTGAGATTTCTGTGGAAGGCTCCGGTGAAGCGGCGGGCAACAAGATGTCTGCTGATATCACTCTTACCGCGATCAAGAACGGCCCCAAGGCATCCCTTACGATGGACAGTGTTGAAGAAGCAAATGGTCAAAAGGCTGAGGAGCACAGAGAGGGTGTCAGCGAACTCAAAGACGGGAAATACACCCTGTATGAGAAGAAAGACGGCAAGTGGACGTCGACCGAATCCGGCGGCCCCGTTGTTACCCTTGATGCCGTTTTGATGATTACAGGTATCAATCTTGGCAGCATGAGATTCTCCGATTATAAGTATGATGCAGACCAGAAGGGTTATGTCCTTGCAAATGCTCCCGCAGGAATGCCCACTCCCGTCATCAAGTTCAACAAAGACGGTCAGCTCATTGCGGTTTATGCGGAATACAACGTCGATGCAGAAGGCGTGAAGAGCGAAAGCGAAATCAACATCGTCATCACCTACGAAGCAGAAGACATCACGATTCCCACAGTTGGCTAATTGAATCAAACATAAAAACCGTCCCGTTCGGGACGGTTTTTTTCTGCCCTTTTGGTTTTTTCCGGGGATGCCCACCTCAGTCACCTACGGTGACAGCTCCTCCTTAGGAGGAGCCATGAAGCTTCTTCCGTCCCGCGCGCATTCTATGCCCCCTCCCAAGGGGAGGAGCGGCGTCATTCTCCTCAACAGCCCGATGGGCTGTGAGGGACGCCGCGACAGGAGGCGTGGCCTCGCCGACGGGGTTGCGGCGGTCCCTGCCGCCGCAACGGGTAGGGGGGTGGGCAATGGTTCCCAATTACGTCATCCTGAGCTTGTCGAAGGATCACCGCATTCTAATCACGTCATCCTGCCCCGCGCGCATTCTATTGCACTAAGCGCGGCACGCCCCGTGCGCATTCTTATTACACTAAGCACGGCACGAGCGGGCACCGCCCGCGAAGTAGCGCCTCTCTTGGCGCGAAGTAGCTCCGTCGAAGGATCACCGCATTATAAATAAGGTGATGGTTCGACTACGCTCACCATGACGTAATTGGGAACGCTCATCATGACGTAATTGGAACGCCGCGTCGCTTTTTATCGCCGCTCCCGCGAACGCCCCCTGTCCTCATCCCGAGCGAAGCGAGCGGATCTTATAGACCCACGGGCGTCTGTACTTACGAGGGGATTCGCTCGCCCCTTACGGGCTCGGAATGAGAGCCCTCCGAAGGGAGAAGGCCTTGTGTTTTCGCATGAAAACGCTTGACTTTCGGGATAAGAAATGCTAAACTACCCTCAAAGGCATTGATACGGGCAAGACGCGCCGTGATTTCATTCCAGAGAGGGGACCCTCGGCTGAAAGGTCTCTATGAATGGGGCGCGGTATTCCCCCGCGAGCCGCCCCTCCGACCCGAACCTCAAGAGGGGACGTATCCCGCGTTAAGGGCAACGAGGCGCTTGAAAAAGCGCGAAAGACAGGTGGTACCGCGTAATTTCGCCCTGTCCCTTTTGGGGGACGGGTTTTTATTTTTTACGGGAGGCAATATGGATATCGAAAACGACGTCTTGCAGGAAGCGAAGGAAGCGGCGGAAAAAGCCGAGGACAGCCGCGCCCTGTACGAGGCGAAAATGCAGTTTTTGGGGCGGTCGGGCAAGGTTACCGCGCTCATGAAACGGATGAAAGACCTTGCGCAGGAGATGCGTCCCGCCTTCGGGAAACAGGTCAACGCCCTGCGCGAACGGCTCGAAGGGTTCTTCGCCGAGATCGAGGCGCGCATGAAGGAACGCGAAATGGAGAAGAAGCTCGCCTCGGAGCGGGTGGACGTCACCATGCCCGGCCGCAGGCACGAAAAGGGCACCCTTCACCCCGTCACACGCGTTAAGAACGAGCTCATCGACGTCTTTGCGGGAATGGGGTTCGAAGTGTTCGAGGGGCCCGAGATCGAAAACGAATACTATAATTTCACCGCGCTCAACACGCCCGCGGATCATCCCGCGCGCGACATGCAGGATACCTTCTATCTCACGGATGAATTCCTTCTCCGCACGCAGACGAGCGCGGGGCAGATCCGTCTCATGGAGAAGAAGAAACCGCCCATCAAGATGCTCTCCCCCGGGCGTGTATTCCGCTCGGACGACGACGCGACCCACTCTCCCATGTTCCACCAGATGGAGGGGCTCGTCGTGGACAAGGGCGTGACTCTCTGCGATCTTCAAGGCATGCTCGACGAATTCGCCCGCACCATGTTCTCCGAAACGAGCAAGACCCGCCTACGCCCCAGCTATTTCCCCTTTACGGAGCCTTCCGTCGAGGTGGATGTGAGCTGCCATGCCTGCGGCGGCAAGGGATGCTCACTTTGCAAGGGCACGGGCTGGATCGAAGTGCTCGGCGCGGGCATGGTGAACCGCCGTGTGCTCGAAAATTGCGGCGTGGATCCCGACGTCTACACGGGCTTTGCCTTCGGCATGGGCATCGAACGCATTGCGATGCTCAAATACGGCGTCAACAACATCAAACTTCTCACCGAAAACGATGTGAGATTTTTGGAACAGTTCAAGGATTGAGCGATCTTCTCGGCATTCTAAAATACGTCATCCTGCCCCGCGCGCATTCTATTGCACTAAGCGCGGCACGAGCGCCGTCCTTGGCGCGAAGTAGCCGCCGCTGACAAAAGCGGCGTGTCGAAGGATCACCGCAGTATAATAAGGTGATGGTTCGACTACGCTCACCATGACGTAATTAGAACGTCGCGTCGCTTTTTATTTCCGCGAGGGCATTCCAATTCGTCATCCTGAGCCGCCGCTGTCCTTGCGGCGTGTCGAAGGATCACCGCAGTATGATAAGGTGATGGTTCGACTACGCTCACCATGACGTAATTAGAACGTCGCGTCGCTTTTTATTTCCGCGAGGGCATTC